>JBQTIO010000081.1:0-13073 GCA_052388075.1 Nitrospiraceae bacterium
GCAAAGATCGTCATCCCGTTGGCGATGGAAATGGCATCGAACGGGACCGGCGTCTTTTGGTAAGTTTCCGGATAGGATTGAACGGCCAGGGGAAACAGTACCAGGAAGAGCGCGCAGGCCGCCAGCACGGCCGGGATGGCGATGCGCCGTGCTCTCCCCCACCGCTTGGCTCGACCGAGCGCCACCAGCCCGGCCGCCAGACCGAGCAGCGCAACTCCGGCCAGCACAATCGTCCTCACAAGCCAGTCGCCCCAGGTCGCATCGATGGAGAAGCGGAAGGGATAGGGCCAATGGTCGATGACGACATGTTTCGCCGGCACGGCGTTTGCCAGCAAGGTGGCCACCACGACCAGCACCAACGCAAGCGTGAATTCGATGGCGAGCCACTTCCGCAGTCCTCGCCTGCCGGTTTCCGCCGTCTGCGAATCTCCTGTGAGCGACGGCAGCCAGACGAAATGCGCACGCGCAGCGATCGACAGAATCACGGCGAGGAGCACCAGTTTTGTGATGAGGAACCAGCCGTATGCCGTGGCGACCAAGGCGGCGTAGCTGGTGTCCACCATCCGGTCGGCCACGAGGAGGCCGGTCGCCACGATCCCCACCATGACCGGCAGGGCCATCGCCGAGAACCGCTTCAGGGTCTGGAGGCCGGGCCCTCCTGCTGAGTTGTCCAGCCGCTTCTCGGTGGAGGCCACCAAGACGGCAAGGACGCCTGGAAGCGCGCCGAACCACAAGCTGGCCAGTACGAGATGGAGCGCGTAGGGCAGGATTGCCGTGACCGACCGTGCTTCGGCTGCGGAGTGGCTGGCGAATGATCCGCTAACCAGCGGCAGGGCAGCGATCGTTGCACAGAGGAGGTAGCGCCAACGCGCTCTGGGAGCCATCTGAAGATAGAGAGTGACACCCAGTACGACCAGTGCACAAGCAGCGCGTATCGTCCAGATGAAACCGATGCGCGTCTTCCGGACAAAATCCAACCACGCCTCTGGGCGCCAGAGGTTTTCGGCGATGCCTGTGGCGCCTGCTGCGGTCGCGGCCAGTAGTCCCAGCAATCCCAGTAGCAGCGTGACCGCCAGCCAGGGCAAGGCCCGCTCCAGACGGATGAGCCGGGGATTGTCGAAGGTGGGTTGCTCGCGCCAGGCAATTGCCAGAAACACGCAACCACCGATGAGCACCATGTTGGAGGCGAGCTGGATGCAGCGAAACAGCGCGCCGACGGCCTCGCTCATTTGTTCTGGACTGTGCCCTTTACCGTGAACTCGAAGGACGAATCCACCACGTGACCATCCACCGAGAGCACACGGAACTTCACGGAGTATTTTCCCGAGGCCAGCTCCGGCAGCGGCAGGACGATCGACTTGCGGTCATCCGGTGAGAGATGGGGCTTGACGTCTGTGACGGGATGCTTCTCGCTGTCGAGGACGGCGAGCGAGGCGTACTCGCCTTCAATTTCTTCATTGAACCAGAGTCGAACCTGCGCCGGTGGCTTCGCGAGCACCGCCCGCCGCGGCGGTTCCGCCTTGATTAACAGGGCATGCGCCAGTGCCGAATGAACCGGCGCGCAGACCGCCATCGCAATGATCGCGCCTAACAAGTTGACACGCCAGGGCCCGTGAATCGCCGATGAATCTCTCATCATGTTTCCTCGTCCGTGACGGCCGCGCGCGAAAGTCACGTCACCGGTCGGCCGTCTGGGTTCGACGCAGGTATTCCGGCGAGCGGGCGGCCGGTTGTCTATGACACGCTGACTTCCGGAGATTTGCGACGATCGCGCATGAAATAGAAAATCACCACGATTCCCACACCCACTACGAGCGGGACGATGATCATCATGTAGTGCGTGAAGTGCGAAATCATTCCCGATTCCCCGACCGAGAACGGGAATCGTGAGACATGTTCCTGCTTTTCGCCGATCGAGACCAGACCGACGAACTTGCCGGGCTTATCGAAGTTGTACTTCACATCGATCGAGCCGGTGGGGTAGACCTTAGGAGGCAGGTGCACGAGCGTGATGGTCTCCAGATTCTGCTCAGAGCCCGTATCCTTGATGATTCGCACCTCGATAGGCAGCGAGCGGAGTTCCTGTTCGACATAGTCGAGCACCAACACCGTATTCCCCACCGTCGGAAGCTCCTGGCAGAATTGCCTGTCGTAGTAGGTCTCAGGCTGATAGCTGTTGAAGTACATCTTGTATGGCCCGATATGAAGCACGCAGGTGTCCGTTGCCAGTTCGTGCCCGTGTTGGGCCTCTGCCGAGAGCGGAATCCCGAGCATGAGTATCACAACGCAGACCCAGGTATGAGAGAATCGCAAAGACATCATCAGGGTGCTCTACCGCAGTATGACCTTGGCCGTCCTGCCTTGTTGATTCGGAACAGCGATCTCCAGTTCCCCGCTGCCTACGAAGCCGTGACTGCCTGAGACTTGCGACGATCGCGCTTGAAGTAAAACAGCGCCACCACCGCGAGAAGCGCCACAACCGGGACCATATAGATCGACATGAAATAGCGGGAAAAGATGTTCAATTCCCCGACCGAGAAAGGGAATCGCGAGAGATACTCTTTTTTTTCACCCACTGTGACCAGGCCGACGAACCTGCCTGGCTTCTCGAAGTTGAACTCGAAATCGACTGATCCGTTGGCGTAGACCTTGGCGGGCAGGTGCACGAGCGTGATGGTCTCAAGATTCTCCTCCGAGCCCGTATCCTTGATGATCCGAAGTTCGAGGGGCAGGGCGCGGAGTTCCTGTTCGATATAATCGAGTACGACCACGGTGTTGCCGGTCGCCGGAATATCCTCACAGAACTGCTTCGCTTGCGTCTGATCGGGTTGATAGCCGGTGAAGTGCATCATGTACGGGCCGACCGTGAGTTTACACATGTCTTCTGCCATCGACAGTCCACCGTGAGCCCGGGCCTGTGTGGAGAAGAGAACGCCGACCGCCAAGACTGCATATCCAACGATGAGTTTCAGGCATGGGAAAGACTTCATGAAGATCCTCTTTTTGGAATGATGAAGTTGATGTTTGCGCGCCTACACGGCGAGTTGCACACCATCCAGTTTCTTAGGTTCGGCGGGATGCCCACCAATTGCGCACTCGCCCTGATTTTGAGAGTTCGTACGCCACCAAGGCGAGCAGGAGCAACCCGGTCAACGGTCCCACCGCTTTACGCGCAAGCTTCGAATAGTCGACCTGTTGTACCCGCAACAGGTAATAGGACGGACTCGACCCTTCTGCCGTAATGATTACTTTGTATAAGCCCTTGTCCAGTTTGGCTTCGCCCCGAACGACTCCGTCCGGGTGGGAGACCGGCTGCCAGTAGGCTACCGTCTGATCTTCCGCTTTCTCGTTGACCCCTCTCACGATCCGTACGCCCACCGGTGTGTTGCGCAACCCCTGGTCTACCAGGTCTACGACCAAGAAGGTGTCGCCCTCATCCGGAATTTCCGTGCAGTACTGGGCCTTGGGCTCGAATTGCGGCTGGTAGGCGCTGAAATGCACCATGTTTCCGCCGACCCGGCGGACGCAGATGTCTTCTTCAATTGCGACCGCTCCATGCGCAGCAGCGAGGCTGGGGAAGAGGACTGCTCCGACAAGGATGAATAGCACGCTGAGGGTTGATCGTGCAATCCGCCTCATCATGATGGCCGCGGTCCCGCTGCTACGCCTTTCAATCCCCACCAGTCGCTCTTGTCCGATCGGACGCAACCCATCGACTTCTGCTGGGTGCAGGTCTGTGTACAGACCACCGGTACCGTCGCCACGATCACTTCGTCCGCCGTTGTCAGCTCGAACGGTGCATTACTGCTAAAATTTACCATTCTGCCGATGGCTCTTTCAAGAGTGCGGGAACACTCATTCCGGCCTTTCCCTCTCCGGGCGGTCCGTCCATCGGGCCTATCCGTGTGAATAGAGCAGCCTGCCTGCCATATGCTGTGCGTGCGCCGCGTTGCCATACGAGATTGAGAATTCAGATCGCCGAAACTGAGAGACAGGATCAAGAAGGATCCGCCCAGCAAGTTGACGGCGATGCGTGGCGTGATGATAATGGGTCTGCAAGGCGATTGGGCGTGCGGTCGGCATGAGAATCGAGGTGAAGAGGAGGCTACCATGAAAGCGAAGGAGGGCGTTGTCAACATCCTCAACAAAGTCCTGACGGCGGATCTTACTGCCATCAACCAATATTTCGTCCATGCGAAGATGTGTGAAAACTGGGGCTATGAACGCCTCCACCGCAAGGTGCGGGAGCGCAGTATCGATGAGATGAAAGATGCCGAGGAGTTGATCGAGCACATCCTGTACCTGGAGGGTGTGCCGAACGTGCAGCGCCTCAACACGGTCCATGTTGGCGAAACCGTCCCAGAGCAACTCAAGCTGGATCTGAAATCCGAACAGGAAATGCTCTCGATGCTGAGCGAGGGCGTCGTGCATTGCACGAAGGCCGCGGATTTCACGACGCGGCATATGCTCGAAGACATGGTCAAAGACGTGGATGCCCATATCGACTGGATCGAAGTCCAGCTGGAAACGATCAAGCAGGTGGGGATCGAGAACTACCTCTCTGAACAGATCAAGACAGAATCCTGAGGCGGATGATGAAAGCCAAAGAAGGCATCCTGGAATTCCTTAATCAGGTCCTGAAAGCGGAACTCACGGCTGTGCACCAGTATCTGTTGCATGCGGCCATGTGCAACAATTGGGGCTACGGCCGGCTGCACGACCATTACAGCCTTCTTGCCAATGAAGAAGTCGGCCATTCCTCCGGCCTGATCGACCATGTCCTATACCTGGACGGGACGCCCGATGTGGAGCATCTCGATGCCGTCGCACACGGGCGGGACGTGGCGGCGCTGTTTGCGGCCGATCTGGATTTCGAACGAGCGGATGTGGAATTACTTCGTAAGGCCATCGCCCACTGTGCCAAGGTCGGAGATTTCACCACGCGTCACATGTTGGAAGAGATGGTGGTGGACTCGGAAGAGCACGTCGATTGGTTCGAAACTCAGTTGCGCACGATTGATCAGGTCGGTCTAGTCCGCTACCTCTCCGAGCAGATCAAGAAATAACTCCTCTCCTGTCCCGGTTGAGATCCGTTTCCAGCACAGCGACTGCCAGTGCATCCACGACAGAAGGATCGAATTGGGTTCCTGAGGCCACCCGCAGGATCCGAAGCGCGATTCGATCGCGCGCGATGTAACCGGAGACCTCCGGGACCTGAATGGCTTCGAATGCGTCGGCCACCGCAAGGATTCTGGCTCCCAGGGGGATGCACTCGCCCCATATGCCGTACGGATACCCCGATCCATCCCATCGCTCGTGATGGTGGGCGATGAGATTTGACGCCTCCCTCAAGAACGCGAACGGCTGCAACAGATTTGCTCCGAGCCGGGAATGATTCTGGATGGCGACGTAGGATTCCGGATCAAGCGGTTCCCCGCCAGTTCTGAGCCGAGCCGGTAGCATCAAGAGTCCGATATCATGAAGCAGCGCCGCAAGCGTGAGGTCGTGAAGCTCGCCGGCATGCAGGGCCAATCTCTGTCCGATTGTGCATGCGACGGCGGCGGTATGTACCCCGTGGCCTGCCTGCCAGGGGAGAGCACAGTCGAGTTCCTTGCTCACTTGGCGGACCAGGATGGATTCGACATCGCGTCGTGAGGTCGTTGGAAGTTGAAGGCGGTTGATCTTCTGGAGCAAACCCTGAAATTTCAAAATGACCGGCTCAACTTGTTCCAGGGTGTCGATCTGCATGTAATCTCCTCCATAAAAATGTCAGAGCCCAGAACCACCGATGTGATCCTGGGCTCTGGGTGAACAACCGCTGGCCGCTGAGAAGTTCTGAAAACGACCTACATCATCACGAATCCTGCGGGCGTTTGCCGCCCATCAACGGCAGTCCTAAGACCCACATCTCATAGAGCGGCACAGCGAGCATGACCAGGAAGCTGACCGTCATCAAGGTGTCGCCGGTCAGCATCGTGATCACAAACACCGGGGAGACATAGGTGATCAGCCACGGGGACAGAAGATCGAGGAACACGCCGCCAAATCCCGCCCACGTCATGGCGGCCTTCAGGCCATGGCTTGCGCTCGTCAGGTACATGACATGGATCAGGATCATGAACACGACGGGCATCGTAAAGAGATGAAAATGCGTGATCTCCGCCAGTTCACGAAACGACATGGGCTCGCCAAACGTCGCATCGGACCCGCGATAGTGATCAGCAACACCCTGCGGCGACAAGCCCGTCATGCTGTGCGCCCAAAAGAACGAGAAGGCGAATCCTGCCAACATCACCAGCAAAAAGAGCGTGTACAACAATCGGATGTGGCGATCCGAATCGCGCAGTTTGAAGCGCTGATTGAAGTTTCGCATGCCGGAACGCTCGGTCCGCTTCTGCTAGTTCCCAAAGATCGAAGTGAGAATGCTCTTTTCTGACTTGCGGGCGGCGACGGTGTCGCTGCCGATGCCGGCCGGCTTCAGATAGAACTCATCGACTAGCACCAACACGCGCTTGATTCCCGCGCTCATGGAACGCACGGACATCGTCGCGCCGCTGATGTTGATGATGTCTTTGTTGATGCGCACGGGATCGAGCACCGTTTTCCCTTCGTATTGGGCGTTGAATCGCTTCTGGCGGATTTCGCTGCCGCGCGATTCGCGGAACACCAACAGTTCGATGTCGGACACATGGCCCGTGCTATCGATGCCGACCAGATATGTCATCGGCTTGTGCTTGCCAATGGTATTCTGGACCAACGCGTAGCCATCGATCTGTGTGCCGGTTTCACCGATATACACCTCGAAGGATTGTTCCGGGAATTTCCAACCGATGCGTTCCTCGATCTGGGTTTTCTTTTCCGCGCTGAGTTTGATCACGTCTTTGCGAACTCGTTCGGATTTGGGGAGCATGACCTTGACTCCCTCTTCCTCGCTCATGAAAACTTCTGCGATGGTCGTTTCTTGCTCCGTCAGATACCGCTTGAGGTCGCTATCCCATATGCGTTCGGCCCGGGCTGGGACGGCCGACAGCATGACGAGGGCGATTAACAAAGAGCACAGGCGCATCGTCATGATGTGGCCTCGCAACCCTTTTCTTTGAGGCGGGCATTGAGCTTTCCCGTGACCTCTTCCATCACTTCCGCGGAGGGTTCGACCGGCCACCACTTGGCTGCCTGGGAGGTGGCCCCGCCGCGAGCATGCCAACGCTGGCGAGCTTCCAACAAGCTGACGGATGAGACGTCGTCGATCTTCTTGACGGAGACTGTCATGCGTGCGCGCTCGAGGTTGCCGAAGCCCTCGCGTCTGAAGAGCCCATATGGTCGCTTCTCGCCTTCCATTTCGATCCAGGCGGTTTCGATGGTCCCGTTGATTTTGTCTTGCGAAGTGATGGAGTAGCCTTTCATCGTATCTGTCGCGGCTTCCCAAACCGTGTCATAGGAGCAAACGAAGTAGGAATCACGGCTGCCGCTCAGCCCAGCACAGGCTGTTAACACCAGGAGAGGCAAGACGGGGATCATACCCAGAAGCCGGCTGTTGTACATGACATTGCTGCGGGGAGACCTCTACTGAGTGAGGCCTCCCCCAGCTCCCTAGAAATATGTCGCCACTGACATCACGAACGCGCTATCGTGAATCCGTTGCCCCGAGTTCGGGTCGAATGCTTTCGGCATATACTGATAGCTCATCTTGATAACCGCATCTTCGATCGGGCGGTAGTTGAGGCCGAACGAAATCTGTTCCAACTCGCCCGCATTTTCTCCCTTGTTGTCCAAGTTCAAATTGACCCGGTCGTACCGAACGACTGCTGTAAACGTTGATCCCTCGCCGAATCGTTTGGGTGAAAGTTTCGTCAAGAAGGACGGCATGAAGTGGTAATTGCCTTGGATGTAGAACCCCTGCAACCGCTGAGGAGGAGTTGCGGCTGGGTTGAGGGTGTTCACTCCCAATAGCAGCGACCCAGGGGCGGGACCGAAGGTACTTCCAGCAATAGCGCGTGAGTTTCCTCTGGCATAGGCCCAGGCTGCCTCGCCGATGAGTTCAAACGGTCCCTTCTGAAGCGTCCAGTCTACCGCGAAGATGCTGAGGGGATTGTAGCTTGTCGCGGATTGATTGCCGAAGTAACCGGATCCGGCGACTTCCACCCCGAGCATAGGACTGTAGGCCAGACGACCGGAAACCGCTTTTCCGTTATTGATATCGAATCCGTCATCGGAGGCGCATTTCCGCTGGCGGGAATTTTTGGTGCCGCCGTCCTCGGTGACGCGGGGAGAGCCATCGGAATTATACCCGCATGGGCCGGTCGTAAAATAGACTTCATAATCCATTTTGCCGGTCCGACCTGGATAGAACGTGCCGTAGAGTCCTGTGCCGGTCTCTGACATGGTCGATGGAATGACCAATCGACTGACGATCGGCCGATCGGTCAAGTCGTTCAACGGCGAGTCGTGAAGCAAGTTGAACTTGCCGAGGGGAATGAGCAGGATTCCTGCCCGAATGTTCACGAGTTCGTGCATCAGATAGTCGATGTGCGCAAATTCGAGACTGATTTCGTTCTCACCCGTGTTCCCACGAATCCCGTGTTCGATTTCGATTTCAGAAGCAAACTTCAGGTGCTCGGTGATGTCCGCGTAAATGAACGGGACGAATCGCTGCTGGTCAAACCCATTAGTCGTGCCTTGACCATAGCCTGACTCGAGCACAGCTTTGCGGTGGGTACGGTACTGGAGGTCCATATAACCGCCGACGATCGCTTTGGGAAATGACACGAACGGTTTGGCATACACCAACCGGCCGGATCCGCTTGACCCGAATGAAAGGGGCGGCTGTTGATCCGCGCGGCGTTCCTTCCCGACGTCTGGCAGAGCGCCAATTCCTGACTGGGTGGATTCGCCCGTCGCGCCGTCCTTCCGTTCACGAGGGGTCTCCCGGCCATCGCGTTCTCGGAGGCGCTTTTCTACTGCTTCATCTACCAACTTCTTGATCTCCTCGGGGGTCATGGTTTCTGCCCAGACCGGCATGACCGGCAAACTGGCGATGACGAGAGCCCCGAGGATTGACCGCATTGTCATCGGTATCCTCCATGATGAGTAAGATGGTGGTCTGACTCGGGACTCGGTGGTCTCTGGTCTGTGCGTGGTGAACAAGTGAGATGGAAGCACGAACAAACGGAGCGTACTCCGCGGTAGACCTCCTTTCATCGATCGATCGATTCATGACGCGAGGGTGCCAGCTCCTTCGATGGCGGAGAAGGGGATCAAGACGATGCGTTTGCAACGCTTGCACTTGAGCTCCAGCCCTCCTTCGACAACTTTGGCGATCAACTGGCCGCACTCACAGCGGGTTTCACTACCCTGACAGCGTTCCGAGGCGGGAGTGTTCGCGGTATTCATGATACGTAAGGTGATTGAAAATGAAATTGAGAACGATTATTAATATCTCAATTCTCCCCTGTCTGTCAAGAGGCTGTTCCGTTGGACGCATTCAACAGGATGCAATCCGTTTCCTGGTTTCCTATAATTTCCCCCTTGTTCATGAGTACGCCTCGAACGTTGTTTCCCGGGAGAGGTCCTCGTGTCTCGATGCGGGGGACCTGGCACGTGGGATGGCTCTGCTCGATGCTCATGTTGGCGACAGGCTGCGCAGGGGTTCCATCTGCCTCCCCCTACGTGCTGGTAAAGCGAGCCCAAATGCACATGGGGACGCTGGTCTCCATCACGGCGGTGGCATCCGACAACGAGGGGGGCCACAAGGCGATTCGAGCAGGATTCGAGGAGATCAAACGACTCGAACGATTGTTGAGCACCTGGATTCCCGCCAGCGAACTGTCCCGCGTCAATGCGGAGGCCGGACGTCAGCCGGTGGCAGTCAGCCGGGAGACCTTTGATCTGGTCGCTCGCTCGCTCGAGCTGGCGCGATTGACGGACGGAGGGTTCAATATCGCAGTCGGGCCTGTAGTCGAGCTTTGGAGCGTCACTGAGCGACAACACATTCCAAGCGAGGCAGAGTTGCAGCAGCTAAGGGCTCTCGTCGATTGGGCCAGCATCCAACTTGATCGGGATGCACAGACCATCTTTCTTCCGCACGAGGGAATGAAGATCGATGTGGGCGGCATCGGGAAGGGCTATGCCGCGGATCGGGCGGTAGAAGCGATGAAAGGGGCGGGCGCCGGCGGAGGAGTGGTTGCCTTGTCGGGAGATATCAAAACGTTCGGCGTGCTTCCCGACGCAGCTGGTTTTGCCGTGGGCATCAAGCATCCGCGTCAGGAAGGGGCTCTGCTTGCCGTCATCGATTTGAAGGATGAAGCCATTTCAACGGCCGGAGATTATGAACGGTTCTTCGAACGAGACGGGGTTCGCTATCATCATATTCTGGACCCGCAGACCTTGCGCCCCGCCCGGTCCTGCCAGAGCGTGACCGTGATCGGAAAGGAGGGGGCGCTCGTGGACGGGCTCGACACGGGGATCTTCGTGTTGGGCCCCGAACGAGGCATGGCCTTGGTCGAACAATTGGCAGACGTGGAAGCGATTATTGTCGATGACCAGGGAAGGGTCATGGTATCGCCGGGGCTGCGCTCTCGATTGCGCTATCCATGAGACAAAGGCACGGTATGGGGCATCGTCCTAACGTTCGATCAGGCCGAGGTATTGCGGGACCGGAAACAGTTGGACTGTGAGACCGGTTCTGCGACGGTTACCGGGCCGTTTTCAGATCGTAGATGATCGAGAACTTCACCGGCATCGGCGGGCGTTCCAGCGGACGAGACAGCGTGACGGGAGGGCCTTTTCGCACATCTTCGACGGCCACTTGATCGAGCATGGCGTTGCCGGAACTCTTGGCCACGCGCACGTCGCTCAGCATCCCATCCTCGTGGAGCAACGCGGTCAACGTGACTTTCCCCTGAATCCCCTCCGATCGCAACATCGCCGGATAGCGTTTGTCGAGGTCCTCGATCCATCTCGCCATCAGATCGGCGAGCCATCTATAGTCGAGTTTGGCCGGCTTGGTCTGTCTGGTGGCAGCGAGAGCGACTTGTGGTCCGGAGGTGGCCGCGGGCGACGGAGAACTCGGCGATTCCTTGATGACCGCGGTCGAATCACTCGGGGCTGAGGGCGGCGGTTCGGCGTGGGCTGGGGGTGTCTGCTGCGGGGAGCCCGAATCGAGCGTGGGCAAGGGCGGAGCCGGCTCAGCAGTGACGACAGCATGGAGGGGCGCTGCGGGCGGATCAGGCGACTGGACAGCGGGCGCGGCCTGAGCGCGGTGGAACGACGGAACGACAGGAGGCGCGGGTGATGCGATCGGCTCGGCCTGTTTGATGGGCTGGTCTGTTGCCTCTATGGCGTGAGGAGAAGGAACTTGCTCGCGGGCAGGTTTGGCGGTGAGTTCCGCGGTCGGTGATGGTGCTAGCGGCGGCGTGGTCGGCGTTGGCTTTTCAGCCGCAGGTGTAAGGGGTGACGGAGGCGGTGTCGTCGTTTCGACACGAGTTTCAAGCGGTTCGGCTACCGACTCCACAGCCGTTGGGGGAGGAGCGGACCGTTGAGCTGTCGGTGCAGAGACGGTTTTCGCCTGGACCGGCGGTGCGGAGGCTTCTCGATCCGGTGGTGCCGGCGGCGACAATGGCGCAACCATTGCCACGTTCCACCTGAACGGTTCCGGTTGTGGCGCCAACTGTAGGCGCTGCACGAAAAGGGCCGCCGCGAAAGCCAGACTGCCGTGCAGCAGACAGGACACGAGCCATCCTGTCGCTCGGGGGCCGGTTCTGTCGAGGCGATGGGGCATTGAATCGTGAATCACAGTCGGATGACTTCCAGGCTGACGTGTTGGAACCCCAGGTTGCGAATTTCGTCGACCAACGCCACAAAGTTCTCCAGCAGAGTCACTTTATCCGCGCGGACGACGACGGCGGACTCGCGAGATTGCGCAGTGAGCGCTGTCGGGAGACCGCCGTCGGGAATCGGTTGGTCGTTGACAAACAGACCACCTTCCGACGTCAGCGTAATCACGATGGGCACGTCCTTTCGGTCGCCAACGGCCTTGGCCTTGGCCAAGTTCACGGGAATCTGGCCCGTGCTGATGAACGTCGCGGTGGTCAATACGATGACGAGCAAGACCAACATGACATCCACGAGCGGGATGACGTTGATTTGATCAATGTCCCGTTCCATGCAAGGCCTTGTATTGGGTCAAGAGTTCGGACACGCGGCGACGAAGCACGTTGTTCATGACAACACAGGGAATCGCCACCAGCAAGCCGACCGCCGTGGCTTTCAACGCCAGACTCAGGCCGATCATAATGGTGTTGACGGCCATCGTGCCCGAGGTGCCCATCGTGTGGAACGTCAGCATGATACCAAGGACGGTCCCGAGGAGACCAATATAGGGAGCGTTGGCGGCAACGGTTCCGATGATCACGAGACGTTTGGTCAGGGTGAGTTCCAACAGCAGCACATTGGAGAACTGAGAGAGATTGACCCGCCGATAGAAAAGCCAGCGCTCGATCGCGACTGCCACCGACCACAGGCTGAGGGCCATCAAGAGGCCGATAACTCCGTAATCTACGGCGTGCTTCAACGCGTCCATCGCGACTCCTTATTGCCTGTGGGTATGACCCGAACTGGCGGGGTGGGAGCCGGAACACGAGTCCATCATTGCCAGATTGCGTGGAAGCCTGTCAATCTGCCGGCGCATGGGGTGTGCAGACCCCCCTATCGAGAGAGTTGGTCGGCTCGAAAAAGCACGGTGTGTGTCGCGGAAACGCGAAGTTCGACCGCCGTCCCCTCCTGATACACGCTGGTCGAGCTTTCGCTGCTATGCACGGTTTGGCCAGAGCCGAGCTGAACGGTATAGAGATTCTCCGAGCCTCGGAATTGTCGGGCCACGATCCGGGATCCAGCCGACTTATTCGGCGTGAGGTGAATATCGTCCGGCCGGATCATGACGACCACCGCCGTCCCGTCCGCGTCGCTCAGCGTGTTGGGAAACTCTCCCAGTTCCGTGTGAACCATGCCTTCTTGGATCCGTCCCGGAACGAAATCGGCTTGCCCTACAAAGTCGGCCACGAACGGGGTGGCCGGCA
>JBQTIO010000082.1:0-6635 GCA_052388075.1 Nitrospiraceae bacterium
ACGCGTGCCGGTTTAGCTCAGCCGGCTCATGACTTGCCCTGCCAGGACCGCACCCGCCGGGCGGTAATCACGCCGTCCACGCGCTCGATCGCCTTCAACACGCGGCTCAGGTGAGCCGTATCGCTGATTTCCACGACGAAATCCAGCTCCGCCTTGCGGTCCTCGCGCGTATTGATTTCGGCGCGACTGATATTCGCGTGGCTCTCCGCAATAGCGGAGGACACGTTCGCCAGCACGCCGGTTTTGTCTTCGGCAATCACGGCCACCTTGACGGCATGCTGACCGGGTGTGGCCGTATCCCACTCCACGTCTACCAGCCGTTCCCGATCGTAGTCCAACGCCTCCAGATTGGGGCAATCAACCGCATGGATCGTCAGGCCCCGCCCGCGTGTGATGTAGCCCAAAATCCGATCGCCGGGAACGGGATTGCAGCAGCGGGACAACTGCATCAGGAGATCCCGCGCTCCTTTGACCTGAACACCCTTCTCCCCCCCTTTGCCGCCGGGGAGTTTGGCAGGGCTCGCCGGCTCGCTCGCGACGGCCTGGGCGCCGGACTCGGGAGCCACCAGCTTTCCGATGATCTGCGCCGTCGCGAGATGTCCGAAGCCGACCGCCGCCGCCAGTTCATCGGTCGTCTCATAGCCCTCTTGCCGGGCAACCTCCAGCAGCCGATCGGACTTCAGCGCCTGAGCCGGCGCCAAGCCATGGCGGCGCAACTCCGATTCCAACAGGCGGCGTCCGATTTCGAGGCTTCGCGTCTGCTCTTCCCCCTTGATCCAGTGTTTGATCTTGGTCTTCGCACGCGACGTGCGAACGAATTTGAGCCAATCCTTGTGGGGTGTTTGGTTGGGCGATGTCAGAATTTCGACGGTGTCTCCGCTGGCCACCTGATGCTTGAGCGGCACGATCTTCCCGTTGACCTTGGCGCCCACGCAGTGGTCGCCCACCTCCGTATGAATCGCGTAGGCGAAGTCGACCGGTGTCGCTCCTTTGGGCAACTCCTTCACCGACCCCTTGGGCGTGAAGACATAGACCACATCATGAAACAGCTCGAGTTTGACCGAGTCCATGAATTGCCGGTTGTCGGGCAAATCTTTCTGCCATTCGACAAACTGCCTCAACCACCCGAACGTCTTGCTGTCTTTCTCCTCGACCCGCCCCGCTTCCTTATACTTCCAATGGGACGCGATCCCGTATTCCGCCACCCGGTGCATCTCATCCGTCCGGATCTGAAACTCGACGTGCTCGCCTTTGGGTCCCACAACGGTGGTGTGGAGCGACTGATAGAGATTGGACTTGGGGATCGCGATGTAATCCTTGAAACGGCCTGGTAGGGGGCGCCAGAGCGAATGGATCACCCCGAGCAATGCATAGCAGGTCATCTTCGTGTCGGTGATGATCCGCAGCCCGGTCAGATCGTAGACCTCTTCGAACGAAATCGACTGCTTGTTCATCTTCTGGTAGATGCCGTAGAGGTGCTTGGGCCGCCCGTACACCGCGCCGACGAGCCCGTTTTCGGCAAGCGCCTTCTCGACCAGTGCGCTGACCTCCTGAATATACTGCCGCCGGTCCTCATCCCGCTTCGCCACGCAGACGCGCAGGGTCTCGTAGACATCCGGCTTCAGGTGCTTCAGGCACAGGTCTTCCAGCTCATTCTTCACCCAACCGATCCCGATACGATTTGCCAACGGCGCATAAATCTCCAGCGTCTCCTGCGCGATTTCCTGGCGCTTGTTCTCGCTGAGATGTTCGAGCGTGCACATATTGTGGAGTCGGTCGGCGAGCTTGATGATCACGACGCGGATGTCGTCTGCCATCGAAAGCACCATCTTGCGGAAATTCTCGGCCTGCTTTTCTTCGGAGCTTTTCAGGGCGATCTTTCCGATCTTAGTCACGCCGTCGACGAGGTGAACCACCTCTTTGCCGAATTCCCGTTCCAGTTCCTCCGCCGTCGCCACCGTATCTTCGAGCGTATCGTGGAGCAGCCCCGCCACCACCGCCGTTACATCGGTCTTGAGCAAGGTCAACACACCGGCCACCGCGACCGGATGCTGTACGTACGGCTCACCTGAACGCCGCGTCTGGCCCTCATGCGCCTTGGCGGAAAATTCGTAAGCCTTGCGGACCACACCGAGATCTACCCCCGGCTGATAGCTCTGGAGGCGCCCCAATAATTGATCGATATCGGTGACTGTTTCGTACACCATTGCCCCGCTAAAGATCGGCCGTGGGACGTATGTCACGGATGCGTAATTGAATCCGATCGAGCCCGTTCCACCGGTTCAGCTCGGGCGTGAACGCCACATCTACGCGCGTCCCGAGTGAAAGACCCTGCTCCTCCAAGGATCTCATGCCGAATCCGATCCCGTCGAATGGAAGCGAGCGTCCCTGCCGGAGCATCAGCTTGAGATGCGCCTCGCCCACCACGCGGGCGCTCATGATCTCAAGCCGCTTCACCACAAACATCGGTTCCGGATTGCCGGCCCCGAATGGATGCAAGACGCTGATCTCTTGAAGGAGGCGATGGGTGACTTCGTCTAATCGCACTTCGGAATCAAGGTGCAGCGTGGGAACGTGTCGTGCGGTGCGCGCCCAGCTCGCCGCCATCGCCACGAAACGCTCGGCCAATTCTGGCAGTCGATCTTCATGCACGGTCACTCCGGCCGCGCTGGGATGCCCGCCGAACGCCACGAGCAGATCTCGACAGGACGCCAGGGCCTGATAGAGATCGAACCCGGGAACCGTGCGGGCAGACCCCTTGCCGATCCCTTCCTCGTTTATCGCGATCACGACAGTCGGACGATGAAATCGCTCCACGAGTCGCGCCGCCACGATCCCCACGACCCCGAGATGCCATCGCCGTGACGCCAGCACGAGGGCTTCGGGCATATCGCGTGTCTCCAACTGACCGAGCGCCTCCTGCATGATCTCGGATTCCAGCTGCTGTCGAGTTCGATTCAATCGTTCCAGATGCTCGGCAAGCCGCTCCGCTTCCGACTCGGATTCCGTCGTGAGCAACCGGACCCCATCGATCGCGTCATTGAGGCGCCCCGCCGCATTCAGCCTGGGAGCCAGTTTGTACGCGATCGTCTCCGTCGTGCAGTCAGTGGTCACTCCGGACACCCGCTTCAACGCCCTGACGCCGCAACGGACCCCGCGCGAGAGTTGGGTCAGCCCTTCACGGACAAAAGCGCGATTCTCATCCTGCAACGGCACCACATCGGCAACGGTTGAGAGCGCTACCAGGTCCACCAGCGAATCCAGGGGCACCGCGCCCGGTCCATACGTCATCTGGTAGGCGCTGGCCACTTTGTAGGCCAGGCCGCCCGAGCATAACCCCTGGAACGGATACCGGGCATCGCGTCGATGAGGGTTCATCACGGCCAGCGCCGGAGGCAACGCCTCATCGGTCTGGTGATGGTCCGTCACGATCACCTCGAGCCCAAGTTGATTGGCCAGCGCAATCTCGCGGTGCGACGTCGTGCCGCAATCAGAGGTCACCAGCAGCGTCACTCCCTCGCCGGCCAGCGTTCGGATCGCGCATTCATTGAGTCCATACCCCTCGCGGAGTCGATGCGGCACATAGGCGCGCATGTCCGCCCCAAGCCCGCGAAAGAACGAGAGATAGACGCTCGTCGCCGACATGCCATCGACATCGTAATCGCCGTAGAAACAGACGTGCTCCCGCCCAGTCATCGCCCGATGAAGCCGATCTACCGCCCGTTCCATATCGGGAATCAAAAACGGGTCGTGCGACCGGCCAGGAGATATCCATGCAGTAGCCTGATCAGGAGTCGTGACGCCACGGGCGAGTAGAAGCGAGGCTGTAGCCGAGGAGATCGAGAGAGCCTGGGCCAAGGCCGCTCGCTGAGCAGGGTCGAAATTGCGAAAGACCCAAAGCCTAGACTTCATCCTTGCCTCATCAGGGCCTAGACCATTGTCGGAGCCGATTCGTCGGGATTTAACGGGATGGTAATGGCTCCCCTTCGCTTTGTCAAACCGGTTTGACCAAGGCAAAGCCGCTGCCTGATCAGGAGAAATCTTCGAAGAGCAGGAGGCGAAGGGAAGATGGACGGAACGGCGGGAGGGGAACGGGGAACAGAAACGGTCGGTTCGCTATTCCCCTCCCTTCTGGACGTAGTTCTTGACGAATTCTTCGGCGTTCTTTTCAAGCACGTCGTCGATTTCGTCGACGAGCTTATCGATATCTTCCTTCAACTTCTTGCCGGTCTCCACGACCTTGGGATTGGCCTTGACGTCATCCTTGGCCTGGGGCTCGCGTTTCGGTTCTTGCTTGCGCTCCTGCTTTTCCATTCGAGCACCTCCCGCATTCGGGCGTGATCCCTTGCAAGCAACTTACTCCAGAATCCGCAAACCCGTCAAGCCAACCAGGAAATGGTCTCGCGTATCTGGTTATCCCGAGCGTGACGGGCGCGTCAAGCGCGACTCGCTTAGATAAACCGTCCAGCAGGTTTCACGTGTCTCGCTCCTCTCGCCCATCGCGCGAGTCTCGCTATCGAACGATCAGCGACACGATCAATAGCGCGACGATGTTGATAACCTTGATCATCGGATTCACCGCCGGCCCGGCTGTATCCTTATAAGGATCGCCGACCGTATCGCCAGTCACCGCCGCCTTGTGCGTATCGCTCCCCTTCTTGCCCTGTTCTTCGATAAACTTCTTCGCATTGTCCCACGCACCTCCGCCGCTGGTCATCGAGATGGCAACGAAGAGGCCGGTCACAATGCTGCCGACCAGCATCCCGCCCAGCGCCTGCGGTCCGAGTACCACTCCAACGATCACCGGCGAGACAACCGGAATCAATCCCGGGATCATCATCTTCTGAATTGCTGCTTGCGTGACGATATCGACACACGTTCCGTACTCCGGTTTTCCCGTTCCTTCCATGATGCCCTTGATTGTCCTGAATTGCCGGCGCACCTCTTCGACCACCAATCCGCCGGCTTCACCCACCGCCTTCATGCAGAGCGCGCCGAAGATAAACGGCAACATGCCGCCGAGAAACAGTCCGACGAGCACTTTAGGATCGGACAAGTCGAACGCCGCCAAGCCCGGATTGTGTACCGCCACTTCGCGCGAATATTCGGCGAAGAGCACCACCGCCGCCAGACCCGCGGATCCGATCGCGTACCCCTTGGTCACCGCCTTCGTGGTGTTGCCCACCGCATCCAGCGGATCAGTGATGTCCCGAACTTCTTTTCCCAAATGCGACATTTCGGCGATGCCGCCGGCATTGTCGGTAATCGGGCCGAACGCGTCGATCGCCACGACGATTCCTGCCATCGATAGCATGGACACAGCCGCGACGGCGACGCCGTACAAGCCCCCGGAGGCGGCGCCACCGCAGATCCAGAAGCTGCCGAGAATCGCCGCCGCAATTACCACCACCGGAGCGGCCGTCGCCTGCATGCCGACGGCCAGCCCTGCGATGATATTCGTGGCATGACCGGTTTCGCTTGCCTTGGCGATATATTTCACCGGTGCATAGCTCTTGGACGTGTAGTAGTCGGTGATGAACACGAGCGCCAAGGTGACGGCCAATCCCACCAACGCCGCGACATAGTAGCTTGTGCCGCTCACACCGCCTACGCCGTCCATGATTTTCGAGGTAATCGGAAAAAACGCCACCGCGGCAATCCCGCCAGCGACGAAGAGCCCCTTGTACAGCGCAGGCATAATCTCTCCGCCCGGGCTCACCTTGACGAACAGAATGCCGATGATCGTGGCAAAAATCGTCACGCCACCTAAGGCCAGGGGATAGAGAATCGGGGCCGTCGCGCCCTTGAACATCGTAAAGGCCAGCACCATTGCAGCGACCGTGGTCACGGCGTAGGTTTCAAACAGGTCCGCCGCCATCCCTGCGCAGTCGCCGACGTTGTCGCCCACGTTGTCCGCGATGACCGCCGGGTTGCGGGGATCGTCTTCCGGAATGCCCGCTTCCACTTTCCCCACCAAATCGGCGCCCACATCGGCGGCCTTCGTATAGATTCCACCGCCGACACGGGCAAAGACCGAGATCAGGCTTCCGCCGAATCCTAGGCTCAACAAGGCATGGATCGCTTTCTCCTGGCCGGAAATCGATTGCGCAATCGTGTAGAAACCGGTGATCGCGAGCAGTCCGAGGCCGATCAGTAACAGACCGGTGACCGCGCCGCCGCGAAAGGCCACGGTCAGCGCGGCATTCATACCGTTGTGGGCTGCCTGGGCGGTTCGCACGTTCGCGCGAACGGCGATGATCATCCCTACGTAGCCGGCAATGGCCGACGCCCCGGCGCCGACCAACAAGCCAACCGCTGTCAGAATGCCGAATTTATCAGAGACGGCCCCTGCCCCTGCTAGCAGGACGAACAGCACCGCGGCGACGACGCCGACGGTCTTGTACTGCCGATTCATGTACGCCCCGGCGCCCTCTTGAATGGCCTTGGAAATCTCCTGCATCCTCGCGTTGCCGGCGTTTAGCTTGAAGACCCACATGGCCAGATAAAGGCCATAGGCAATACCGGCCACTGCCGCAATCAACGCAAAGGTGACAATCGCTGAATCGCTCACGGGATACCCTCCTGGTGATGAATCCAATGTCTTATGTCACACGGCTCCCCGTGGCTTCAACCCA
>JBQTIO010000083.1:0-4216 GCA_052388075.1 Nitrospiraceae bacterium
GCATGGTCAGCGCCGCGATTGCCGCGACGAGACCACCGATCACCACTGCCCCCTCTCCTCCGATGATGATGAGTCCGAGGTAACCCGGCAGTGCGGTACAGAGGGCTGTCAGCATCAGCGGCGCGGCTCGTATTAACGTATTTTGCCACGAAAACGAAGTACCGAAGGCGGCCCGATACATCGTCTGATACACCTCGATCGGGCTCGCCCCAGCCACCGCCACAAACCCTCCAAACAGCACCATCGAGACCGAGAGAGACCCGACGATGATGAGGAACGGTTCCAGCGCTTTGTGCAGGTTTTTCGGCACGTCTATGCTCACGACTTGGTCGAACCGATGACCCCTTCCACCAGCCAATCCATACTCTCTAGCCAGATATCCGTTTGGACATGTTCTTTTCCAGCCGCAATGACGACACGCCCTGTATTGTCTTTGATGGGGCCCTTGTACACGACCATCCCCCCGGTCATGAATTTTGCTTTGGCCGCGTCGGCTTGCTTCCGAACAGCTTCAGTGACCGCCGGGTTATAATCCGCCACCTTGACAATTCCTTCCTTTAAACCGCCACGGATCAGGTTGGGGACTTTCTGGCCTTTGCGAATCATGTCGGCATAGTCCATGTAGAGTTTGCCCCAATTCCATTCGGCTCCGGTGAGGTACGCGCGGGGGGCAAGTTTCGCTTGGTTGACGTGATAGCCGGTACAATTGATGCCCCGCTTCTCGCAGGTCGTCATGACGACTTTGGGGCTGTCTACGTGGCAGGTGATTACGTCGATCCCTTGATCGACCAGGCTGTTGGTGGCTTCCGCCTCACGGACCGGCAGTGACCAGTCCCCGGTAAAAATCACGTTGGTCGTGCAGTTCGGTCTGATACTGCGGGCTCCGAGGGTATAGTTGTTAATATTACGCAGCACCTGGGGAATAGGCTTGGCCGCCACAAACCCCAGCTTCCCGCTCTTGGTCATCCCGCCGGCCACAATGCCGGCCACATATTGCGCTTCATCAATGTAGCCGAAGTAACTCCCAACGTTCTTGGGATGTTTGCCCTCTTGATAGAGCCCCCCGCAATGCAAGAAGAGGATATTGGGATATTTGGGCGCGACCGTGAGAATGTGGGGATCAAAATAGCCGAAGGAAGTGGGGAAGAGCACCTGGGCCCCGTCCAGCTTGATCATGCTCTCCATGGTCTTTTGGACCTCGATGGTCTCCGGGACTTTCTCTTCGTCGAAGGCCTTTACCCAGTCAAGTTTGGCCACCGCTGATTTCCCTTCAAAATGCGCCTGGTTATAGCCATAGTCGTCGCGTGGTCCCACAAAGATGAACCCCATCTTGACCTTGTCTGATGCGCCCCAGGCTTCGCCGACCCAATCCAATCTGCCCAGCATGCCCAGCGCGCCAGCCGCCGCAGTTCCTTGCAAAAGCTGGCGTCTTGTCAGTTTACGTGATGCAGCCATATGTCCTCCCTAATTGTGAGATGTGAACGGTGATATACCTTCCCGCACGATGACCGTTCCAGTTTCACCGGCGAGGGCGCGACCGATATTCTCAGGATTGGTGATCAACCCTGTCTGCCCACCTCCTTCCAAAAATTCGATCACGGCTTGAATCTTCGGCCCCATGCTGCCCCTGTCGAATTGATTGTCCGCAAAGAGTTTCCTCGCTTCAGCCACCGTCATGCGATCCAGCCATTGCTGGTTGGGCTTGTTGAAATTGATGGCCACCTTCTCCACACCGGTCGAGACCAGCAACAGATCGGCGCCGATGCCCCGAGCCAGCAGACTTGACGCCAGGTCTTTATCGATGACGGCCTCCACGCCGGTCAAATTACCGTCGTCGTCCTCCACGACGGGGATCCCGCCGCCCCCACAGGCAATGACCACAAACCCCGAGTGGGCCAACTCCTTGATCGCTGCGAGTTCGACGATGGTCTGCGGCAATGGCGACGGAACCACCCGCCGCCACCCGCGACCGGCATCTTCCTTGACAATCCAGCCCTGTCGGCGCGCAAGCCGTTGCGCGGTCTGTTCGTCCATGTGAGAACCGATGGGCTTGGACGGATCGGCAAATGCCGGGTCTTTGCGGTCGACCATGGTCTGGGTCACGATGGCCACAGCCTTCCGATCAATCCGGCGCTTGCGGAATTCATTGTACAGGGCCTTGAGGAACATGTAGCCGATGCCTCCCTGCAAATCAGCATCGGCATAATCCATCGGCACGGGAGGCACCTCCTCCAACGCCAACTCAGAACGGCGCAGAATGAAGCCGACTTGAGGGCCAGTCCCATGGGTCATCACCACATTCCACCCGGCTGCGATCATCTCGACAATGTGGTGAGCGGTGATGGCCGCTTCACGATTTTGATCAGGAATTGATTCGTGATACTTGTCCCGGATCAACGAGTTGCCTCCGACCGCCACGACGGCAAGTTTGTTAGCGGTTTTCACCGGGGAGATCCTCCTGGTTCACTGACTGCTGGCCACCACGTTGGCCAGCGCGGACACCGCTTGTGTGAAACAAGCCAGAGGCGCATGGGTAATACCGGCCCCGATCTGTCCGACTCCGGCTTCACGGTGGGCAATGCCCGTATTGATGATCGGTTGAATACCGGTATCGACGACCTTTCGGATATCGATACCGGCCGGTGAGCCAGCAAAATTCATCGACGGCAACGTGAATGCGTTATTGCGACCGAGCGTAATATGGGTCATCGCCATCGTATTGTCTATCGCATCCTGTGGCGTGCCGCCGATGAACTTGACGATCGCTGGGGAGGCGGCCATGGCGAAGCCACCCACGCCGGCTGTCTCAGTGATCGCGCTATCCCCCAGATCGCGCGCGGCGTCCGCGATGGTGTAACCGGGGAAGAAGAGTCCGTCGACGACCGGCGTCTGCGTGGTAAACCACTGCCTCCCCGTGCCGCTGACCCGGATGCCGAATTCGACGCCGTTGCGGGCCATGGCCGTAACCATGCTGCTGCCTGGAACATCGTGGGCGACATCGAGCATGGCCTTGCAGGCGGCCATGGAAAGATTCAGGAAGAAGTGGTCGTTGCCGGCGATAAAATCAACGACGGTGGCGATATCGGCGGAGGGCGTGCGCGTCTTCAGTAACGCCGAAATCAGGCGCTTCAGGAATAGGGAGGACGCCGCGACATTGCGATTGTGCACCTCGTCACCCATATGCAGAGCCTGTGCCATCAAGGTCTTGAGCTCAAGCCCGCCCAGCGTCTCGACGCTGGCTTGCAGCGCCGGCGCGAGCACCTGTCCCATCCATTTGAGGCGGGTAATCACTTCCGGGCTGTTGGCGCCGAACCGGAGCGCCTTGCCGATGCCTTCGTTGAAGTTGCTGAATGCCAGATTGCCATGGGTGGTATTGGCCACCATCCAGACGGGCATGGACGGGCTGATGGCGCCGGCCATCGGACCGACGGCGCTGTGGTGATGGCAAGGTTCAAAGACAATTTCTCCTCGGGAGGCCAGAGCCTCAGCCTTGGCGGTGTCCTGCGCCCATCCTTCATAGAGGATGGCGCCGATAATGGCTCCCTTCATGGGGCCGCACATGTTCTCCCAGGCGATGGGAGGACCACTGTGAAGGATCATACGCTCCGCCATGCCGGGGAGTACCTGACCGGCGATGCCGATTCCCCTGAGAACCGGCTGGGCCGACTGGTAGGCGTCGAAGGCTGTTCGGTTGGCTGTCTCGACGGCCGGCAGGTTTACCAGCTGGGCCAATGCGCGCCCGACTTCTTGATGCCCCTGCGCGGGCGGGGCCCATTCTATCTGGAGAACCGAGCCGCCCGCGCTGGCGATCGAATCGGCGAAGGAAGACAGGCCGACGTTCAACACCTGCAATTTCTCCTGAAATAAGGCCTGTATCACGACCGCCCCCCGACGACGCCTGCTTCCAATACCACGCTGGTCGCCATACGCACCGCCTGGGCGTTGCTCTCTGCGAGGATCACTCCCGCCTCCCGGAGGGCGGCTTCCTGCCGGGAGAGATTCTGAGGGTCCGCTGCCGTGCCGCAGACAAACCCGACGATGGCCAGATTCTTCCCTGCCTTGCCTGCAAGATCCCGCGCCTTCTGAATAACCGGTACCATTTCACCGGCCGGATCCGGATGAGATCCATAGCCGAGGACCACGTCCAGCAGAATCACCGCGACATCCGGATCCGCCGCCTCTTTGATCAGGCGTTCATTTCTCAGCCGGTGATCGA
>JBQTIO010000084.1:0-16525 GCA_052388075.1 Nitrospiraceae bacterium
GCGCCACGCCATAGACTCCACCGACCAAATCTTTTCCAACCCATGTTTCAACGGAATGGGCGTAGCCGAGTTCATGGAGCCTGGTGTAGGCCTCGATCATGGCGGTTGTAATCCAGGTGCCACCGTCAGGATGTTGTGGCCTGGGTCCGGCGCACCGTCTCATGACTTCGGTGAAGCAGGTGTCGAGTGTGACAGTGAGGAGATCAGAGCGGAGGCTTCTCTTCAGACTGCGTGAAACGTGGAGCTTCTCCAGGAAGAGGACGGCGCGTGGGTCGGGCGACCACCACAAGATGGGCTGGTTCTCGTTGTACCAGGGAAAGATGCCGCGTCGATAGGCTTCGAGTAACCGCTCCGGACGGAGGTCGCCACCGACGGCGAGCAAACCGTCGGGCGAAGCCTGCTCGACCGGCGGGAAGCGCAGATCCTTCTCCCTCTCGCTCAGGACGAACATACCTGTTCAAGGTACGCCAAGCTGAAGAAAAACGCCATGGTGGCGGGAACTGGGCCGGAGAGAATGTCCGAGTCGCGTGCGGTGCGTAGGCTGTCCGTCCTTGCTTAGCCCTGCTTCTCGTCTGCCGAAGCCAGGATTGGCTGGAAGGTAGGATCGGCGTCGAGTACAGCTTTGAGCAGTTCGCTGTGGAGAAAGTAGCGCCACACGGCGTCGTCCTTTCCCGGCACTTCGTCGAACCAGCGTTTCGCCTCGGTCAGATGCTGCAACATCTTCGCTTTGTCGCCGTAGTCCGGCATGAAGATCATGCTGTAGGCCATGGTGTATTCCGCGAGGAACTTGTCCAACGGCAGCTCGGCGAGCGCCGATGAGGCTTCGGCGTCGGCATAGGCCCGGAGACTGTCCGGGTCATGGAGAATTCGATTCCACGCGACTTTGTTGATGCGGGACCAGGCCAGCTGGAGCAGCGCCTCGGCTTTGGGTGTGTTCCGTCCGTCCGGGATGGCTTGGACCAGCGCCT
Source organism: Nitrospiraceae bacterium (assembly GCA_052388075.1). Lineage (GTDB taxonomy): Bacteria > Nitrospirota > Nitrospiria > Nitrospirales > Nitrospiraceae > Nitrospira_D. Next base: position 969 of record JBQTIO010000084.1, read on the forward strand.
CGAAGGTTTGGATCATCGGGAGCTGGTCGTTGTTCCATCGATAGGCCATGCCGAGCCGGAAGCGGTTGTCCAATTGTTCGGGATGAGTCCGGGCCAGTGTCTCCAATGCCGGCAACATCCGGTACAGGAAATCCGCCGGTGTCGGTTGCGTGAGGCCGCCCATCTCCATTGCGTTGGAGAGGTCGAGGCGGGCCGCTCCCGCGTAGATGTTCCAGTAGAACTCGTTGACGGTCAGCGAGAGCGCCGGATCTTTGACGACCAGGCGGTGCCCATTGGCAGCTTCCCGGAGCAGCACGACATACAGATTCCTGGTCAGGACCATCAGGGCGTCGACTTGATTCGGGTCGATGATCAACACCCGGTTGAGCAGCGCAACACGGTCGCGCAGCTCAGGAAAGGTTGCGGCTCGCGCCGCGGCCGCCGTGAGCGTACCCGGTTGATCGTCAGGCCCCCACCAAACCAGCGAGCCCGGCAGGGCCCGGCTTATCTCGGTCGCGAACGGAATCCTCTCGGCCAGCATACCGGGTGCTTCCGGCCTGGTTGCCACCGGCTGATGAAAGACCGCGGTATCGCCAGGAAAGCCGTGCTTCTTGAGTCCGGTGAAGACCACCCATTGGGTGGTGATGGATTTGACGGCGCGCCGCGCGCGTTTGATCGTATTGGTCCATTTGACCGTGCCGGGCGCGTAGGTAACCGGCGAGGTCAGCGGATCGTGGTAGTGCACCGTGAGATGAACCAGCGTGGTCGGGACACCGATCACCTTGCCGTCCGGCCTCAACCGGAAGGATCCGTCCGGGATCCGGCGGCTGTTGGTGACGGTGAGGTGCAGGCCGCTTCCGGGAGGCGACATCCCGATCGCATCCATGACGAATGCGGAAGCCGGGGCGTGGGACAGCTTGTCTCCATAGAACACCAGGGGGCCGGCGCTGGGCCACAGGACATCCATGGCGACGTCCGTTCGCTGCAAGGCTGAAGCGTGGCCCGCCGTTAGTTCCTGCCAGCAGATATCATAGGACGGGTCGTTCGCGACGGCATAGGCGTTCAGACCGGCTGACGAGCCCGTCACCAGCCGGTACTGGCAGGCGAAGTCCAGCTGCCCCACGGTTACCCGGTCGCCTCGGGCGATCGCGTCCGCGTACCGGCGGGCAGTCTCCACAGCGACTTTGTTGGAGCCGGAGCCTGCCGGTGATTTCTTGGGGGGGGCAGCCTGGGCCGGATCTGCCAGCAGGCTTCCAGAAGTGATAAGCAATCCCGTGAGGATCACGGTTGTCGTGAATCGCCCCATGCAAGTCCTGATCGTGCCACGTCTTGGAAGAAGCCTCAGCGACCGAAAACGCATTACTCTACCATGCCGGTCAGCGGATCTGACAGGGAGTGGGACGCTCCATCGGCCAGTGTCACTCCACCACAATCATGGCTTTCATGTCATGGCCGGGCATGTCGCAGATGTAGCGATAGTCACCGGGATCGGCTGGTGTGAACTGAAACGCCGCTGTGCCATCTGGAGGAATGATGACACGCTTGAATCCTTCTCCCTCGAATTCAACCGCACTGTTCCCGGATACCGCCGGACTCATTCCTGCGAAGAGTCCGAAGGGCATCACTGTATGGAGTTCCGCATCCTGATTCTTGAACAGGAGCATCGCCCTCCGTCCTCGTTGGAGCACGGTCCGATCAGGGATGAACTGTCGTCCCTGAATGACCACCATCGAGGTATCCTGCGGGGGCAGGTCCGCTCCTAGGGCCGTGAGGGTGATGAATCCGGCCGAAGCGAACACGAGCAGAAAGACAGCGCTGGATCCGACTCGAACCGGCATCCGGTCACCTCGGTGCAATGTGATGAGGCACGGTGTGACAAGGGGAATCGTGTTTGGTCAGCGGCCCCCGGCGGTTTGGAGAATTGTCTCGCGCATTCGGGCCCGGTCGGCCGAGGACAGGGTCGGAGTCGGCTTGTGGCGGCACAACGACACGGTCTGGCGCAGGGACGCCACGAAGTCCTCGCAGTTGGGGCAGTCGCCCAGGTGTCGGCGGACTTCCATGCACACGTCATCCGACAGTTCATCGTCGATGAACGCTGACAGGGCGCGAAGAATGCGGAGGCACCGGCTCCGTCCGTGTTCATGAGCCTTGGGTACAGAACGCGCGCTTCGTCGCGGGGCGGTACGCTTGGCCATGGTACGTCTCCCTTTGCTACTCGAATGAAAGCCGGTCCTGTGCTCGAGCGGTCTCGGTAAAGCCCCGCGCACTCAGTTCACGGCGCACGAAGAGGCGTGCGCGGTGAAGCCGTGATTTGACCGCTCGTTCGTTCAAGCCCATGATGGTTCCCACTTCTTTGGCGCTCAGCCCTTCCATGTCGCGCAGGACGAGCACCATCCTGTATTTCTTGGGCAGCTTGTTGATGGCGTCATCGAGCGCCTGCCGCAACTCCTTGTTTTGGAGCGCCTCCTCGGGACTGAGCCCCTCCACGGGGATCTGCAACCGGAACTCGCCATCGGACGTGGGGATGAACTCATCCAGCGACAGCTCGCGATCCGGCTCGCCTTTTCGTCTGCGCCGCATGCGCAGGCAGGCCCGCGACGCGATGGTGTAGAGCCACGTCGAGACCTGCGCATCGCCGCGAAACTTCTTGAAGCCGCGGTAGGCATTCAGGAACGTCTCCTGCACCAGATCCTTTGCGGCTTCAGTCTCGCCGCAGAGCCGGTTCGCGAAGCGGTACATCAGATCGACGTGATCCCGGTACAGGCTGTCGAAGGTCTTCGAGGTGCGGGCCGGCAGGGGCGAACGGTCATTCGGTTTGTGCGGCGTGGATAAGGGACTCATAGGTTGGGCAGTCTACGAAGGTATGGAAAAGAGAGTCAAGCCGGGCGCCGAAGCCTCTGAGGCTAGTTGGGCCGATGGAATCCGACGACGTTCCCTTGTCCGTTGAGTTCCACCGTAATCGGACTGCCCTCCCTCACACCGCTCAACAGAGCTTTCCCGCGATCCGCCGGATAGGTCTGTTCGCCATCGGGCGTCCAGAGCTTCACGCTCGCGTGATCCGGCGAGGCGAACTCCAGCGGGCCGGTGACGAAGCGGCGCGCCGCGCTCGCGGTAGTGGGGCCCGAGAGATCGGCGACGAGGCGCTGCTCATGCATGCGGAGGGTCATCGTCTGTCCGACCTTCGGATTCCTGATACCGACTTTAGCATTCACGTTGACGACGCCGACGGGCGTCCGAAGGAAAATGAAGTTGGATTTGAGCTTGGAGATCGTGCCGGTCAGCACGAGGTGCGCGTCGGATCCATTAGCTGGAATCTGTCCGATCTGGAGATCGAACTGCAGATCGTGCAGGCCGATGATCGTATCGGTATCATCCACCTCGACCGTCACCACATTGCCGTCACGGAACCCGGCGAGCGACTGCTCGTGGGTACCAAGGTGAAAGGATTTCTCGCCGTCGGGCGTCCATCGCAGCAGCGTTTTGTCATCGCCGGTGCCGCGTGTGATCGGTCCGCTCAGATAGCGATGGATGAGAGAGCCGTCCGTTCGTTTGCGGATGTCGACGGCGAGGTGGGTCCCGTGGATGCGAAACGAGACGTCTTGAGACGCGCGAAAATCTTTGAGGGTGGTCTTGGAGCTCAGCGTCAGCAGGCCGATCGGGGTCTTCAGGAACGCGATCCCTGGCTTGGTCCGCCAGACCGATCCCTTGAGCGCGATCGAAGGGGTCACGTCGTCGGCAGCGGCGACGGCGCTGGCCCCCGATTGAGCGGGTGTCTGATCGTCCGGAGCCGAAGGCTGATCGTCCGCAAAGCTCAACGCGGCAGAGCCCAGGACCCCCGCCATTCCGATGACGGCGAAAATTCGACACAATCGCGGGCCGCGTGATAATCGTTTCATCAGCACCGAGGTCTCTGCATTCGGGTGCGGCGGTGGCTTGTGCGCCTGATGTCTCGTGTCTGGTTCGGCGAGCGTGCGCGGGACGTCTCAGCAGTCCGCGGCGGTTAGTATGCGAATAACATGAGCCCGAACGGGAGTCAACCTGAAAACGGGTTTGTCGGGGCGTGCCAGAGGAGGTCGATTCCATGCGACGCCGGCGAGGGATCGGTCATTTTTTTCTCATGAGCAGGCGCAGAGGGGTACCGGCAAATCCGTAGGCATCGCGAAGTTGATTCTCAAGATAGCGCACGTACGCCGGTGTGACGTCCTTCGGATGTCCCACGAACAACGCGAAGGCCGGCGGCTTCGTCGCCACCTGGGTGAGAAAGACAGACTTGGTCACCTTCGACGGTTTCCCTTTGCGCACCGGCAGGGGATGCAGGGCCAGAATGGTTTGCAGCCAGGCATTCAGCGTTCCGGTGGCAATCCGTCTGGTGAACATCGTATGGACCTGCTCAATGGTGGGAAACAGCTTGCGGAGGGAGTCCGGTTTCAACGCCGAGCCGTACAGGACCGGAGCCCATGTCAGGAAGGGCAGGCGGCGGCGGAGCTCGAGATCGTAGTCCTTCCGCGCCGCGGTCTCGCCGGCACGCAGGTCCCACTTGTTCACGAGCAGGAGGCAGGCGCGCCCTTGTTTGAGGATGGCCCCCGCAATTTTCGTGTCCTGCTCCGTGACACCCTCCACTCCGTCCAAGACGAGAATGGCCAGGTCGGATCGGCCGATAGCGCGGAGCGAACGCATCACGCTATAGCCCTCGATCCCGCGGTCGATCTTCCCGCGCCGTCTGATGCCCGCCGTATCGGTGAACAGGTAGGGCTTGTCCTCGTGGGTCACAAGCAAGTCGATGGCGTCGCGTGTCGTGCCCGGGATTTCGCTCACGACGACGCGCTCTTCCCCCAGCAGCGCATTCACAAGCGTGGATTTGCCGACATTCGGGCGGCCCACCACGGCTATGCGCGGCGGCTGCAGCCGCCTGTCTGCTTCGTCGGTTGCCGGGAGGAGGGGATAAATGGCATCCAGCAGCTCGGCGACGCCGATGCCGTGCTCGGACGAGACGGGATACAACTCATCCCTGCCCAGTTCGTAGAAATCGGCCAGAAGTGGATCGGCTTTGGGAGTATCGATCTTGTTGACCGCAACGAAGACCGGTTTGGTCACGCGGCGCAATAGACGCACCACTTCATGATCCGACGGAGTCAAGCCGGAACGTCCGTCCAGTAGGAGAATCAGAATGTCGGCTTCCGCGATGGCGATCTCGGATTGCCGGCGGATCAGCGCCAACATGCCGTCCGACGCGGAGGGATCGAGCCCTCCCGTATCCACCAGCCGAAACGCGCGTCCCCGGTAGATCGCCTCCGCATAATTCCGATCGCGCGTCACGCCAGGCACGTCATCGACGATGGCGGTCTTCGCACCAAGAATCTTATTGAACAGGGTGGACTTTCCCACGTTCGGCCGGCCGATGATCGCCACCAGCGGGACTGGTGAGGAGCCAGGGGTAAGGCGTAAGGGCTGGGAAGCTCCGTGACTCGTCATACGTCATCCGTCAAGCGATGGAAAGGATCGAGCGCGGCACAGGGCCGGCATGATGACAGGAAACCCAGCCCACACACAAGGGAAGCGCTATGCTACACTCAGAACGCTCTTTCACGAATGACGAGCGACGAATGACCATTGACGCCTTTCATTGGGACAACATCGATGACGTGCTGCTCGACATGGACGGCACGTTGCTCGACCGGCATTTCGACAACTTCTTTTTCGAGGAAGCCCTGCCGCGCCGCTATGCGGATCTTCATGGCCTACCGTTTGAGGAGGCGCGCGACCGGTTGATGGCGCTGTACCGGTCGGTTGAGGGCGAGCTGGCCTGGACCGACCTTCACTACTGGAGCAGGCGGGTTGGGATTGATGTCGTGGCGATGCACCGGGAGTTGGATCACATGATCGGGTTTCTGCCCGGCGCAGAGGAGTTCTTGCGATTTCTCCGGCAGATCGGCAAACGTGTGACGATCGTCACGAACGCGCATGCAGCGGGCGTGTCGGTGAAAGCCGCCAGGACGGGACTCGACCGCCACGTCAATCGCATCCTCGACGCTTTCGAGGTCGGCTATCTCAAGATGCGGCCGGAGTACTGGCCGAATTGTCAACGCCTGCTGGGATTCGATCCGGCGCGGTCGCTCTATATGGACGACGACGAGGACTGTCTGGAGGCTGCAAGGCAATTCGGCGTGGCCTATCTCATTCACAGCGCCAAATCGAGTTCCCGCTTGCCTGCCGCCCCGCTTGATCAGTTCCTCTCAGTCAGCAGTTTTATGCCGCTTCTGACCGGCCGGCCTGCGGCCTAGTCCTGTCTGATGGCCGAGCCCCGGTACATTTCGCCTCCGATTCTGGGCACGCTCGCCATTCGGAAGCGATCGAGGGTCGTGATCGTCAGGCCGGCTTGAGCGATCAGTCGGTCGATCGGCCGGTTCAGGTTACATCCACAGCCGATCAGGTTCTGAAGGGGATTGAGCCGGTCCTGCCAGTCAGCGGTGGCGCGGTCATCGCTGCGGCCGTGTTCCAGAAACAGGAACGTCCCGGTCGGTTTCAGGACCCGCCCGACTTCGCGCAGCGCTCGGACGGGATCGGGAACAGTGCAGAGGGTCCAAGTGCTCACGACGCAATCAAAAGACCGGTCGGCGTGGGGCAGCGTTTCGGCTGTGACCTGCTGAATGAGCACAGGGAAGGTGCAGCGGGCACTGCGTTCCGCAAGCTTCTTGGGTAGTAGCACAGCCGGGTCGACGGCATCGAGCCGTGTGACGGTCGGGGGGTAGTGAAGCAGGTTCAGCCCGGTTCCCATCCCCAGCTCCAGCACCTCGCCATGGACCGGCTGAAGCAATTCCACTCGCAAGCGACGAAATTCTTCTCCGCCCATGACCCAGTCCATCAGGCGGGGAAAGATATGATGACAGTAGAGTCCCATTTCGGCGGCAGTATAGCAAAGTCGGTCTCCGACGGAGGCTGGAAATCTTGTTGCGTCCAAGAGGTCTATGTTAGATTCGCTGCTTGCAGCAGAAGGCTGAGCGCCTCTCCGCGCATTCTCATGACTAAGACTTACGACCACCGCGTCATCGAGGCCAAGTGGCAGGCCTACTGGGACGAACGTCGCCCGTTTCGGGCGGTGGATGATTTCTCAAAACCCAAGTTCTATTGCCTCGACATGTTCCCCTATCCTTCCGGTTCCGGGCTCCACGTGGGGCACCTTGAGGGCTATACGGCCACCGACATCGTATCCCGCTACAAGCGGATGCGCGGGTTCAACGTCCTGCATCCGATGGGGTGGGACGCCTTCGGCCTGCCGGCCGAACAGTACGCGGTAAAAACGGGCATTCATCCCGCCATCACGACGGCCCAGAACATTGCTGTCTTCAAACGCCAAATGAAGCGGGTCGGGCTGTCCTACGATTGGGATCGGGAACTCAGCACCACGGACCCCGACTACTATCGCTGGACGCAGTGGATCTTTCTGAAACTGTTTGAGCGGGGACTGGCGTACGTCGCCGAAGTGCCGGTGAACTGGTGCCCGGCGCTCGGGACGGTGCTGGCCAATGAAGAAATCGTCGACGGCAAGAGCGAGGTGGGGGGGTTTGAGGTCGTCCGCAAGCCGATGCGCCAGTGGGTGCTCAAGATCACCGCCTATGCCGATCGACTGCTCGAGGACCTGAAGCTCGTGGAATGGCCGCCGAGCACGCTCGAGATGCAGAAGAATTGGATCGGGCGCTCGATCGGCGCGGAGGTGGATTTCGCGCTAGCCGGGCAAAAAGGATCGATCCGGGTCTTTACCACCAGACCGGATACGCTCTTCGGCGCTACCTATATGGTCCTGGCTCCGGAACACCCCCTGGTCGAGGTGGTGACCACCGCAGAGCAGAAGGATGCTGTGTCGGCCTATCGCGAGGCGACGGCGAAGAAGAGCGATCTGGAGCGCCAGGAGCTAGAGAAGGACAAGACCGGCGTCTTCACCGGCGGATACGCTGTTAATCCTGTCAATGGTGAGCGGCTGCCGGTCTGGATCGCCGACTATGTGTTGATGACCTACGGAACCGGCGCGATCATGGCGGTGCCGGCGCATGACGAACGGGACTGGGCATTCGCCCGTCGATACCGGTTGCCGATTCGAGAGGTGATCGCTGGCGGACACATCGACGAGGCGGCTTTTACCGATACGGAGCGCGGGACCGTCGTCAACTCGTCGACGGCCGACGGCGGATTGTCGCTCGACGGACTCACGCCGTCCGAGGCGATTCCGAGAATCACCGACTGGCTTGCCAAGCAGGGCAAGGGAACCAAGGCGGTCAATTACAGGCTCCGGGATTGGCTCTTCGCCCGGCAACGCTACTGGGGCGAACCGTTTCCGATCAACTGGGTAGATGGTCAGGCCCGTCCGATCCCGGAGGAACGGTTGCCGCTCACGTTGCCGGAGACGAGCAACTTCAAGCCCTCGGGCAGTGGGGAGAGCCCGCTGGCAAATTTGGCCGAGTGGCTGGCCACGACCGATCCCGTCAGCGGGAGGCCCGCGCGGCGTGAGACGAACACCATGCCGCAATGGGCCGGGTCCTGTTGGTACTACCTGCGATTCATCGATCCCAGGAATCCCGCGCATCTCGTCGATTCTGTCAAAGAACGGTATTGGATGCCGGTCGATCTCTACATCGGCGGCAGCGAACATGCCGTCCTGCACCTGCTCTATGCGCGATTCTGGCACAAGGTCCTCTTCGACATCGGCGTGGTGAGCACGCCCGAGCCGTTCCAGCGACTGGTGCACCAGGGGATCGTGCTGGGGGAGGATAATCAGAAGATGTCCAAATCGCGCGGCAATGTGGTGAACCCCGATGAGATGATCGACCGATTCGGCGCCGACGCGGTGCGACTCTATGAAATGTTCATGGGCCCGCTCGAAGCGATGAAGCCGTGGAGCACGAGGGGCGTGGAAGGCATTACGCGATTTCTCGAACGGGTGTGGCGCCTCATCGTGAATGAGGAAGGCCGGGTATCGAGCGCCGTCGTTTCGACGGAACCGGGCCTTGAGCATCAGCGCCTGCTCCATCAGACGATTAAAAAGGTGACGGAAGACGTGGAAGCCCTCCGCTTCAACACGGCGATCTCACAGATGATGGTCTTCACCAATGAGCTGACGAAAGCCCAGCAGCGCGCGCGAGCCGTACTCGAACCGTTTGTGCTGCTTCTGGCTCCGTTTACGCCCCATCTGGCCGAGGAACTCTGGGTCATTCTCGGACGGGCGCCGAGCGTCTCACAGCAGCCCTGGCCCCGCTTCGATCCGGCGCTCACGGTCAGCGAACGCATGACGATTCCTGTACAAGTGAACGGGAAATTACGTGGCAGGATCGAGGTGGAGCATGAGGCAAGCCGTGAGGTCGTCGAACGCCTCTCGCGCGAGCAGATCGCCGAGTGGCTGCAAGGGAAAGAGCCCAAGAAGGTCGTCTATGTCGAAAAGAAATTGATCAACTTCGTTATCTAAGGAGCGCGAGGGGCGCGAAATGCGAGAACAGCGAGACAGGAAAAAACAACGTATCTCGCGCGGCTGGTTTGTGTCTTATCGCGCAAGTCTCGCCTCTCTCGCTTGTCTCGCGCTCTTGGCCGGGTGCGGCTATCAGTTTCGCGTGGCGGGGCCAGGTCCCACCATCGGTGGCGCCAAGGTGACGGCCTCGCAGGAATCACAACCGCGTCTCGCAATCCGGACGCTGGTCAACAGCAGTTTTGAGCCCAATCTTGAGACGCGGTATACGAACTACCTGCGCCAGGAATTCGACTCGGGCAGCGGTGCCCGGGTCGTGCCGGATTCCCAGGCGTCGGATCTCGTGCTGACTGGGCAGATCCTCATGGTGAGCGTGCCCACGCTTAGTTTCGGCCAGACCACGACGTTGGAAAGGAGGGCGGAAGTGGTGGTGCTGGTCATGGTCGAAGACACCCGGACAAAGAAATTGGTATGGACGCAGACGGCTAAAGGCTCATCGGAGTTCTATAGCACCAGCGACCTTCAATTCAATCGCACCCTGCAGAATCGTGCGATGGAGCAGGCGGGCCGGTTTGCGGCCGCAGACCTGGCGGCACGGTTCCTCATGCATCTCGAATCGGGCGACCTGCCCGCGCGCACGGCAGCGCCACCAGTGGTGTCTCCATCGGTCCCCTAGTTGTCGAGGACTTCCCCATGGTGTCGATAGTGAATCCGCTGCACCTTGAATCCATCCTGGAACAGCAGGGACCGGGGCCTCTCTATCTGATTCTCGGGGAAGAAGACCTGCTCAGAGACCACGCGCTTGCTGTGCTCAAGACGGCGGTTCTCGGCGACGGGGACGAGTTCAATTACGATCTCTTCTTTGGGGATGAAGCCGGCGCGGGCGATATCCGGAATTGCACGTCCGAGCTGCCGGTGTTCGCAGAGCAACGCTTGGTGGTTGTGAAGGGGGCGGAAAAACTGTCGGCAGCAGAGGGAGCGTCCCTGCTCGACTATCTGAAGGATCCTGTGACGACGACCACGCTGGTGTTGGTGAGTCCGAAACTGGATGGCCGGTTGAAATTGTCGCAGGCCTTGGCACGAACCGCCGTCACCATCGATTGCTCCCCGCTCCGCGATGCGCAGATGACTGCCTGGGTGACGGGCGACGCCGAACGAGTGGGAGTTCGACTGGAAGAGGAGGCGGGCCAGTTACTGAAAGAGGCAGGTGGGGGATCGCTCTATGGCGTGCGGCGGGAGTTGGAGAAACTGGCATCCTATGTGCCGCCGGATCGCGCCGTGACCGCTGCCGATGTGCTTGCGGTTCGGGGCATGGAGCCGGGCGCGTCGGTGTTCGATCTGACCTTCGCCATTGCGGACGGCAACCGCGCGCGGGCCCTCACGATTCTGGCGCGCAATCTTGAAGCCGGTGAGGCCCCGCTCCGTATTCTGGGCTCGCTCGCCTGGCAGTATCGCCGTCTATGGAAGGTAAAGGAGTCGCTGGCCAATGGTGGCCGCGAGGGGGAGGCGGCCAGAACGTTGCGGATGGATCCGATGAAAGTTCGCTCCTTCGTCGCTCGGTTTTCAGTCGAACACCTCCAGGCGGCGCTCCGCCTGTTCCTCAACGCCGACGGGAAACTCAAGGGCGGCGGCAGCGGCCGACCCAAGCTGGTGCTGGAGCGCGTGCTGATGCGGCTCTGCGAGTATACGACAGGCGCCATCCCGGCGCCGCCGCGACGACCCGCCGGCCAGGTCGGTCGGGTCTCGCCGCGTCCCGTGTCGAATGTGCGAACAATCAGGAAAGGGAGCCCGACAGGGCGTTGACGTGCAGCGTCAGACGGGAAATACGACGGGACGCGGTATTGCGCTTCATGGCGCCTTTGGACGCGGCTTTTCCGATCGCGGACGCGGCTTCGCGCAAGAGGGCCTTCGCATCGCCCGTCTTCTTGTCGGCCACTGCCGTCTGAACCTTCTTGATGAGCGTCTTAACGGCGTTCATCGTGGCGCGATTTTGTTCGTGCCGGCGATCGGCCTGCCGGGCTCGGCGAATCGTCGATTTGTGAATCACAGGCATCGTATCGTCCTCCAGAAAAGAGGGTGCTTCTTAACATAGGACATCGACGATCGTCAAGGATCGGAACGAACCAGGAGGAACCCCTCATGTCGAAAATTGTGGCGCGTGACCGCCTGATCTTTGCGTTAGATGTGCCTTCCGCCAATGAGGCGGAGCGACTCCTGGACCGACTGGAGGGCCATATTACGTTTGTAAAAGTGGGGCTGGAACTTTATGCTGCGGCCGGTCCGGAAATAGTCAAGCGGGTCATTGCACGGGGGATGCGGGTGTTTCTCGATCTCAAGTTCCTCGATATCGAAGAAACCGTTCGCCGCGCGACGGCGCGGGTGGCGGCCATGGGGGTCGATTTCCTGACCGTCCATGCCAACCGGAAGGCCCTCAGTGCGGCTGTGCAGGGTCGGGAAGGGTCGGCACTCAAGCTGCTGGCTGTGACCGTGCTCACAAATTTCGACAGCCACGACTTGCGCGAAATGGGCATTCAGCGGAGCGTCCAGGATCTGGTGACGGCCCGGGCGCTGCTCGCCTCGGAAGTCGGCTGCGATGGCGTGGTGGCGTCCGGCGAAGAACCGGCCGCAATCCGGCAGAAGGTCGGGCCCCGATTCGTGATCGTGACACCGGGGGTCCGGCCGGCTGGCAAAGGGGTCGACGATCATGCCCGTGCGACCACCCCGACGCAAACGATCGCGTCAGGCGCCGACTATCTCGTAATCGGCCGCCCCATCCGCGATGCGGCCGATCCGGCCGCGACCGTGGCGGAGATCGTCACGGAGATGCAAGCGGCCTTCGATGCCCGGACATAATACGCGTCAAGCGCCGGTTGCGACCCTTCTCGTCTGTTTGCTAAAATCCTGAGTTGCCATGTGCCTGCTCAGAAATCCTTCCGGTTGGTGGGTGTAGCTCAAGGGTAGAGCGCCTGACTGTGGCTCAGGAGGTTGCGGGTTCGAAGCCCGTCACTCACCCCACAATGGCATTCATCAGTCCTCGGTCGTCAGAAGTCGACAGGATGTCGCATCAGTCACGGGGCTGCGATCGACGAGCGATCGGCTGACCGGTGGCTTCTTGTCTTACGTGGATCAGGAGCTGGCAGCCGACTTGCCGGCGAGAAAGCCGGTCGCCCAGGCCCAGTGAAAGTTGAAGCCCCCGATGCGGCCGTCGCAGTCCAGGATCTCGCCGACCAGATAAAGTCCCCGAACCAGCTTCGATTCCATCGTCCGGAAGTTGATTTCTTCGAGCGGTACGCCTCCGGCCGTCACCTCGGCATGGTTCCAGCCACGATCCCGTGTGACGGGAAATCGGAACCTGGTCAGGTCTGTGAGCAGACGATGGCGATCCTCTCGCGGCGTTTGCGCGACGGGCTTCTGCGGATCGCACCCGGCAACTGTACAGAACGCTTCGGTGAACCGTTCGGGGAGTTGTTGAGATAAAGTCTTCGCCAACGAACGCCGAGGATGGGCCTGCACCTGAGCCATGAACCACCGCTGCGCCTGTTCTGATGTCTGACCTGGCAGAAAATTTCCGTACAACTCTACGGATTCCCCCGCCTGCTGGGCCAGACACCAAAATCGACTCGCATCCATGACCACCGGGCCGCTGATGCCAAAGTGTGTCCAGAGCAGGCTTCCGGTGCGCCGATCGACGCTGTGTCCCTTCACCATTGTGACGAGCTCCACGAGATGCGACAGACCTGAAAGCGTCTTGTGGAACATCGTGTCGCTGAGCACCAAGGGAACGAGTGCCGGAGCCGTGCGGCTCACGTGATGCCCTAAGCGGCGCGCCAGCTCGTAGCCGAATCCGTCGCTGCCCGATTTGGGGACTGATCGACCCCCGGTGGCCAGAATGACGTTCTTCGCCAAAATGGTTCCGTGCGGATGGTGGAGTACAAACGCATGGTCCTGGGTGCTGCTCTGCTCGATACTCGTTACGCGACAGTTCGGCAGAATCGTTACGTGCAGCTCGCGACAGCGCCGCACCAGCGCAGTGAGGATTGTTCTGGCCTGATCGGTGACGGGGAAGAGCTTGCCGGTTTCTTCGCGTTTCAGTTCGACTCCGAGCGAGGCGAACCAGACGATGGCATCTGGGACGGTGAACGCCGCCAGGACATTCTTGATGATGCGGCGGTTGCCGAAAAAATCAGCGGGTGTCACCTCATGATGGGTGATATTACAGCGCCCGCCGCCGGAAATAAGGATCTTGGCGCCGATTGTTCTGGCGCCGTCCAACAGCATAATCCGGCGAGTGCCGGCGGGTTTCCCTCGTTGTCCCGCGGCGATAGCGGCGGCGAGCCCGGCGGCCCCGGCCCCGACCACCGCGACGTCGCACATGGTGGATCCGTCAACATTAGACATTTTTAACTACCTGTTAACATGGGCTTAATCTCGCAATGTTACTTTGCCCTTCGTGAAAGCTGACTGCATCGTCGCCATTCACATCGGTAGGAGGTGGGCGCCATGACCTGTCAAAAATGCAAAGGGTTGATGATCGAGGAGCGGCAACCGGAACTGTCGCCAAGTACGACCGTCCATCGCTGTATCAATTGCGGGCTGCTTCTTGATCCGTTGATTCAGCAGAATCGCATCAACCGTCTACGCGGGAAATCCTCGTTCCTCCATGCGGCCTAGTGGTGCGCGGCGGTGTGCGCCAAACGCTGTGGATGACGGTCTGCATGTTTGGAATGGACGAGGGGGGATGCCGCGTGCGAGATTAGATCGAAAATTCTGCCCAGAGGAACGTATGGTCTGAAGGGTCTCTCACTCGCCGCGGCTCGACGTCCACCTCCACCTTCACACACTTCTCTGCCAGCGGCGCCGTCGACAGGATATGGTCGATGCGCCAGCCCTTGTTGGCCTCCAGAGAACTCGGCGCCCGATAATCCCAGAACGTATACTGCTGCCGCGTGGGATAGAGTTTCACGAACACATCCTGAAACCCCCAGGCGACGGTCTTCTCATACGCCTTGCGGGCATCCTCGTGGTAACAGACGTGCGTTAGGTGCTTTTCCGGGCTGTGCACGTCGATCGGTCTCGGGGCTACGTTCATGTCCCCACACCAGATCGCCGGCGCCTTCGGGGAAAGGTGTTTGTCGAAATATTTTCGCAGTCGGTCATACCAGTTGAGTTTATAGGCATACTTCGGCGAGTCAATTTCAAATCCCTGCGGTACGTAGGTATTCACGATGGGAATTCCGTTGATCACGACCCTGAGCAGGCGAGCATCATCCGGTTCTCCTCCGTCGTCGAACCCATAGAACACCCCTTCGGGTTTCCTGCGGCTGAGGACCGCCACGCCGTTGTATGACTTCATTCCGCGATAGGTGATCTCATACCCGGATGGTGTCAGGGCCAGGAGGGGGAACTCGCTGTCCTGCACTTTGGTTTCCTGGAGGCAGAGGACATCGGGCTGGTGACGTTCGACCCATGCCAACACGATGGGCAGGCGCTTGCGTAGGGAATTAACGTTGAAGGTCGCGATCTTCATGGCGAAGCGCCGTCAGTCAGCGCCCGCGCATCGTAGCAAAAGCCGGATACCGCAACAAGCGCCGGAGTTCCTCAACCGGCCACCATCGTGAGTCCCGAAATCTTGAGCGCATAGACCGCGTCCCGAATCACCTCGATGACTTGCGGGCGCGTGAAGCCGCGTCGCCAGGCTAGTCCGATCCGGCGACCAGGCACCGGTTTCGCCAGCGCGATCGCGATCAATCGCTTGTTCTCGTACTTGGGCGTCAGCGCGCTGCAGGGTAGCACCGTGATCCCGAGCCCCGATGCCACCATCTGCCGGATGGTTTCCAGAGAGTTACCCTGCCAGCCTTCGGCGTCCGACCGGCTGAGTTCGGGACATGCGTCCAATACCTGCTGCCGAAAACAGTGGCCTGCATGCGGAAGGAGTACCTTCTCCGATCCCAGCTCCCGGGAATCGATCAGCTTCTTTTTCTGCCAGGGGTGTCCGACCGGGACCAAAACCTTAAAGGGTTCGTCATACAGGGCTTGGGTTGTGATCGCAGGTTCGTCAAAGGGCAGGGCGATCATGATCACGTCCAATTTTCCGCTCTTCAACATCCCGGCCAGATTGAGCGTGAGA
>JBQTIO010000085.1:0-36394 GCA_052388075.1 Nitrospiraceae bacterium
CTTGACCTTCGTTTCCGGCGGCTCCTATAATCTAACCAATTTCGCTGCGGATCTGTTGCAACGTACTGATTCAGCTGACAAAATGGCGGAATTCACCCACTTCAACGAGTCGGGGCTGGCCCGGATGGTGGATGTCAGTGCCAAAGCCTCAACCGAACGGGTGGCGACGGCTCAGGCTATCGTCTCGATGCAGCCCGAAACCCTCGAAAAAATTCAGCGCGGGAAGATTGCCAAGGGCGATGTCCTCTCGGTGGCCCAGGTGGCCGGGGTGATAGGGGCAAAGAAGACGCCCGATCTGATCCCCCTGTGCCATCCGATCCTCCTCACCAGCGTGGATATCTCATTCAAGGAGGAACCTCAGCCGGACCGGCAAGGGCGCTGTTCGATTGCTATTACAGCAACAGCGAAGACAACGGGGCCCACGGGCGTGGAGATGGAAGCCCTCACGGCTGCCTCTGTGGCGGCCTTGACGATCTATGACATGTGCAAGGCGGTGGACCAGGGGATGAGTGTCAGCGAAGTCTGCCTGCTGGCAAAGTCGGGCGGAAACTCGGGAACATGGACGAAAGCACGTTGATGCTGAGGCCAAGGTTGGGGGCAAGGTGATTGCCGTCAAATTGTTCGGTATGACGAAGTCATTGGCTGGGAATCATGATTCACTTTCCCTGGCCTTAGAGAACGGGCGACAAGTGAGAGATCTGGTCGAGCTTCTCAAGGCTTGGTATCCGCAGCTCGCTGAGCTGATCCAGAAGAAAAAGGTTCTGGTCTCGGTCAATCAGGAGATGGCCCATGAAGAGACGGAAATTCGGGATGGCGACGAGGTTGCGCTCCTACCTCCTTTTGCAGGGGGGTCGGAGATGGAACCGGTAGAGGACAGCGAGTTTGTCCGTGTCCAGCGGGAGAATTTCTCTGTCGACGCGGAACTCGATCGGGTGCGCAGCCGCTCGAAACGGATCGGCGGGATTGCCCTGTTTCTGGGCGTTGCCCGTGATCGCTCCCCAGGGCGCGATGTCGACCGCATCACCTTCGAGTATTACGAGGGGATGGCGCAAAAGAAGCTGCGGGAGATTCGTGAGCGGGCGCTGAAGGAGTTCGACATTCGTGAGCTGCTTATTATTCATCGGTACGGGGAGATTGCAATCGGTGAGAACATTGTGCTGATCATCGCCGGTGCTGAGCATCGCCCGGAAGCGTTTCGCGCCTGCCGGTGGGCGATCGACGAGTTGAAGCAGATCACACCGATCTGGAAGCTCGAACATACGCCAGAAGGGGAAGTGTGGGTTGAAGAGCACCCGTAGGGGCGGGTGGAATGTGCAACGTTGAATGACCGATGTTGAATGAGTGCGGTCCAGATTTCATGCGAATTGAACATTCAACGTTGAACATTGAAAATTTGAATGAAAGGCTTGCCGCGAGTGATGAGTGAATCCACGAAGGGTGTGATGTCCAGTGCAGTCGGTGACACACTCGGGCGGCCACTGCGGAGTCTGAGGCTCTCCGTTACCGATCGCTGCAATCTCCGTTGCCGGTATTGCATGCCGGAAGCGAACTATGTGTGGCTTCCGCGCGAGGATATTCTGAGTTTTGAGGAAATGGCGACGCTCGCGGGGTATTTCGCCGACCTCGGAGTGAACAAGGTCAGGTTGACCGGCGGCGAGCCGTTGCTGCGGCGGGATCTTTCGCGGCTGGTCCGGCTGCTCGTGCACGATCGCCGGATTAGCGAGATTGCTCTGACCACGAACGGCGTGCTGTTGGCGGATCACGCGCAGGAGCTCTACGAAGCGGGTCTCCACCGCGTGACCGTCAGCCTGGATACGCTGAGGCCCGGGCGGTTCCGTCAGCTGACCGGACGGGATGAGTTTGCCAGAGTGATCGAAGGGATTGACTCGGCCGGAAAAGTCGGATTTGCCAATCTCAAGTTCGATACGGTTGCCATTCGGGAGTTCAACGACGATGAATTGTCCTCCCTGATCGAGTTCGCGCGCCACTATCAGGCTGAAGTCCGTTTCATCGAGTACATGGATGTGGGGGGAGCCAACGAATGGACGATGGACAAGGTCCTGTCCGCCGCCGCGATCCTCGAGCGGTTGAGCCGGCGGTATGGTCCGATCACCGCGCTTCCGGAACGCGGGTCCGCTCCGGCGCAGCGATTTCTCCTTCCCGATGGCACGAGTTTCGGGATTATTCCTTCGACCACCACGCCGTTCTGCGCGCAATGCGACCGCAGTCGCCTCACCGCCGACGGGATGTGGCTGCTCTGCCTCTATGCGATGTCGGGGACGGACCTCAGCAAACCGCTTCGCATGGGCGCCAGTCCTGAGGAGATGCGGGCGATCATCCGGTCCGGCTGGGCCGCCCGTCGGGATCGTGGCGCCGAAGAGCGTAAGGAGCTGGAAAGGGTCGGACTGCGGGATGGCGGGCTGATCGACATCGATCGGCTTCGTGAAGATCCGCACCTTGAGATGCACGCGCGTGGCGGCTGATGGCGGCCTCGGCTGTGGGGTCTCGGTCTGACCTCTTGCGTTCGGGCTCTTGGCTGTGGTTAGTGAGCGTGCAGCGACCCAAACAGTGATCGATATTCCAACGGAGTCATGGCAGAGACCGAATTCTTCACATTGCTGAGCGTCGGATTCCTGCTCGGGGTTCGGCATGCGCTTGATGCCGATCATCTTGCCGCAGTTTCGACGGTGCTGGCCGAACGGCCGTCGCTGCGGGCCTCCGGCGCCGTCGGGTTATGGTGGGGCATCGGTCATGCGCTGACCCTATTGATCGTAGGATCGATCGTGTTGGTCTGGGGGCTTCGCATCCCCGAGGGATTCGAGCTCATCGCTGAATCCGGCGTAGGGATTCTGCTGATCGTCCTCGGCGCGACGTTGGCGCTCAGGTTGTACCGG
Source organism: Nitrospiraceae bacterium (assembly GCA_052388075.1). Lineage (GTDB taxonomy): Bacteria > Nitrospirota > Nitrospiria > Nitrospirales > Nitrospiraceae > Nitrospira_D. The sequence goes on from JBQTIO010000085.1 coordinate 2,895, forward strand.
GAACGATGGCACGTGCATCGGCACGACCATGACGGCGAGCCGCATGCCCATTTCCACAGCCATCAACGACAGGACGATCATCGCCACCGGCATTGGATGGTCGACTCCGTCCGCCCCCTCTGCATCGGCATGGCGCACGGGCTGGCAGGTTCGGCAGCGCTGATGCTCATCATTCTTGCGACCACTCAGGAACTGGGCCGCGGCCTTCTCTCGATTGCCGTATTCGGCGTCGGGTCGATCGTGGGTATGATGGCGATCGGATTGACGATCAGTTTGCCCCTGGTCTGTTCGTTCACCATCAGTCGCCGGCTCTTTGTGGGGCTGCAGGGATTTGCCAGTGTGGCCAGCGTCTCGGTGGGAGTCTGGATGCTGGTGAAGCTGACGTCGACGGCCCTCGGGCATTAGAGCCGCGCGCCCGTTGTGCGTCTGGATGCGGTTTGAAGGTGCGCGTCAGTCGCGCCTGTGGTATTCTGCGCCAACATCAGCAGCCGGTCTGCCGGCGCCAGCGGACTGATCGAGAGACCTGACCATGGCCTGGTTCAAGAAAGAAAAATCCTCCGAGGCCGCGACCCCTCCACGCTCCAAAGGCAGCGAGGGCATGTGGCTCAAGTGCAATCACTGCCGGGAAATCGTTTATCGCAAGGAAGTCGACCGGAATAACAAGGTGTGTCCCAAGTGCGATTATCACTTCCCCATTTCGGTCATGGAGCGGATCGGACTACTGGTCGATCTGGGGACCTTCATGGAATGGGATACGGAGTTGGAAGCGCGCGATCCCCTGGCCTTCCACGATACCAAGTCCTATCAGGACCGCGTGCGCGTTCATCAGGAGAAGACCGGACGCAAGGACGCGCTCGTGATCGGCGAAGGCATGATCGATGGACGCCGGGTGGTGCTGTGCGTCTTCGATTTCAGCTTCATGGGCGGCAGCATGGGATCGGTGGTCGGGGAAAAGATCTGTCGCGCGATCGATCGGGCGTTGGAGGTGAAGCTGCCGGTCATCCTTGTGACGGCGTCCGGCGGCGCCCGCATGCAGGAGGGCATCCTCTCCCTCATGCAGATGGCCAAGACTTCGACGGCCGTCGCCAAGTTGGGGGAGGCGAAGCTGCCCTTGATTTCAATCCTTGCCGATCCCACCTTCGGCGGGGTCACGGCCAGCGTGGCGATGCTGGGTGACGTGATTATCGCAGAACCGAAGGCCTTGATCGGCTTCGCCGGTCCCCGCGTCATCGAACAAACGATCAAGCAGCAGTTGCCGGATCAGTTCCAGCGGGCTGAATTTCTCCTGGAGCACGGCATGATCGATATGATCGTCGAGCGCAAGCAGCTGAAAGCGACGATCAGCACCCTCGTGAATCATTTTTAGCTTCCATCGCCCCGCCGGTTTTTCCATGACCTATTCCGCTGCCATCGAATACCTCTACGGGCTCCAGAAGCATGGAATCAAGCTCGGCCTGGAAACCATGCGAGCTCTCTTGGCAAGAATCGGGCATCCGGAGCGTCGGTTTCGCACGTTGCATATCGGGGGGACGAACGGGAAGGGCTCCACCGCTGCAATGGCGGCCGCGATCCTTCAGGCTTCCGGTCTGCGGGTGGGGCTCTATACGTCTCCGCATCTGGTCGAGTTTCGTGAACGGATCCGCGTGAATGGGGAGATGATTCCGGAAGAGTCGATGGCGGATCTGACCGGGCAACTACGCGGTGCCGCGCCGGACCATCCGCACCCGACTTTTTTTGAAGTGACGACGGCCATGGCGCTGCTCCACTTTGCGGCGGCCCGCGTGGATGTGGCGGTCCTCGAGGTCGGGCTGGGGGGGCGATTCGATGCGACCAATGTGGTTGAACCGATGGCCTGCGCGATCACGACGATTGCCTTGGATCATCAGGAATATCTGGGACGGACGGAGGAGGCCATCGCATTTGAGAAGGCCGGGATCGTCAAGCCGTCCGTGCCGGTTGTCATCGGCCGGATGGGGCGGGAATCCAGCGGGGTGATCTCCCGGGTTACGCAGGAGCGCACGGCTCCACTGTGGCGACTGGGATACGAGTTCTTCGTCGAAGGCGCCAGCCCTGAGCAGTTCACCTATCGAGGGGTGACCCGGACGTTCGAAGGACTCCGTTGCGGTCTTGCCGGGCGGCATCAGTTGGATAATGCGGGCTGTGCCCTTGCCCTGCTTGAAGCGGCCGGTGAAGTCGCAGCGCCGATTGATGGCACAGCGGTTCGCGAAGGCCTCCAGTCGGTGATGTGGGAAGGGCGGTTGGAGCTCATCGAAGACTATCCGAGGGTGCTGCTCGATGGAGCGCACAATCCTGCGGCGGCAGCCGCACTCGCCGGCTATCTGCAGGAGTATCTGGTCCGCTCTCCCGGTTCCCGTATCATTCTCGTGTGGGGCATGATGCGGGACAAAGATCATCGTGGTTTTATCGAGCCCCTGCTACCCCTGGTTTCGGAAATCGTGCTGACGCAGGCCGGTCTCGCTCGATCGGCGACGGTACAGGAACTCCGTGGGGCGCTGCCTGCATGGCGTCGGCCGATTAGCGAAGCTCGTTTGCCTTTTGAGGCGCTGATGACGGCGAAAACGCAGGCGAGGTCCGGAGATCTGATCTGCGTGACGGGTTCGCTCATGCTGCTGGGCGACCTCAAGGCTGCACTGCGTGGCTGTGGGCTGTCACCGCTCCGGGGCTAGCATGGCGGATCCTCGTGTCCGGATCTGCCGGTGGTGCCTTCTTGTGCTGGTTGTGGTTCTGTTGGTGACCCCGCTAGGTATTCTGACGGCAGCGCAGCAGGCGGGTGCCGCAGGGCCGTCTTCCGGTTCCCTCCCTCTCGATGTCACGGCTGATCGTCTCGACTATCGGCAGGATCAGGACCTCTACGAGGCCGACGGCTCGGTCGTCGTTCAGCAGGGGTCGCTCAAACTGACGGCCGACCATGCGTCGATCCAGGTGCTTCCGGGAATACTGACCGCCACCGGCCACGTGCATTTGACGGATCCCCAAACTGATGTCACCGCCGAGCGGATGGAGTTGAACGTGAATACCGAGGCCGGCGTGATCACGCACGGGCAGCTCTTCCTGCCGTCCACGAATTCTTCGGTGTCGGGCCGGCTCCTGCAGCGATTCTCCGAATATCACTATCGGGTCAAGGACGGCAGCTTCACGAACTGCGATGCGCAGGAGGGAGAAGTGCCCGCATGGCGCATGCGTTTTAAGGATCTTGATCTCACGGTCGGAGATACCCTGGCGTTTAAAGGAGCGTGGCTCTGCGTGAATGACGTGCCCACGATTCCGTTGCCCACACTCTCCTATCCGCTGGCCAAGCGAAAGACCGGGTTTCTGATGCCGTTCGTGGGGTACGACAACCGTTTCGGATTCCATGCGGCAGGAAGCTTCTATTGGGCCATCAATCCCAGTCAGGACTTGACCATTTCTCCAAAGTACTTCAGTCGGCTGGGGTACGGGTCTGAATTTGAGTACCGGTACGTCTTGGATCGACAATCCCGGGGACAGTGGCGGGTAGACTACCTGCAGCAGACGGAGCTTCCCAACGTGGCGGGTGTCAGCGATACGGGGCAGGATCCAAGGAAGGCGCGTGCGTCGATCACGGGAAGTCACACGCAAAAGTTCGGGGATACCTTTCTGGTCCGGGCCAATGCCAACCTGGTAAGCGATCCCGATTACTATCAGCAGTTGAGCAATTCGGGAGCAGCGCGGGCATTACCAAGCAACGAATCGAACGTTCTGGCGCGCCAGCAGTTGTCGTATGGGACCATGTACCTGTTGGGACAATATCTTCAGCCCCTGCAGGCCGGTGGAAAGGATACCTTTCAGCGGCTCCCCGAGGCGGGCTATTACCTTCCCAACGTCTCCTTGTTCCGTTCGCCCGTTCTGTTCGGCATGGAAGGGAACTACGTCAATTTCTATCGTGACGAGGGGTTTACCCTCAATCGGGTGGATGTGGCCCCGGGTATCGCGACCGATGTGATCGATATCGGGCATGTGGTCGGCCTCAGGCCGCAGGCCAAGTTTCGCGAGGCGTACTACACCAGAGGCGCACAGTCCAATGAGATGCAACATCGGGAGACCTTCTGGATCGGGGTGGACGCGACGTCGAAGTTGACCAGGCGGTTTGGTCTGGAGAACGGAGGCAGCCTTCTGCACACGATCGAACCCAGCGTCATGTATGAATACGTCCCGGGAACGGATCAATCTGAACTGCCTCAGATCGATCAAGTGGATGATCTGCCGAAGAAGAATCTCCTGACCTACGCCCTGCGCAATCGTGTGTTGGAGCAGGGCAAGACCAGCGTGTTCAGCTGGCTGGACCTCACGCTGGCCCAGAGCTATCGTGTCGGTGCTGTCCAGACCGTGGCGCGTGATTTTTCGCCAGGGGTTAATCCCCCGCTGGGATCTACCACGCAGCCGATTCAACCAGCCACTGTTGCGGTTCAAGGCCAAAAATTTTCCGACATCTGGTTGCGAGCTGTCATCGGCAATGTTCAACCGCCCATGACCCAGAGCCAACTGTCCATGACAGGGTCCGCTCGCGGGGGCGGGATGGCGGCAATGCAGCGGCCGCCTATCAATCGGTATCTGACGATCGACGCCTTTTTCGATCCCTACCGGGGCGAAGTGAGTCAGTTCAACACTGACTTCCGACTCCAAGAGGAGACCAACTGGTATGTCGAAGTGGGACAGCGATTTTCTCGGGACGGCAATCGAGCCAGACGAGGCGATATCTGGAATCCCATTTCGTTCAATGAAGTGTATGCGCCGACGGACGAGATTCAGTTTGTCACGGCGGCCGGAGGATTTCGCACACCGTGGGGATGGACCATCGGCGCGAAAGCCTACTACGACATCAAGAATCGAAGGAGCCCGGAATTTGACATCGTCGCCCTCTACCAGAACCCCTGCAAGTGCTGGTCGACCGGGCTCTACTATGTACAATTCCCCGATCGTTACCAGTACGCCTTCATGCTGAACCTCACTGGAATCGGCTGGACTGAAAACATCGGCACCGCTGTCATGCGTTCCATCCTGACGCCGCTCCTTTGGGGCGAGCGCGGACTGCCCTGGTATGCACCGGGCGGGCCCTACGGCCGTCCGCAGTCGGTCCCGTCCGCGGAGAGCGATCCACGCGGATTCCGTTAGAGGCTGGAACTCGGGGCGAGCCGATGCCCCGCGGGCAATGGGCTTCCATGGAGCCATCGGAGTCGACCGCGGCGACTGTGGCGCAGTGAGACATGCCGAAGGCCGGGCAGGCTCCGATAGGCCCGCCTATTTGACACCAAAAACAGCCGTGGGGTACGATGCCAACTCACGTTTCATCTGTAACGATCACAACTCTGGAGGAGGGCGAAGACGTGGCTGGTGATGTCTTGAAGGTCGAGGATTCGACTTGGGATGCGGAGGTGATGAAGGCGACGGAACTCGTGATGGTTGATTTTTGGGCCGTCTGGTGCGGTCCCTGCCAGATGGTGGCGCCCATTGTGGATGAGTTGGCCAAAGAGTATGTCGGCAAGCTCAAGGTCCGAAAGCTCAACACCGACGAGAATCCTGAAGTGGCCGGTCGCTATCAAGTGATGAGTATTCCCACGATCCTCTTCTTCAGAAACGGCCAGCCGGTTGAAAAGCTGGTGGGCGCCAGGCCCAAGCGTCAATTCAAGGAAGTGATCGATTCGCTGCTGGCCCAGCACGCAGGGACTGCCTAGAAGCCGCCGCCGCAGCCATGCTCACCGAGCTGCGCATTACCAACTTCGCGGTGGTGGAGCAGGTTAGTTTGGTCGTCGACGCGGGTTTCACTGTACTGACCGGGGAGACCGGAGCAGGCAAGTCCCTCCTCATCGATGCTATTGCCCTCCTCGTCGGCGGACGGGCCTCCAGCGATCACATTCGCTTCGGGGTCGAGGAAGCAGAACTCGAGGCCGCCTTTCAGATCCCGTCTGACCATCCCGTTCTCGCACGGCTGCGCGCCCGGGGGATCATCGGGCCGCAGGATTCCCAGCTCATCATCCGGCGCATCATCGCCCGCTCAGGGCGAAATCGGGTCTACCTCAACGGGGCCATGAGCCCGGTTCATATGCTGGAGGAGTTCGGAGGCACGCTCGTCGACGTGCACGGACAGCATGAGCAGCAGTCCCTGCTTTCCAGTTCGACTCAACTCGAGGCGGTGGATGCGTTCGGACGCCTGCAGGCATTGAGGGAGGAGTATCGAGCGGCCTACCACGATTGGATGCGATCCCGACAGGAGCGGGAGGAGATGGCTGCACGGATCCAGCAGACGGCGCAGCGCGAGGACTACCTGCAATTTCAGCGGCAGGAGTTGGACGAAGCCTCCGTCCGTCTTGGAGAGGAAGAAGCGCTCCAGAGTGAGCGGCGCCGGTTGGGATCAGCCCATCGCTTGGGCGAGTTGGCCTCGGAGGCCTACGAGCGGCTGCAGGCCGAGAATTATGGGAGCTTGCCCAATCTGGCTTTGCTGGAGCGGACGTTGGAGGAATTGGCCCAGATCGATCCTGACATGGAGGGAACCGGTCGGCTGGCAGCTGATGCGAAAGTGCTCTTGAAGGAAGTCGCGGATTCCCTCCGCGGGTACACCGATCGTATCGATGCCGATCCCGTGCGACTGGCCGCAATCGACGATCGATTGGCTCTGATTCAGAAATTGAGGAAAAAATATGGCGGAACGGTCGAGGCGCTGCTGGAGACTCACGACAGGGTGCGGGCTGAACTCGATCGGCTGCAGGGTTCGGATGCACAGCTTGAAGACTGCGATCGCCGGATCCGTGCGCAGCAGCAGGCGGTTGCGCGATTGGCGAGGCAGCTTTCGGCCAGGCGAATGGAAGCGGCCAAACGGATGACGAAAATGGTGCGGCAGGAGCTCCAGGCTCTCAAGATGGAACGGACACAGTTTCTGATTCAGATCGTCACGCGTGAAGACGAGGCGGCCTATGGCGATGACGGGACGGATCGAGCGGAGTTCCTGCTAACGGCCAATGTGGGCGACCCGCTGAAGCCGATGGCTCGAATCGCATCCGGAGGAGAATTGTCCCGGGTCATGTTGGCGCTGAAATCCGTTCTTGCCGACGCCGACCGGGTGCCGGTGCTGATTTTCGACGAGATCGATGCCGGAGTAGGAGGAGCCGTCGCGGCTGCGATCGGGAAACGGTTGCGCGCGTTGGGGCGATTCCATCAGGTGTTATGCATCACCCACCTTCCACAGGTGGCCTCCCAGGCCGAACACCACTGGTGTGTAGAGAAATCGCGGGTGAAGGATCGGATGGTGACGATGGTACACTTGTTGAGCGGCATGGATCGCGAACAGGAGATTGCGCGCATGCTCGGGGGGGAAACGGTGACCAAGAAGCTTCGGGAAACCGCGGCGGAGCTGATTGCCGGCGCCAATGAGTAGACTGATCGAAGGGGGAAATTACGATTCCGGAGCGGCGCTCGGCGTGGCTGCGATGGCCATGGCCGGGAGGGATGCTTTGCATTCGGTGACAGCGCGGGCGAACAGGTCTGTCAGCATCGGGTCGAAATGTGTGTGCGCCTGGAGCGAAATCTGGCGGATCGCATTCTCAATCGAGAAAGGGACACGGCCGGGAGTTTCCGCGGTCAGATGATCGAACGCCTGTGCAATGCAGACAATGCGGGCCAACAGGGGAATGCCCTCGCCCTGGAGTCCGTGGGGATAGCCCAGCCCGTCCCATCGTTCATGGTGGTACAGGACGATCTGACCCACCTCAGCCGGTAATCCCAACGGAAGGATCATGCGGGCGCCTGTGTCCGGGTGCTCCGCGCAGGCCGCTGCTTCGGTCGCGGAGAGGCTCTGGTCGTCGGGAAATCTGAAGGAGGGCAGGCTGGTTTGCCCGATATCATGAAGAAACGCGCCCGTGGCCAGCGACTTTTGCTCAGCGATCGTCAGATTGAGACGATTAGCCATCAGCGTGGCATAAAAGCTCGTTCGACTCGAATGATTCAGTAATTGCCGATCTTTCGCTTCAAGCACATCCGACAGAAGCGGGAGTAGAGCCTGCTCCTGATCCGGCGGGAACTCGTTGTCCTGCGCCTTCTTTCCGATCGAGAAATAGCCAACTTTGAGCGCCTGCCATGCGCGTGCGCTCTCTGCTTCAGATGCCCAGAGGCCGGGGGACGTTCGAAGAAAACCGCGGATAAAGTCGAGTCGCTGCTTCTTTTCCAGGGTTTGGTTTATCAGCGTAATCAGTTCGGTCACATTAAACGGCTTCAGCAGATATCCGGCGGCCCCGTAGCGAATGCCCTCCATGGCCGACTTCAGGCTCCCGTATCCAGTGATGATGATCACTTCCGTGTCGGCATGATCGTGCTTGATATCCTGGAGAAGCTCCAGGCCTTGGCGGTCGGGGAGTTTCTGGTCGAGGGTGATGAGATCGATCGGCTGCTCGTTGAGTACGTCGAGGGCTGCTTTGGCATTTTCTGCCAAACGTATGTTGAAAAACGGGCGGAGAATGACCTTGAGGGCATCGCGAGGACCGGCTTCATCGTCTACGACGAGCACGGTCGGCTTGATTCTTGGTTGCTCGGAGGCTCCCGGCGCACTCATTATGGTCCTCCATGTATCTCTAACTGCGCATTTTGTCAAGCAATTCTCATTCCTTTTCGAGCGGCTCCAAATGGGGTCTCAATGGGAAGGGGTCGACATACGTAGAATAACTATATGTAGTTCCCACGAACAAGAGATGACGCAGGTGGCCGTGCGGGATAAGGAGCATGACGTGGGATAAACGACGCAGCTGACTGAAGAGGTGTGTTATTCCTGCACCGCCGGCTCCGGCACTTGACTGGCGGCATTGTCGGGACGGCCGATGCCGAGTGTGTCCATGCGATATTTCAACATGCGGCGGCTGATTCCGAGTTGATTCGCGGCGTGAGTCTGCACATAGTTGGTGCGCTTCAATGCATCAAGGATGATCTCTCGTTCAAACTCCATCACCGCTTTCTCAAGAGACATCCGGCCTGCCAGAGTGTCGTCACGGAGCGAAGATGATCGGGTATCGCTCTTGAGGATCATGGGCAGATGCTCTGGCATGATCTGCGGGGAATTCTGCGACCAGATGAAGGCTTGTTCGATGATGTTCTCCAGTTCGCGGACGTTACCCGGCCATGGGTAGCGCGTGAGGAGTTCGAGTGCGTCCTTCTCAAACTCAATGTGCGGGCGGTTTTCTTCTTCCACCCGCTTGGCGAGGAAATGTTTAGCCAGGAGCGGAACGTCTTCGCCGCGCTCACGGAGTGGGGGAAGATAGAGTGCGATGACGTTGATGCGATAGTACAAGTCTTCGCGGAACTGTCCCTTCCGGACCAGCTCATCCAGGTTCTTATTGGTCGCCGCCACGATGCGGACGTCGACCTTGATCGGTTGGAGCCCCCCGATTCGTGTAAACTCGCGTTCCTGCAGGACCCGAAGCAACTTTGCCTGTGTGGCAGGGCTCAAGTCGCCGATTTCGTCGAGGAGAAGTGTTCCGCTGTTGGCCAGCTCAAACTGTCCCACTCGACGCGCGGTGGCGTCCGTAAACGAGCCCTTTTCATGGCCGAACAGCTCGCTTTCGATCAATGTTTCAGGCAATGCCGCGCAGTTCAGCGCGATGAAGGGGCGTTCTCGCCTCGAACTGTTGTAATGGATGGCCTTCGCGACCAACTCCTTACCCGTTCCGCTCTCTCCGGTAATCAGGACGGTCGTGCGACTGTCCGACACCTGCTCGATCTTGGCATAGATCTCCTGCATGCCCTGGCTTTTTCCGATCAGATTGTGAAAGGCATAGCGCTGGACGACTTGGGCTCGTAGCTGTTTGACCTCGCGTTCCAACTCCAGTGAGTTCAACGCGCGGCCGACGACGATGCGCAATTCTTCGACCTCGAAGGGTTTCGACAGGTAGTCTGCCGCACCCAGTTTCATCGCATCGACGGCGGTCTTGACGGACTTCGTGCCGGTCAACATGATGACCGGCGTCATTTTATTTTCCGAGCGCAGCGTTTGCAGAACCGCCAGTCCGTCGGTTCCCGGTAGAATCACGTCGAGCAGGACGAGATCCGGACCTTCCTTCCGGAACACCTCAATGCCTTCTTGCGCATCCGCTGCCTGGAGAATGTCATAGGACGGTTCCAGCACCATTTTGAGCGAGGTGCGCACGCGCGCTTCGTCGTCGATGAGGAGAACCCGTTTCTTCGTGGCCGCAATATCCACAGTGCTCCTGTTTGCCTCAGGCGAGGGACGGAAGATTGATGCGGAAGTTCGTACCGACTCCTTCCGTGCTCTGTACGCAAATCTCGCCCTGGTGCTCTCGAATGATCTGATGCGCGATTGTCAGGCCCAGGCCCGTCCCCGCGTTCACGCCGCTCGTATGCTTGGTCGTAAAGAACGGATCGAAGATGTGCTCCAGATTGGTGGCCGAGATGCCTTGTCCGGTATCCTCGATTTCGATCTGAACCCAGACGTGGCCATTTGGTCGCACGAGCCGATTTGTCCTCACTCGAAGGGTACCGCCTCGTTCGCCGATCGCGTCCATCGCATTCAGCAGCAGGTTCAGCAATACCTGTTTAATCTGCTGCCGGTCCAACATGGCACGAGGAAGCTCGGGCGCCAACTCTTTTTCAAACTTGATCCCTCGGCTGTCTGCCTTCACCGCGATGAAATAGAGACAGGATGATACGATGTCATTCACGTCCTCGTCCGTCAGTTTGGGTTCCATGTAGCGGGCATAGTCCAGAATCTCTCCGATCAGCCGCTCGATGCGATGGACATCGTCGAGCACCACCCGGCTGAAATCCTGAATAAATTCGCAGTCATCCTTTCGTTCAGGGGCCAGCTGGATGAAGGTTTTGATGGAGGTGAGCGGATTCCGGATTTCGTGGGCGAATCCCCCGGCAATGATCTCCAAGGAGCGCAAACGGTCGGTCCGCCGCATCAGGGTTTGGGACTGATGGAGATCCTCGTAGACCAGGAGGGAATCCAGTGCGTTGGCGGCGTTTTGGGCCATGGCGGCCAGAAACTCCAGGCTGTCGAGGTCGGTCGAGGGCGTCGCCGGCTCTGACTGCAGCAGCACGAACGCGATCAATCTTCCCCGGTTGATGAGCGGAATGGCGAGGCCGCTGCACGGCGACTCGAACACGCGTGCCAGGATGTCATCCATGGCGGTCGAAACGGTGCCGGCCGTGAACACTGAGCGGTCGAGTATCTGCTGGTGCTGCGTGAGCTGGCGTACGAATGGGTGTTCGAGAGGGACCGCAGGCGGTGCCGAGTTCTCGTGAATCGACCCCTGTGTGACGAAACGACGAAACTGTTCGCGTTCGCGTTCGATGAGGTACAGGGAGCCCTCCGGGTACCGCACGACTTCAGAGAGCCCGGACAAGATTCGCTCGGCGATGACGGAGAGCGTCGTAATATGCCCCATGTCACGGGCAAACTTGGTGAGGCGTTGGAGCGATTCCGCGCCTGGTTGAACGGTCGCGGTCTCTGGATACGGACGATCCGTCATGGAGACTCGGGGATGGGGATCGATCGCATCACGCTGTCGCGTCATGGCTGGCATCGAAGCTGGCAAGGCGATGAATATCGGGCGTCACCACGCAGGAGTATACACGGGAAGCAGCATTTCAGCCAGAGGATTTGGCCTTCTGGACGACGGCAAGCAGTAGTTGGCCATCCAGTAAGGGGCTGACCCGAATCACGCCGGCGCCGGCATGGACCAGGAGGCGAGCCAGCTCATTCCGTTCATAGGTATGAAGGAGTCCATGGCGCAGGGCTTCGCGCAGTCGGCCAAGATAGTGAAGGACAATCTGCGCCGGGGCGCCGAACTCGTCCCGCCCCGAGGCCTGTAGATGGCGACGGAAGAGTGCGGAGAAGTCGGCCTGGGGATGAAAACACGTCACGACGATCATCCCCTCCGGATGCAGGGCTCGAAGCGCCTGCCGGAGCGCGTTGAGCGGGGACGGGGTGAAGGGGAGGGAGAGATGATAGAGAAGGCGATCGATGGAATGGTCCGTGAAGGGAAAGGGAGAATCCCAGTCACACCAGAGCCATCGTGTCTCCACCAGTTGGGCTGGTGAGAGCGAGGCTGAGAAGGCGGTCGTCAGCTCGCGAACAAACGTCTGGACATTGTGTTCCGCAATCTTCAAGGACTCATGAGACTGGCCAAGCCCGACGTAGTGGAGGGGGCTCAACGCCGGTCTGCTCTGATGGATCGATCGATAGGCCTGGTTGGTGAGGATGACACGGGCCAGGTCGCCTTGTCCGCAGCCGACATCGATGATCCGCATACCTGGTGGCAGTGGCAGGAGGCGGCGGTAGAGTTCATCTTCGACGGCCCAGTAGTCCGGCAGGTTTCCGAGTTCAGGTAGTTGGGCCAGGCGAGCCACCCAGAGGGCATCACGCGTGGCCTGCGACACATGATGCCGAATGCGGATCCGTTCCTGCTCCAGCTGCCGCTGGTGATGAATATCCTGCGCCGCCGGCTCGTGTATCTGGGGTGATGGCCGGTCGACGGTGAGGGCAGCTGCAATCTGCCTGAAGATCGTCCGAAACGCCGCGACATGACGCTCGTCGTGGGCACCGGCTTCGCCGGACACGTCGACCTGGAGTGGGACGATGAGGGGTGTCGTTCCGAGCCCATGGAGGGCCGGGTCGGAGGAACCTGGGCTTGATTCAACTGAGCGGCTCCTTCTCGGAGAGGTCAAGATGATCGGTGGCATATCCAGCACGGCGAGGTCAGCGGATGTTGCGGCCAGGTCCGCATATCCTCCGGCGATCGCGTCGCTGACGAACTGGTCGAGGTTGACGTTCAGACCCCAGAAGTTGGCGACGCCTCTCCGAAGACCGTGCCGATAGTCCGTGATGACATCGTGCCGGAATGTTGTCGAGAGGGCGGTCTGTAAGTCTAAGACAGGATTAAGTAAGAGAAGCCGGTCGGTGGCATGACCCTGTGCCAGGACTTTCAGTGCCACCCTTGCCGCGAGGTCTTCGGCGAAGAGGGTCAGGGGGGCGGTCGGCCAGGTGGAGTGGGCGAACTCCACGACCCTCTGGAGATCCACCTGCATGCTGCGCAGGGTGGTCTGCAACACGTCACCGTCGCTTTGGCCGATGTGATTCGTGTGATCATAACGGAGGACGCGGAAACGATTGGCGGCCAGGTAGAACGAGAGAGGCAAGTAGTCGGTTTGCGTCTGTCCAAATCCCGGGGCAATGACGACGATCGGAGTGCTGGGCGAAATCTGATGGCGGGCGTGATCATCCGTCAAGGCGATCACCTGATCCCGCGCGTTCCGGCATTCCCGTCTGGCACTGACGATCGACGAGCGGCCGGCAATGCCTTCAAGATCCATGGGGGAACCGATGTGCTGTTTGACCACCCGGTTGATCTCGCGTTCGGCGAACGGAGTCAGGCGGACAAAGCGGATGCCGATGCGCTGTCCCGGCTGCGAGGGGGCAGGCTTCAGTTCGGATGGAACCCTGTGATCGTCAGCGCTCCAGATGATATGGGCGGTCAGGATCGCCTCGGGCGCGTCCGGTTCGTGCGCCCGAGGCCGATCGAGGGCTCCGGTCGAAGAAAAGTGAAGCGCGACCAGGTCACCAGCAATCCCCGGGGCCCGTGCCATCTGGAGACAGGCGCCTGTGCGGCTGAAATTGACGACAAGGCTCAGCGGACGATCGGCGGTCGTACCGCGGGAAGGACTGTCAATGCGAACCGGCATTGCGACGCGGACCCGCACGGCTTCGCGGTGATCCGCTCCCCGGAGGTCCGTCTCCGCTGTATCAGAGGTAACATCTTCTGCGTGATCAGGTAGCGAGAGCAGGGCTTCGAGGGTCAAGGAGAACGAACGCCCACGCACCTCGGTCAGGATCGATGCCAGGATGCTCCGCTCGATGTCGCCCAGGGAGGCGAAGTGGAATGCGAGGAGCGAGTTCCGCCCTTCGGTACGGGCATCAGGTGTGGTCACTCCGCGATCATGAACGGTGGCTTGTAATTCCAGCATCCCGGTAGCGGTCTTGAGGATCACGTAGGCCGGCTGATGATTGAATGGCGGCAGCACACCTTCAATCGCCAAGGCGGCTCCGCCCGGGCCAAGATCCGTCACGGTTGCGTCGCGCGTCACATTACCGATTGTGATGCGTGCCGGGAGATGGGCGGAGGTGCGCATATTGCGTCGACGGTCGGGCAGGGGCGGTGATGATCCGGCGGGATGAAGGGGCGTGATCGGCACGGGTGTGGCTGGCATCTGAGGTTGCGGTAACGGTGGTGGCTCACCCGACGTGGTGGCAGAAGGCTCAGGAAGGCCGGTGAGAGGAAGAGACGCGCGGCCGTCAATCGCGGGCTCGACCGGGATCCAGATCCTGACGGACAGCATGCCGCCGGCAGGAGCCTGGTAGTCCACACGCCCTCCCAGTTGCGTAATCAAGGCATAGGCTTCGAACAGGTCCACGGCTTCCCGGGGTGGAGGTTGTTCCCCGACGATGACATCGGTTTCCTCGATGTGAATTTCCACTTCCGTGGGAGGTGCCGGCGGGAAGAGGGTCGGCACGGCCTCCATCCGCGCACCGGTCGGGCCGATCGCGGCCGTACTGATCTTGAGCTGATGGTGGCCGCCTACGATGGTCGCATGCCGTTGGGCATGCAGGAGCAGAATGCGTAGGAGCCGCATCGTCGGGTCACGGTCTCCCGTGAAGGGAGGAAGATCGGCGGCATAGTCACGCACAACGCGGTCTGTGTCCAGGAGCGAGGGTCGCGTTGCAGCCAGAACGGTATCGATGACGTCGTTGATGGTCTCCCGGTGGATTGCCGCTTCTGTGACAGCCCTGGTAAGCGCTTCTCCCAGGCGAACGGCTTCGGCGGCCTGGCTCATTAGGGATTCGACCTGTTCGATGAAACCTGCTTCGCGGAAAGCCGTGAGGAGCTGTTGGGATTGGGCGAGCACGGCGGTGTGGAGAGTCCGCAGATTCTTGGACAAGGTTGAGAGCTGCTGCGCCACGGCGACCAATCGATCGGTAGCCTGAAGCTGCCGCGTGAGCTGCTGGATGATTTCTGCTTGATCGCGGCGTCGAGAAATGTCGTGTAACAGGCCCAATGTCCCGCGATACCGCCGATGGGCATCATAGAGACCTTTCGCGCTCATCTCGACGCTGATGCGGGTGGACGCCGGTTTGTCGGGAGACGCTTTCCTGACAAGGTCGACCTCGATTCGCCGACCCGCGCGCGCTCCCGTCCGGCGATCATCGAAGTGATGACGAGCACGATCGAGTTGATCCGGCGGAACGACAACGGAATAGGGGACGCCCACCAATTCATCCGGTGCGTAACCCAGTAATTCCTCGACGGAAGGGCTCAGATAGGTGAAGCGTCCTCCGGCATCGAGTTCATACAACACATCCGTTAACGTTTCGATCAGCCGCGCGTGGCGTTCTTCTGTCCGCCCCAGCGTCAGGCGCAATTCACGCAATTCGAGGGCGTGCCTGGTATAGAGCACGAGTTCGGTCAAAAAGGCGGGCGATTTCTTATAGAGCAGGAAATCCGCCCCCGCTTGCAGTGTGTTCACGGCGGCGGTGGAATCACTGCAGTCGGTTTGCAGAACTACCGCGGCATCCGGTGCGAGCCGCTTCAGTTCCTGGATCACAGAGGGCGTGCGTTGGTCGAGCAGGCGTTCGTCGAGGAGGATGAAATGCCAGGAGGTGCGATTGGCCCACTGGAGCGCTTCCGCGAGCGAGTAAACGGCTTCGACCCGACAACCGGGAAAGAATCCGCGAAAACTGAGCGTGACCAGTTTGATTTCTTCGGCGACGTCGCTGACGAGAAGAATCGCAACAGGCTCACTCTGCGGCATGAAGCGGTTCCCGGTGTTTCTGGGGCATGCCCCGTCCCAGATGTCTAGGGACTCTAGTGGGTCATCCGCACGGAAGCGACCTGCGCGCTCGTGGATTCAGGCAAGTGGGCACGAACCGATAAAGCCGCACCGGCGCCCTGTCTTGAATACCACAGTGGTAGGCGAGAAGCCCAGCCTGGGCGACGCTTCTTTGGTAGGGGAGGGAGACTGCACGAACGCTTTTGAACGAACAATTTTGAACGGATGATGAGATGCGAAAACCTGGAAACGCCTGTCGGCGATGTCTGCTCCAGCAGGCGGGATGGAATCGAGATTAAGGAGCGATGGAGGCGCTTTCGGCGGGGCAGGCGCCTGGGGTCATATAGAGCAAGTAATTGCCCATGCCGTGCTGGAGTTCCTGTTTCTGTAGCGGATGATGATGCACCATTACCATTTCATAGTCATCCTCCTTGAGGATGGGGAACCCTTGGCTGTCCTTATAGACTTGATGGGGAAGGAATTCACGGAAGGTGCCATCCAGGTCAACGTCTGGAACGGTTCGTAGCAGCGTCTGTTTCTTGGTTTTGTTCTCAAGCGCGATCATGAGGAGCTCATCGTGACCGTGGGGATAGGCAAACTTGACGCAGCCGTCCATGCTAAACTTCAACGGTGCGGTGTGAACTTGAACACCGTGCCTGATCTCGATACCTTCGTCAGTCTGATCCGCTGGTCGCTGGCTGAACTTGCTGTAGCACACAATATTCACTCCCACTTGATAGACATCCATCTCTTTCATCGGTTTGGATTCGGGCGCAAAGTGCATCGTGAAGGTTGCAATCACATCCTTGGTGGGAGGGGCTCCGTGATAGAAGGCGACCACAGACATCAAGCGATCGGTTTTCGCGAGCTTCACTCCGTAACCATCCGGGAACTTGGTCTCGGTCATCTCCAGGCCGGCCCCTCCGAAGAAGAGCGGCTCACCGGGGCAGGAGACGCTGGGCTTTGTGTTGTTGATCATCAGGATGTGGTGAAGGAAATTCTTAGGAAGTTCCTTTCCATCTTTGGTGGAGATGGCTGACTTGAAGCCTATCAGGTACCTATCTTTGGGAAGTTGAAAGTTGTGTCTGGGCATGGAATCGCCCATGTCGCCATCATGGCTGGTAGGAAGGTCGAGGGGACCAAAGGTCAACGTGGCGGTATCGCCATCGTAGGTCACTGTCGTAGGTGCCTGATTTTTTAGAGTTGGGACTGCATGATGATCATGCCCACCATCCGCATAGGCCGATGTCGCCATGAGTGGGACAGCCATCAAGAGAACGAGGTGTCTGTGCATAAGACCTCCCGCAGAAAGTGAGAATTCAGGCAGTGGCTTTGAACCGGGCTCCGATTGGCTTGGATATGTCGGGAAGATGATCGGGTCATTGGGCTATGGCTAAGGGGGTGACCCGTTTCCATTGATAGGTGCCGCCATGCTCACGTGGCGGGATATTCTGGTGAGTCCCCACTCGAGTATACCACCAGATTCCCTTGGCCTGAGTGCCGTCCTCTGAGAGGAGAACCTCAAAGCCTCCTTCGCGGTCGTTGCCGGGCTGCTGCCAGGTGCCCTGCCAAAGCCGGTCCGCGAACTTGGTGGTGACGAAGCGCCCTCCGTGTTGAGTGTAGGGACCGTTGCCATTCTTGTCCAACGTTGCCGTATAACGCTTGTCGTCTTCCACTTCGAGAATGTCCCATTCTCCACTCAGGTCCGGTGCCACTGGAGGTGGCACATTGCTGACGAGATGGTGCGGCGCAGCGGTAACGGGCGGTTGAGCGAGTGGACCAGCAAGCTGAGCCGAGCGAAAGGATTCATGCCACGACAACAGCACCCATTGCCCTGCTCGATGTTCGAGGATGCCGGTTTCTCTCAACGGGAGGACGGTCCGCTTCTGTTCCGGTCCGTCCCCGACGTAGCGGATGTAATCGAGTTCCATGGCGAACCAGGCCAGTTCGCCCTTGGTCCAGACTTTCAGTTCGAGAATAGGAATTTCAAGCCGCTGAACGTTGACGAACTCCTCCTGCATTTCCCGTTCAAACTCCGGCCACCCGACATATTTGCGTCCACCGATGGAATAGCTCGTAATGTCGGCATCGTGAGCCATCAAACGTGAAAGGGTCGCCATATCTTTTTCTGCATTGGCGCGAACCATGGCGCGAATCGCAGATTCTGGATCGGTCGGCTCCGACGCGATCGCGCACAGCGGTGAAGCAAGTGTACCGACAGAGAACAGACCCCACAGCAGTAAGTAGACGGGACGGCTCATAAACGGCTCCGTGTGGTTCGACTCTCGGTGAAGAGAGAAGTCAGCGGTTGGGGTTACAAACTACACGGACTGTCTGGCCTTGTCAATGCCAAAATACGAGTGCCGACTATGGATGCGCGATCACGACGACGGTGACGTTGTCTTCACCGCCGCGATCGAGGGCTTCGGCGATCAGGCGGTCACAGGTCCGGATCGGGTCGCCCTGCGCGTCGGCACAAACGGTCCGGATGTTGTCATCCTCCAGCATCTTCGTGAGTCCGTCCGAGCAGAGGAGCAAGACATCTTCGTGCGCTAACTCCACTGATGCCACAGACGGCTTGATGGGCGAAGACATTCCCAGCGCGTGCGTGAGGACGTGCCGTTCAGGATGTGTTCTTGCGGACTTTTCCGTAAGGATGCCGTGCGCGAGGTACGTTTCGATCAGGGTGTGATCGCGAGTCAGGGAAGTGAGTGTGCCGGACCGGAAACGGTAGGCACGGCTGTCGCCGACATGGGCGACATACCCTGTCTGATTCTCCGGCGAGGGGATCCAGAGCAGCACAATGGTGGTGCCCATCCCTTTGAGGCTGGGTTCAAGTTTGGCGCGTCCCAGGATGGCGCGATGGGCTTGCACGACGAGGTCAGTGAGGATTTCGGCCGGGGTGCCTTGTCCGTTTCGGAGACGCTCCGCCGAGGATTCGGCCTGGGCTTTCACGCTCGCGATGGCGGTCTGCGCGGCGATCTCGCCCCCGACATGACCGCCTAGGCCATCGGCGACGGCCCAAAACTCCAACCGGTCGATCGCGACAAAGGCATCCTGGTTCGAGACGCGCACCAGACCGGTTTCGCTACGGCCGATGCCGACCCAGGCGCTCATGGTGCGCATGACCTGGCGACTGAGGCTAGTGAGGGAACTGGGCGGACGGCTGCCGGGCCGAAGCGGGCCATCATGTGCTCGTGGACGAATGCCGTGAGCGGGACGAGATTCTCCGTATCGGCTGCATTATAGGCCAGCAGCAACTCGAGCGCTGCGTGATTCCCCCGGCGCCATTGTGACCAGAGGCGGATCGCATCCCAGCCATCGAGACCTCGGAGCGCTGGTTCCCGTTCGACTCCGATCTCCTGCTCGATGCGTTTGAGCCCTCCGCGTAACCCCAAGCGGCGTGCGGCAAAACAGAGGTCGAAGTGGGCGGGCGGGAGCCGGAGGCCTGGAAATGCCGCGCGCAGGTAGGGCACATCGAAACCAGTTCCAAAAAAAGTCACCAGCAGTTCGCAGGGATCAAGCTCGGCCTGGAGGCGCTCAGTCGTCAGGCTCTCTCCTCGAACCAGGCTGCTCGTGCGGCCGTTCCGATGGAGGCCGACGACGGTTACGTCTCCTTCGTGCGGTGAGGCGCCGGTCGTTTCGATGTCAAGATAGACAGTGCGGGACCGACAGGCGTCGTAGAATCGCCAATGTTCGCGACTCTGAAGACGCGAGGCGAACCAGTGCATCCGTCCCGCATCCAGCTGCGATTGCGCAAGGGCGAGATCGCCGTCATACCATGCTTTTCTATCCGGGGAGAGGCCGTCAACCCGGGGTTGTGCCAAGAAGCTCGGCCAGTCCAGCAGGCCCCCTTGCCAGAATCGACGTTCCGTGGCCGGTCCGATGCCGTGAAGGAAGACGAAGGTGGAGGTCAACATCTGGGGGGATTCTAGCCTTGATTTCGCATAGGAGACAAGCTAGAGTTTGACAAGCCTGACTGAGCTTGCGCGAGGAGCGGCCCGGGGTCGGGGTGTGCATCGATCCATGAGCGTACCGGCGAAACGCATCCGTATCACGGTGGGCGGAGTCAGACTCGAAGCGGAACTTGAGCGGACGAGAACTGCGGACGAGGTGTACGCGGCGCTTCCCATCCACTCTCCGGTGAATACCTGGGGCGAGGAATTCTATTTCACGGTTCCCGGCATCAAGGATTATCGGGAAACCGCGACCAATCAGGTCAAAGTGGGCGACGTGGTCTACTGGGGAGCGGGCCGGGTGTTGGCGATCTTCTTCGGGCGGACGCCAATGAGCACGGGGGCCGATCCCGTTCCGGCGGATCGTGTGAACGTGATCGGACGCATCATCGGAGATGCGACACAACTGCGCCGTGCGGGGGCCGCGCCTACCATTCACGTTGAGCGTGCGGATGCCCCATGCGACTGAGCAAGGAGCGCGTAAGGCACATCGCGGAGAGTCTGACCGGGCGACTTCAGCAGGAAGGCCACGTGGAGGTAGTCGGGGACCGCAAAGCGTTGATCGAAACCCTGGGTCTTGCCATGACGGACGAACTGTCCGTCGAGGATCGCCTGAACGCGGAAGTGCGTCAATTGCTGAAGGTGTACGAACAACAGATCGAACAGGGTCAAGTCGATTATCAGAAAATGTTCCAGATGGTGAAACAGAAGCTGGTCCGCGAACGCGGCCTCATCTTATAGGGCGTGAAACGTGAAAGGTAAGACGTGAAACGTTTTCTGGTCAAAACTTCTTTGTAGGGTCATTTCACCTTTGACGCCGCACGCCTTACGGGCTTCATATGTTGAGCGAGGACAAGGTCAGCCATCTGTCCCATGTCATTCTGAACGCGGTAAAGGGCAGCGCCGCGGTGAAGATGAAGAGCGATGAAGAGCGAGTGTTGAAGGAAATTAAGCGAGTGCTGGCGACCGAACTGGCACAGGAAGAGGAGATCGATCGAAAGGTCAAGGCCAAATTGGCGTCCTACTCCCGCGGCATTGTTGAGGGCAGCGCGGAGTGGGAGGTGCTCTATCGGAAAACGTTCGAGGAGGAGATGCGGAAGCATACCAAGATATAGGCAGCGACAACCATGGGAGGGAGTGTGAAACATCTGGCAATTCTTGGGGTCATCCTGGTGCTCCTGGGGATGACCGCCTGCTCGTCGAGGCAAAAACCGCTCGTTCCGCTTGCGCTTGCGGACGGCGGAGGGAAGCCGCACGCCATGGTGTTGACGGAACAGGGAACTCAGGCCTACCAGGCCAAACAGTTCGAGCATGCTAAGAAGTATTTTGAGCAGGCGGTCGATGCGGCGCCTGAGTCCGGGCAGGCGCATTATAACTACGCCCTGGCCTTGAACGCGCTCGGCGCTTCAGAAGACGCGCGGCAGCATTTTCTTGAGGCAGCCAATTTGGCTCCAGGGGACAAAACGATCTGGGACTCGCCTGCCCTGGCGCCGTTCGGCAACCCCCAGAGCGGCAAAAAGAAAATTTACATGCCGTGGGATCAACCAGGCATGCCCAGGCGTTAAAAGAGCGGTATCGCAAAAAGGATGGACACATGGCGAAGGAACTTGCGATTGGAGAAAGGGCGCCGGAATTGTCTCTCCCGGACCAGCATGGTAAGACGGTCACCTTGAAGCACTTCAAGGGCAAGCAGATCGTGCTGTATTTTTACCCGAAAGACGATACGCCAGGCTGTACGAAAGAGTCCTGTGATTTCCGAGACGTGGAGTCGCAGATCCTCCGGGCAGGGGGTGTCATCGTCGGGGTGAGCCTGGACGGAAAAGAGTCCCATCAGAAGTTCATCAAGAAGTTCGGGCTGCCGTTTTCCCTGCTCAGCGATGAGGATGCCGCGGTCTCGAAGACCTACGGGGTCTATAAAGAGAAAAACATGTACGGCAGGAACTATTGGGGCATCGAACGCAGCACCTTCGTGATCGATGCCGAAGGGAAGCTGAAAGCAATCTTTCGGAAGGTCAAAGTCGACGGGCATGCCGACGAAGTGCTGACCGCGCTCAAGGCATAGCGCGCGGTGCACGCGCCTCTCTCCGACGTTGTTCCCTCAGAAGGGCTGTGCGGCCAATGACGGACCTCCTCCGCAGAGCCTGGTGGTGTTCCCTCTTCATCGCGATTCCCGCCAGCGCGAGTATGCTCTATGCCGCGGACAAGAGTGCCGCAAGCCTCTTTGTCAAGGATGCACTCACGGCGCCGCGGGAACCGGCGATGGTGGAAGCGAAGCTCCTCGAGAAACGGCTGCTGAACGATGCAGGGCTTGGCGGAGAACCGCTTGAACTCGTCATCGACGGGAAAGTCGTCGCGACGTCGATGACGGGCGGAGACGGTAAGGGGGTACTGCTGTATACACCGAAGGCGCAGGGCGTGGCGCCGGTTCAGGTTCGGGTGGGCGCCAGCCCGCGGGTCGCTCCGACGGAGGGGCAGGCGAATCTCGCGGTCTGGGAGCGGCGCAATCCCATTGTGGTGATTGAATTGGCCGCATTGACCGAGGAACAAAGCTCGCCGAGCCAATTGCCGGCGATCGGGCCCGCGGGTCAAGCGGAACGAAAGCCGATGCCCGATGCGGCGGATGAGATCGAGAAATTGACGAAGTTCTATTACCGGGTCATTTATGCAGTCATGCCGTCGACGGGCGGCGCGGACGCATTCCAGGTCAGTGCAACCGCGAGACAGTGGCTCAAGACGCATAAGTTCCCCACCGGGTATGTCATGGTGCTGCCGTCCGGGGAGAATGGGTTGGGGACGAAGATCGACGAACTCCATGCAGCCGGCTGGAAAACGATCAAGACCGGGATCGGTCGCACGAAAACCTTTGTCGAAGCCTTTCTCCAGCGGCGACTGGAAGCCGTCATGGTGCCGGAACCGGCTCGAGGCGAAGCCCCGCGCAAGGCAAAGGTTGCCAAAGTCTGGAAGGACGTGCGGAAAAAACTGTAGCGGGAAAGCGACGCAGCGCGAGGCAGCTTAGAAAATCCGGCGGAACTGCTTGGAGTGGACGCCGGACTCATCGGCGAATCCCAGCGATCCCTTGTCCGGGCTCCCCGTTTCATTCAAGTCGATCCGGTAATGTCCGCGAACAGCTTCCATGGCCACCTCAAACGGGATCGCGTCCGGGTAGAGAGTGCCCGGAGCGTGGGCGCCTCTGGTCAGGGTGCGCAGGGTGTCCGCCTCCGCATACTTCTTGTCGGAAACAATATAGATGTCTGCGATCGCGTGGTCGCCGAGCTTGTGGCCCGGAGTGGTGGAGGGGATGTGTTCGCCGAGACTCCCGGCCAGCCGCTCCTGTTTCAGTCGTTTCAAGAGTGCGATGATTTGACTGTCTGTCGCTTGAGGGGACACCACCAGCCCGACGGCGTTCATCTCTGCGATGGTGGCCTGGACCTTAAACACCACGGGAGCCGCTTCGAGGTCTTCGATGACCGGAACGGTGGGACCTTCGGTGCCGGTCGCCTGTTTATTTCTCGAGCTCGGCACGATCAGGGCCACAAAGAGCCAGAGTCCCAGCAGGATGCCGAATATCACGAGGAGCGGGTGGGCGCCGGCGCGTTTCCCTTCTTCGTACGGCTCTTGTTTCTGACTCATGAAGAAGCCTCCCCTTGCAGAGGGGCCCGGCTCGGAACGTCCGGTGGACGTCCGCTCAGCCGCCGCTTCGCTTCGTCCCAGAGGGCATCCATCTCGGCCAGCGTCATGTCTGTCAGTGACCGACCTGTCTCCGCGGCTTGACGCTCCACGAGATGAAAGCGGTCGGTAAACCGATTGATTGACCGGCGCAGCGCTTCTTCAGGGTTCACTGTGAGGAAGCGGGCGAGGTTAACAAGGGAAAACAGCACGTCTCCCAGTTCGGCTTCGATCGATGCAAGTCCGCGCGGCCGGTCTTCCGCCGGTTCCGGTTCGGACCGGCTCCGCGCCACGGCGCCGCGCAGCTCCTCGATTTCTTCCGATATTTTTCCAAGGATCTGTTCGAACCCCGCGTCGCTCTGCGGCCAATCGAATCCGACTCGGGCGGCCCTGGCTTGCGTCTGATAGGCCCGCAGGAGCGCCGGTAAGGTTTTCGGCACTCCCTCGAGTGCAGAGCGGGAACTGCCGGCCGCTTCGCGTTCGCCGCGCTTGATGTCTTCCCATTGGCTCAAGACCTGTTCGCCATTGGTGAGGGGGCTCTGGCTCCCGTTTCTGAACACGTGAGGATGCCTGCGGATCAGCTTGGTCGAGAGGGTCTCGATGACATCCTCGGTCGTGAAAGTTCCAGCTTCGGCGGCCATCTGGGCATGGAAGATCACCTGCAAGAGCACGTCGCCCAGTTCTTCACGCAGTTTCGCATGATCCTGCTGATCGATCGCCTCCAGGACTTCATAGGTTTCTTCGAGAAGATAGGGCTTCAACGATTCATGGGTCTGCTTCCGGTCCCACGGGCATCCATCGGGAGCACGGAGGGCCGCCATAAGTTCGATGAGTTTGGTAAATCGATCAGACATGGGATTTATGTCACCGTGCCGGCGCGATCCGGTTCCAGCGGGACCCTGCCACTCTATACCGAGCGCGCATACCGCTTCAATGTCGGGCTGCGGCTTGCGAGCCGGTAAACCCTATGATAGGGTACCGACCACGGTGAGAGGAGCGTTTCGGAGAGAGCCCGATGACAGACCAGGAGCAGGGATTCGTCGTTCGAGACCGGCGGGCAAGCGGCGGATCGGAGAACCCCGCAGCGTCATCAGAATCCGCCAAAGGGGCGGCATCCGCGTCCGCTTCGCCGGTTGCGCCCTCCCGGGAGTCTCCACCGCTCCCTGTGACGTTCTCTTCGTTTGTTATCTCGCTGGGTTCATCGTCGCTGATGCTGATGGGAGAACAGCTGGATCCTCATCAGTCGCCCATTCCGGTCAACCTGCCGCAAGCCAAGGAAATCATTGATCTGCTGTCTGTCCTAGAGGACAAGACGAAGGGCAATCTGACTTCTGAAGAGCAGACGGTCTTACGCGACATGCTCTATGCGCTCCGCATGAAGTATGTCACGCTGGCCTCACCAAAGTAGCCGGTCTGTATCCCACCTTTCGGTTCCGGCGTATTCCGGGGGGCCGCGACCTGCCAGGGGCTTTGAGACTACCTGGCACGTTCGCTATATATGTATAGTAGCTGGAGGGGCAGGGTTCGTGCTTGCCACGTTGATGTGCAGCGAGGCCGATTGAATGCCTGACATGGACCCTTTCAAGCGAGGAGCGGGACCTGCTTCGGCGGGAGTGGATGACTCTCAGCGGCGCGCGCTCGAACACAAGTCCCGCGCGTACACGACCGGCCGATCTCCGGAACCCGAACGCAAGACGCTCCATCTTCGACCCGTCTGGATTGTCCTGATCCTCTTGATCCCCTGCCTGGCGCTGACGCTGTACTACTCACAGGTCGTCGTGCCGGGCGGCGAGCAGACGGACTCGTTTCTCCCCACGACCAGCTACGCCTTCGTGCTCCTGCTACTCAATCTGGATTTGATCGGGTTCGTCGTCCTGACGTTGCTGCTGTCGAGGAATCTGATCAAGGCGTACTTCGAGCGGCGGCATCGACTGGTCGGATCCGGATTTCGTACCAAGCTCATCGCCGCGTTTATCGGCTTCTCCCTGATCCCGACCGTCCTGCTCGCATTTGTGGCAAGCGGCATCGTCAACAAAGTGGTCGACCTCTGGTTCAGCGAGCAGATTGAAAAGGTGATGAAGGATTCCTATGAGGTCGCGCGCATGCAGCATGCGGGGCACATTGCGTTGGCGGTGAATAGCGCGCGGGCGATCGGGCAGGAATTGTTTCGTGAGGACATGCTGATCCCGGAGCAGCGCGATCTGCTGATTGCCGCGATCGCCAGGAAGCGGACGGAATACGGAGTTGCCGGGATCGAGGTCTTTTCCAACAAGATGGAGACGCTGACGAAGTCGCTCGATGCGAATGTGCCGGCGGGCGTGCTGGATCTGCCGATCAGCCAGCTCGTCCTTCAAGTCATCAATGGAAAACAGGAGTTCACCTCCGTTCAGGAAGCCCAGAGCGGGCGACTGGTACGCGCAGGCATTCCGGTGGCCTCCGGCAGCCGGCGCGGTGAATTGGAAGGAGTCGTGGTGGTCGAGGCCTTTGTGCCGGAATCATTGCTGACGAAGATGGAAGGTATCGGCCGCCAGTATGCAGAGTACAAGGAGATCAAGGCGATGAAGAATCCGATCAAAGCGGGCGCCTACTTCTTTGTCGCCGTCGTCACGGTGATGATTCTCTTCAGCGCCACGTGGTTCGGATTTTACGTGGCGCGCGGCATCACCGTGCCGATCCAGCGGCTGGCGGAAGCAACGGAAGCGGTGGCGCAGGGCGATCTGTCGGTGAAAATCGAGGTGAAAGCGACCGACGAGATCGGCAGCCTGGTCGACTCCTTCAATCGGATGACCCAGGATCTGCAGGGGAGCAAGACCAAACTCGAAGAGGCCAACCTCACGCTCTGGAATACCAACGTCGAACTCGACCGGCGCCGCGCCTATATCGAAACGGTGGTGGATACGATTGCGGCCGGCCTGTTGTCCATTGATCGGACGGGCGTCATCACGACGTTCAATCCCTCGGGTGAACGCATTCTCAGCCTGGCTGCCGACCGGTTCCGGGGCCGGCCGGCCAATGAGGCGTTCAAGGAGTTCGGGCTCGATCTGTTCCAGACCGCCTATGACCGGATGCTGGCCGACGACCGTGACGGCCTGGCGCTGGAAGGCCAGATGGATGTTCAGGGGAAGCTCATCACGATCGGTTTGAACGGATCGCGCATGCGGGATGAGGCGAACAAGGATCTGGGCTTTGTGTTGGTGTTCGAGGACCTGACGGAGTTGATCAAGGCCCAAAAAGTCGCGGCCTGGCAGGAG
This sequence comes from Nitrospiraceae bacterium, assembly GCA_052388075.1. Taxonomy (GTDB): domain Bacteria; phylum Nitrospirota; class Nitrospiria; order Nitrospirales; family Nitrospiraceae; genus Nitrospira_D. Next base: position 29,629 of record JBQTIO010000085.1, read on the forward strand.
GTGGCGAGGCGCGTGGCCCATGAGATCAAGAACCCGCTGACGCCGATCCAGTTGTCGGCCCAGCGATTGCGCAAGAAATTCTTCGAGAAGTCGCCGGATTTTGAACGGGTGTTCGACGATGCGACGAACGTCATCATCAATGAAGTCGGCAGTCTGAAACATATGGTGGATGAGTTTTCGAAATTCGCGCGCCTCCCGGCCCCGCAGATGGCACGGCAATCACTGCATGAGGTAGTGCAGGAAGTGGCGACACTCTATCGCGCCGCGCAGAAGGACCTCGAATTGATCGTGGACCTGGATGAGGATCTGCCGGCGATCAACTTCGATCGCGAACAGTTGAAGCGGGTGTTCGTCAACCTGTTCGACAACGCGATTCAGGCGATGAACCAGAAGGGGCGGTTGTGGGTGGGCACGAAGTACGACACCAAGCGCAAGCGGGCCGTGGTCACCGTGGCGGATGAAGGTCCGGGCATTCTGCCGGAGGATCAGGAACGGCTCTTCCTGCCGTACTTCACCCGAAAGAAGACCGGGACCGGGCTGGGCCTGGCGATCGTGCGGCGCATCATCACCGACCACGAAGGGCAGATCCAGGCCGGGAACAACCATCCGAAGGGGGCGATCTTTACGTTTGATTTGCCGGTTTAAGGACACAGCTGACAAGGGGGGAGGTATCACGCTGACAAGAAGCGGTCTCCTGTCACCATGCTGGCTTGTCAGCGTATTACACTGCGTGAGGAGCCATGTCTGCATCGATCTTGATCGTGGATGACGAGGAAGCAGTCCGCACGTCGCTGCGCAGTATTCTCGAAGACGAAGGATATGAGATGGCGGAAGCCGCCAGCGGGGCCGAAGCCCTGAAGATTTACGGGACCGACCCGCCGGATCTCATGATCCTGGACATCTGGATGCCGGAGATGGATGGATTGGAGACGCTGCGGCGGGTGAAGGAGTTCGTGCCGACCGCGCAGGTGATGATGATGTCCGGCCATGGGTCCATCGAAACGGCGGTCAAGGCCGTCAAGCTGGGTGCGTACGATTACATTGAAAAGCCCCTCTCTCTGGAGAACGTCACGCTCCGCGTCAAACACGCCTTGGAACAGTATCGACTGGAGCAGGAAAACCGGACATTGCGGACCAAGGTGCAGCAGAAGTTTGAGTTGGTGGGGCAGTCGCCGGCCATGCAGCGGCTGCGGCAATTGATCGAAACAGCCGGCCCCACGAACAGCCGGGTGTTGATCGGGGGAGAGAACGGAACGGGCAAGGAACTGGTTGCCAGGGCCATCCATATGCACAGCGCTCGGGCCGACCATCCGTTTGTGGCCGTGAACTGCGCCGCGATTCCGGAGACGTTGATCGAGAGCGAACTGTTCGGCCACGAGAAGGGATCGTTCACCGGCGCCACGTCCATGAAACGCGGTCAGTTCGAGCAGGCCGACGGCGGCACGCTCTTTCTGGATGAGATCGGCGATATGAGCCTTAACACACAGTCCAAAGTCTTGCGGGCGTTACAAGAGCAGCAGTTCACGAGAGTCGGCGGCACGAAGCTCATGAAGGTGGATGTGCGGGTACTGGCGGCCTCCAATAAGGATCTGGAAAAGGAGATCGAAAAGGGGCGCTTTCGGGAAGACCTGTACTACCGTCTCAATGTGGTGCCGATCATCGTGCCGCCGTTGCGTGAACGGCGGGAGGATATTCCCGCCCTCGTGCGTCATTTCATGAAGGTGCATGCCGATGAACAGGGCCTACGGATCAAGGAAGTCTCGCCGGACGCGATGGAAGTGCTTCAGCAATACGATTGGCCCGGCAACATTCGCGAGCTCAGGAACCTGACCGAGCGGCTGATGATCATGGTGCCAGGGCCCGTCATGGACGCGTCGCAGGCCAGTCTGTCTCTTCAGGGGCGGGCCGGCGGTTCCGCCGCGGCTTTCAGCAATCAGGCTGCGAGCCCGGCGCTGTTCGCTCAGGCGTATGACTCGCTGCGGGACGCGCGCAATGCGTTCGAAAAGGAGTACATTGCCCGCAAGCTTCGTGAACACCATTGGAATATCTCGCGCACCGCCGAGGATTTAAAGATCGAGCGGAGCCATCTGCACCGGAAGATCAAGTTCCTCGATGTGGAGATGAGACCAGAAGGGTGAGGAGGGAAGGCCGGTCATTTCTTTGCTCGCTCACCGCCCATATCTGACTACTGGATTATTGGATTATTTAACCATGGTGAACGATGTGCGCGGTGCATGCGCGCAGTGAGAAACGACCGGCCTTCCCTCCACTGAGATCGCGCGCCCATGACCACCTATCGGGAATCAGGAGTCGATATCGATGCGGGCGACGAGTTCGTCGAACGCATCAAGCCGCTGGTCCGGTCGACCTTTCGCCCTGAAGTGTTGACGGATCTGGGCGGGTTTGGCGGCTTGTTCGGGTTCCAGGCCGGCCGGTACAAGGAGCCGGTGTTGGTCTCCGGAACCGACGGGGTCGGGACCAAGCTGAAGATCGCGTTCATGATGGACAAGCACGATACCGTCGGTATCGATCTGGTGGCGATGTGCGTCAACGATATTGCCGTGAGCGGAGCCGAGCCGCTGTTCTTTCTCGATTATTTCGCGACGGGGAAATTATCCGTAGCAAAGGCGCAGCAAGTGGTGAAGGGGATTGCGGAGGGCTGCCGCCAGGCCGGCTGCGCGCTCATCGGCGGCGAAACGGCGGAAATGCCTTCGATGTATCCCGAGGGGGAATATGATCTGGCGGGGTTTGCAGTCGGAGCCGTGGATCGCCCGAAGATGATCGATGGCCGCGGCATCGTTCCGGGTGACGCCATCATTGGACTGGCCTCGACCGGGCTCCACAGCAACGGGTATTCGCTCGCCCGCCGCGTCCTGTTTGATCAGGCGAAACTGACGGTGGCCAGCGGGATGCCCGAACTGGATCGTCCGCTCGGCGACGTGCTTCTCACGCCCACGCGGATTTATGCCAGGCAGATCCTCGGTCTTATTGAGCAGTTTCCGATCAAAGGCATCGCACACATTACGGGCGGTGGCATCACGGAAAATCTTCCGCGCGTCTTCCCGAAGGGCGTCCGGGCGAGGGTCCACCGCGGGAGTTGGTCTATCCCGCCCATCTTCTCGGTCATGAGCCAACTGGGATCAGTGGCGCAGGAAGAAATGTATCGCGTATTCAATATGGGGATCGGACTCATCCTGGTCGTTCCTGCCGATGTGACCTCGACGGTACTGAAACAGGCGAACGCGTCGGGTGAGCAGGGATGGCTGATCGGTGAGATCGTCGCTTCGTCCGATGGCGGGCCGGAGGTCGAGTATGTCGACTAAGCGAGCGACCCCGCTGCGCGTCGCGGTGCTGGCCTCTGGGCGGGGATCGAATCTCCAGGCGATTATCGATGCGATCGAGGCTGGGCAGATTCAGGCGAGGATCGTGACGGTCATCAGCAATAAGAGGGATGCGGTAGCGCTGGAACGGGCAAGGAAGCATGGATTAGCGGACATCTTTGTCGATCCAAAACCATTTGCCGGGCGCCCGGACAGCCGCGAGGCCTATGACCGGACGCTGCTCGATGTGCTGGCCAAGCAAGAAGCGGAATTGGTGTTGCTGGCGGGATATATGAAGATTGTGACGGGGTTGCTGGTCCACGCCTACGCGAATCGCATGATGAACATTCACCCGTCGCTGTTGCCGTCCTTCCCCGGTCTGGAGGTGCAGAAGAAGGCCATCGAATGGGGTTGTAAGCTGGCCGGATGTACCGTGCATTTCGTCACGGAGGGGGTGGACGAAGGGCCGATCATTCTTCAGGCTGCCGTGCCGATTCTGGAGCAGGATACCCCGGACACACTCTCTGCAAGGATTCTGGAGCAGGAGCACAAGCTCTATCCCCGCGCCGTGCAACTCTTTGCCGAAGGTCGGTTGCGGGTGGAGGGCCGCCGGGTTTTTATCGAGGGAGCGTAATCGGTCGAGGAGGCATTGATCAGTCCTTGGTAGCGGCTCGTCAAGCCGTTATGTATAATATTCCTTCACGGGGGCATGATCTGACTTGCTTCCCATGTTCACTCGGACATCCACGGTTTGCATCGTCGATTCCAACAGGTGGGGGGCTAGCTCAGTTGGGAGAGCACTACGTTCGCAACGTAGGGGTCGCGGGTTCAACTCCCGTGCCCTCCACCAAACCAACCCCAACAATCACAGTGAGATGAACCCGCGACGGGGGATGTGAAGGGGGTGTGCCCCCTTCATGGGGATATTACAAGGGGGCTGGCCCCCTTGTAGGAGTCGGCGAGGCAGGGACCAGGGCCGAGCCGACGACGGAGGGGGTTCAACTCCCGTGCCCTCCACCAAAATCCTGCCTAGATAATTATTCAGGCATCTCGAAATCGTCGCAACCTTTGGTCAGAGCAAGCGTTCTTTGCTGTGATCTTCTTGGGCCGTTCAAAGATCAGGCCGGTGAAGGCGCAATGGGACCTCATTCGGTCTCAATGACCTGGAGGCGTTGCTCACCGTGACCCGTGAGGCCAGAGGAATGGGTGGCTGCTCATGCTGAGGCCCGTGGCCATGACCGGCCGCTCTAAGACGACGCAAGGCGCTGCCGTTGCGTCTCCCGGCCGAACCTGCTAGAGTTTAACCAGGTTTAACTCGTGAGGTGACCCATGAGCAGAAAGACCGCGGTCCTTGGATTTTCGGTCACCCCGGAGATCGCCGCAGAGTATGAAAAGCTGACGGCCCGCCAGAAGACGACGAAAAGCGAGCTCTTCCGGCGCATGGTGGAAGCTTACAAGGACCGGCTCGCCGAGGAAGAATTCTTCGCGTTGCAGCGCAAGATGACCCGGCGCGCTCGCCGCCGCGGCCTCTTGACCGAGCAAGCAGTCTCCCGCATCGTGTTCGAAGACCGCTGATGAAAGTGGTCTTCGACACCAACGTCTATGTCTCGGCCTTCCTGACCCCGGGAAGCTTTGCCGAAGACGCCTTCCTCCGCGCTCAACGCAGGCAGGCGACGCTCTTTACGTCTGTTCCGATCCTCACCGAAGCCGCCCGCGTCTTCCGAACCAAGTTTCATCAGAGTGAAGAGGACGTCACGGCCGCCCTCAAGCTCATCGGTCGCGCGGCCACGATCATCACGCCTGCGGTCAGGATCGCTGTGCTCAAGGACGTTCCGGATAACCGCATCCTGGAATGTGCAGTTGAGGCCGCCGCCGACCTCATCGTCACCGGCGACCGCCATTTGCTTCGACTGAAAACATTCCAGGGTGCGACCATCATTCGGGTGACGGATTTTCTCCGGCTTTTCCCTGATGATCCCCGCTCACCATCTGTCGCGGCAAAGAAAAAAGGCCGGCGGTACCAACGATCACATATGCGGCGAATCCGGTAGAGCCGCACTAAGCCAAGCTGTTTCAGTGAACCGGCCTCGGAGTTGTCAGCCAATTCATCCGGAATTCAACCTCCCGACTGTTCAAGGATCAGTCCGGGGAATGGCGCAATGGGGCCCCATTCGGTCTCAATGACCTGGAGGCGCTGCTGACCGTGGCCCGTGAGGCCAGGGGCCTGCCCGCGCCCCAGGCAGGCGGGGTGGATGGCCGCTCATACCTTCAAGCCTTGAGCGGCTTCACTGGGAAGCCTCCGGCCCTCCGGGGGCTTCCCTTCAACTCTACATACTAGGTTGCCAGGCAGAAACGGTGGTATCAGACGACTGACGAGGGAACTCCGAAGTGCAGTCTATTGATGCAGCATGGCTCGAACCTCTCGATCGAGCGGAGGCACTTTGTTCTTTACGATGTCCCAGACGATGTCTGCGTCCAGGCCGAAATACTCATGAATCAAAATATCGCGAAGTCCGGCCATTTTCTTCCATTCCAGCGCCGGATGCTGAGTTCGGAGGTCCTCCGGGAGCTTCTTGACCGCCTCGCCGATGATTTCAAGATTCCGGACCACCGCATCGAAGGTTTTCTCATCCTCCAGGAACGCCGCTTTGGAGAGGCTCCCGGTATAGGCCATAATTTTGCGAGTCGCCTCGAGCATGTCTTCCAGCTAGACCCTAGAATCCCGAGGCATAGACGGCTTCTCGTTGGATGATCGGCAGGAGTCGCGGCTTGATCGAACTCACAGTGACCAGGTCCACACGGGACCGGAACAGCTCTTCGAGATAGCTCTTGAGGTCCATATATGCATCGAAGGACTTGCCCGAAAACTCCACGACAAAATCGAGATCGCTCCCCGGCGTGGCCTCGCCCCGCGCATAGGACCCGAACAGACCCAGGCGACGCACTCCCAGCTTTCTCAGGGTCGCCCCATTCTGTTCGACGACCTTGAGGACCTCTTCGCGACTTTTCATCATGGCGTCGTTCCTTCCGTGCGCTTCGATCAAGTCTCCCACATCCAGTCTCCCGATAAGACACACAATATTTTAGCATGAGGAAGATGGCCAGGCACTACGGAGTTTCATTCCGTACGTACTCACCTCCTCACGTCGCGATTGCGCTTGATCGTCTTTCTATTCCATATGACGATAACTGTCGGAAATTCTTCAGGAGGACGAACAGATGCAATGGATCGGTTGACGATGGGACGAAATCGAAACGTTGGTAGAACCCCTTCGTGGCCTCGTCCTTGGCGTGAACGACTAACGCACGAATGCCTGCAATCTCGGCGGCTTGGAGCGTCCGGAGCACGGCGTCTTTCAACAGCGCAGCGCCAATGCCGCGTTTCTGCCAGTGGCGATCGACCGCGAGCCGTGCGAGCAACATGATGGGAATCGCATGCCTCGCGA
>JBQTIO010000086.1:0-27854 GCA_052388075.1 Nitrospiraceae bacterium
TAGCCATGATCTCGAAACCATCGCACCGCTTTCTCAAGCGCGACTTCCGGGGGTGTCTGGGGGATGCCGAGTTCGCGAACGGCCTTGCTGCAATCGTAGTGCATCTTGTACTTGGCCATCTTGACCCCTTCAAGCGGGATGCGCGGCGGTCGGCCGGTGAGATTCGCGAACCATTGATTGAGGTAAGCGAGCGGCAGGACAGCGAGCCTCGGCAATTTGATGATCGGTGCGTTGATGCCGGTCAGCTTGCTGAGGATCTCAAAGATTTCGCGGAGCATCAGATTTTTGCAGCCCAGAATGTACCGTTCGCCGATGCGGCCCTTCTGCATCGCCAGCAGATGGCCGGCGGCGACATCGTCCACGTCAACGAGATTCATCCCCGTTTCGATATAGGCCGGCATCCGACCCTTCATGAAATCGACGATCACCTGGCCCGTCGGCGTGGGCTTCACGTCGCCCTCGCCGACCGGCGCGCTGGGATTCACGATCACGACGGGCAGCCCCTCTGTCGCGAGTCGTAAGACTTCCTGCTCGGCAAGGTACTTTGATCGTTTGTAGTGTCCCGCCATGTGCGAAAGGGAGACGGGGGTACTCTCGGTGCCCAGCCCCCCGTCTGGAGGCAGTCCGATCGCGCCGATAGTGCTGCAGTACACGATGCGTTCCGTTCCGGCCTCGCGTGCCGCTTCCATGAGATTTTTCGTGCCGGTGACATTCACGTCGTAAAAGACGGACGGATCTCTTGCCCAGAGGGCATAGTGGGCGGCCACGTGATAGAGCTGTTGGCATCCGGCAAGAGCGTTGCGCAGAGATTCCTTGTCCCGAAGGTCCCCGTAGGCGCCGTCAATCTTGAACTGCTGGAGATTCGTGAAGTCGCTGTCGCGTCGGGCGAGCACGCGGACGTCCGCCCCGGTTTTGATCAGGGCACGAACCACCGCTGCGCCGACGAATCCGGTTGCTCCGGTGACGAGAGCTCTCATAAAAAGCGGGAGCTGACAAGTGGCAGGTGTGCAAGCGGCAAGGTTTGGAACGACTTGTCAGCCGGCAGCCTTATCAGCATGTCAGCGCTGCCTCAGTTCTTCCGCGACGTGATATACCGCGCCAGCCCGCGCAGGGAGTCGGCAGAGGGGCCGAACGAGCCCAACCGTCCGATGGCGCGGGTTACGCAGTCGTCGGCCAGTTTCTTAGCGCCGTCCACGCCGTAGAACGTCGGATAGGTTTTCTTCCCGCGCTCCGCATCGGTGTTCGGATTCTTGCCGAGTTCTTCACGGGTGCCCGTGACGTTCAGCACATCGTCGGCAATTTGAAAAGCCAGGCCAATATCCTCGGCATAGGCGGTCATGTCATCCAGCTGCCGGTCGTTCGCACCGGCGGCGAGCGCCCCCATCCGCACGGCAGCGCGGATCAACATGCCGGTCTTGTGTTTGTGAATATTCTGGAGCGTGGGGAGATCGATATCCTTGTTCTCCGCCTGAATGTCGAAAACCTGTCCTCCGACCATGCCCATGTGGCCCGAACCATAAGCCAGTTCCTGAATGATCCGCACTTGTCGAGCCGGATCGAACCCTTTCATCAGGTCGGGGCGGCTGATCAGGTCGAAGGCCATCGTGAGGAGCGCATCGCCCGCCAGGATTGCCATGGCCTCACCGTAGACTTTGTGATTCGTCGGCTTGCCTCGACGGAAATCGTCGTTATCCATCGAGGGCAAGTCGTCGTGAATCAACGAATAGGTATGGATGAATTCCAGCGAACAGGCTACGGCCATCAGACCGGGAGGCGAAGAGGATCCCACCGCCTCCGCGGCCGCGATGGTCAAGATCGGCCGCACCCGCTTCCCTCCTGCCATCAGGCTGTACCGCATGCTCTCATGCAACGTCGTGGGTGGCGTAACGGCCGGCGGGGTGACGGCGTCAAGAAATCGATCTACCGCAACGCGCTGCTGCTCCAGATAGTCTTTGATGTTCATGGGGGTGAGTCGGTGGTTGCGCGATCGTGCATGAACCGGCGCGGAGCGTAACAAATGGCCTGGGGGGTGTCAAACGGGTGGGGGCGAGGTACGCCGGTCTCCTGTGCTCGCCGAACGCGCGCCTAAGTTTCATCGAATAATGAAATTATGGGCGGTGCTCGTTCAATGCGCGCAGTAGGAGGCCGGCGTACCCCGCCCCCTAAAATACAGGAAGGAGAAGAATCGATAGCGATTGGTGATCGGCCTTCTTGTATTTCCAGCGAACGCCTGGCTATACTTTGTTGCTATGAGTATCCGAAAAGCCGGCGGTGACTGGGAGCCGATGCTGCTCCCGATCGAACCGCGGCACTGCAAAGTCTGCAAACAAGGACTGTATCGGGACAAGACGTTGTTCCGCGGCGGCTGGTCTCGCTGCGCGGTCTGCGACGAATTCGTCCATTATAGCTGCCTTGCCAGCGGGAAAGTGTCCTTTCTAAAAGCCAGGCCCCGGGTGTGCAAGACCTGTCGTGCAGCCCAAGGTGGGACCTCCGCCCCTTCCGCGCCTAAGAAGGACGAGATCCCGGCGGCTGTCGGGTCGTGAATTCCGGTTCGCAATCCGGTCCACTTCAGGCCCGTCCAGGGTGGCACGCGCTGTTCTCCGACACCGTCCGATTCGGACTGGCCCCCCTCATTCTGTTGTTCAGCGGATTTTTCACGGCCAACTTTATTGTCAGCGGCCAATATACATGGCCTCGGACAAGCCGCGTGTTGGTGCTCACGCTCACGGTAGTGATTCTCGCGTACGAGTTCGTCTACAAGGAACAGCTCGCGCGGCAGGTCGTGGCGGACCGAGCGAGGGCGGTCCTCCTCTACTCCTGCGTGATCCCCTACCTGATTGGCTGGGTCCTGATGCTGGTTCTATGGAAGTTCTAGCTGGTCCCGCAGTTCGTCGAAAGGAACGACGATGGCGCAGATCATCCGCAGCGGGGCGTTTCTCCAGCAGTGCTGGTCAGTGCATCCCCTGTGCGTGACGGTGAAGCAGGTGTCGGACGACCGGACGGTTGTCCTCACGTGTAGTTCCTGCCGGTCCGCGCATCGTTTGTCCGTCGCCACGGTGGTGCCGAGGGATTCCCCGGCGCAAACGGCGGGCGGGCAGGTCTCTGAGGACGAACAGGGTTCCGGAGACAGTCTGCTTGGTGCCTGCCTTGCCGCACATCATGCGTCGGTGACGCTCAGTGAGATGGATGTGTTTCAGAATCTTGTGTTGCTTCGCTGTGCCGACTGCCGACGACATTATGAACTGACCGTCGCTTCCTTCGAAACGCATCAGCGGTGAAGGAAAGAAGCTGACAGGCGAGCAGGCGGGCAAGCTGACAAGTTCGAGGGATCCGGCTCTCCCGATGACGATGTCAGCGTGTCAGCTTGATTCTTGTCCGCTCATTTCACTGTGAGCCAGCCTATTTTCTTCAGCCCCGACGAAGTCAGCCTGCTCGGCGATGCCCAGTTCTTCCGCCGGAAGGCTGTGATTATGGCCAAGGTACGGGGCCTGCTGGTGGAAACGCACGGCGCCCTGAAGATTGAACTGGCCGGGAAGTCGCTGGCGACTCCGTCCGGGTTCAATCTGAACACCCATCAGCTGGTCAAAGGCGAGCATCTCGAGGACTGCCCGTATCAGTATCTCGATTATCCGAAACATTTCGACGGCGTCAACAAGTGGACCTTTCGTACGCTGTTCTGGTGGGGCCACCATCTGTGTTGCGCGCTCCTGCTTGAAGGGGCGGGGATCAGGCAGTACAAGAAGCATATCGTCGACCGGTTTCATCGTCTGGCAGGAAGGGACTTGGAACTCTCGCTGGCACCGACGCTTTGGGAATGGAAGCGGGGCGAAGGCCATACGCTGCCCATCACGCACGATCACAAGGCGCAAATTGCCGCCGTGCTGGCCGAGCGATCCTTCATGAAGATCGTCCGCTGCGTGCCGCTGACCGATCCGCGGGTTTGCGCAGGCGATGTGCCCCGGTTGAGCTGTGACACGTTTCGATCATTACTGCCCATCGTAGTTCCCTAGAGGGCCTGTCCTGCCCGATTGTCTCCGGCTCGCAACTTAGGTAGACTGAGCCACCGTGGTCGTGCACTGGTCTGTCGTGAGGAGGCGCCTGTGGAAAATTTGGCTGTGCGATCTGCCCTGGTCTTGGGATTGGGTCTGTGTATCGTGAGCGGCTGTGCCGGGAAAGGCGAACTGCGGTATCTTGATTTGCGTACGAAGCAGCCGTCGACACAGGCGAGCGAGATGGAGCCGGTGAAGCTCGTGATCGAGCCGTTTGAGGATCGTCGGGTGGAGAAGGGCCGCATCGGATCGCGCAGTCATCTCTGGGGGGGTGTCACCTATTTCGATGTAGCGGGTGAGCGGCCAGCCGATGTGCTCGTCCAGACGCTGGCCAACCGGCTGAAGGTGCGAGGCTGGCGGGATCGGCCGTGGAACGTGCGCGTCGGGTCAGCTGGGGCGGCAACCGACGCCGACATCGTGATCTCGGGGCAGGTACAGGAATTTTCTGCCAACGCGAAGAGCCGCCTCTTTTCCACCGTGATCGATACCGACACTCGGTTCACCGTTCGCGCGCGGAACCTGGGCGACAAGAGCACAACGACGCGCAGCATCGAGGGCGCCCAAAACCGGACGGTCTTCTGGTTTGAGGAGGAAGATGTTCAGGAGTTGCTGACGGCCACGTTGAAGGATGGCATCGACCGCCTCATCGCCGATACGGTAATTGAACAGAAAGGCCTGAAACCTGCGCGGCAGTAGGCTTCTGCTGCGTGCGTCGTGAGGCGTCGTTTGCATCTCGCGACACACCGAAGAGGGGCGTGGCGACGAGATCGGCTTCACGAATCGCGGTAAGCCGGTACGGACGGACTCGCTTAATCTTCGCGAGCTACGGTCGAGGACTGGAAAGGCCGTCTGGTGCGTGAGCGGCGGTGGGAAACGACGACTCCATTGACGTTCAGCCAGGCTCTGGCGGTCGGCGACCGGCTCCTGGCGCTCGGCTTGAAGCCGGTGCCGCCGGCCAGCGACGTCATCTGCTACGTGGAGGAGTGGACCGTCCACTCGCCCGACGACCTCGATCAGCTCGATCCCTGGGCGACGGAAGATGTCACGCTGGTCCATGTGCGCGACAAGTGGCGCGGCGATTTCTTCCTGCTTTCCGGGGCGTACCATACCACCTACCAACGTCATCAAGACATCGGGACCTATTGCTCGATCAGCCATCCCTGGCGGATTCAGGAGGCGCTGCGATTACACGAACAACGCGGCATGCTCTGGCTGGGGTTCCGCCACGCCCATTCGTTCATCCGAATCCGTCTTCAGACGCAGGAGGTCATCACGCCGGGCGAAACGCGTGGGGACTTCGATCGGGTGCGGTGGTTGGATGAGCGTCGCGCGGCGTTTCTCGAAGCCATCGCCATGCTGGAGTTGCCGATCGAGACTCACGTGGTGAAGGATGCCGTGCAGTTGCGGCCGGCGGATTCCACGGTGCCCTTCTTCTGCTCCTGGCCTGATGCGTTCGGCCCGTGCCAGTTCGAGTACAACACGGCCGATGCCTTCGAATTTCTGGTGCCGGCGAGTAAGCTCGCGGAGACCTTTGCGCCCGAGCCGGCTGGAGTGCGCGCCTATCTCACGGGGCTTTCGGAGGAAGCGCTGACAGAATTCCAGGCCATCGAGCCGGGCGCGCGATTCGCCTATCGCTGTTCAGTGCATTGCCCGCTCGACGACCTGCCGGAAGTGCTGGACGCGATCAAACCAGACGGCCGTCTCTACACGACGCTCTGCGAGTTCCACACGCAGCAACTGTTGCCCGAAGTCGAGGAGGCCTCGGCGATCATCGGCATCATCGGGTTCAACGGCTCGTTCCAGATCGAGGCCCGCCTAAACCGCGCCCCGCTCAGGGAGGCAGACATGGCGCCATGGCTCGAACGGCTCATCGGCCACCCCGTCGCGTATGCGCCGCTCCCGGCTTTTGTCTGAAATGCCGTGACGTGTGATTCGTGAAGCGCTTGAACTGATACACGTGCCCTTTTCACTTCTCCCCCTGATCTCCTGCCCGATTCAGCATTTTCGTTGAACAAACCCGTCGGATTTCGCAGAGTGGAGCCATGAGCCCGCTTACGAAGGTCCGATCCCTCCTGGCCAAGCCCTTCATGCCGGCCTTGTTCTTTCTGTCGGGTGTGACCTATGACACGCTGACGCTCACGCGAATCGATCGGCTGCAGGATAACCTCCTGCTGCTGATCTATCTGCTCCTCCTGGGTGTTCTCATCGTGCTGACGGGGCAACTGGGGGTCGGGCCGGTGTCGGACCGTGAGCAGCTAGCCGCGCTCTCACCCGGGATTCGTTGGGCGCTACGCGCCAGGCCCTATTACCCCATGGCGGTGCAGTTTCTCCTGGGCAGCCTCTTCAGTGCGTACGCTATCTTCTACTCGCGCAGCGCCACCCTCACGAGCACCGCCATTTTCTTCGCCCTGTTAGTCATCCTGTTGGTCGTGAACGAGTTCCTGCGAGACCGGCTCTCCAGCCTCCGTCTCCTGGTAAGTCTCTACGCGCTCGTGTGTTTCGCCTTCTTCACGTTTTTTCTTCCGGTGGTGACGGGTTTCATGAATGTGGCCGTCTTTCTCATCGGCGCCGTGCTTAGCATGGCGATCACGTTTCGCATCGTGCACCTAATCTACCGCAATAACCTGGATCGGCCCAGGCGCGAATCGATCGGTGTCACCGCACCGGCCTTCGCTCTGATCGGGCTGTTGGTGGGGTTCTATTTCCTGAACTGGATCCCTCCGGTGCCTCTGTCGCTCAAGTTCGGCGGGATGTATCACGAGGTAAAAAAGGCCGGTGATCGCTTCGAACTTTCATTTGAAAAGAATTGGTATCAGGTCTGGAAACGGGGAGACAGTACATTCCCGGCCGACGAACCGATCTACTGCTTCACTGCCGTCTTTGCGCCGGTGGATCTGGACACCACCGTTTACCACCATTGGTACTTTCGGGCGAAAGGCAGTCAGCCCTTCATCCATGCCGATAAGATCCCCATCAGGATCTCCGGCGGCCGTGAAGGCGGCTATCGCGCCTACACCTTCAAGCAGCGGCTCAACCCAGGCGAGTGGCGTGTGGACGTAGAAACCGAAGATGGCCGCATCATCGGGCGTGTGTCGGTGCAAGTTGAAAAGCGGGGTGATCCTCCGTCTATACTCGAGACGGTTTCGTACTGATACGGTGGTCAGCGACTTCAAGCCGCTCGCTCAGAAAACGGGAACCGGAACACTTGGTAAAAAAGAGAGATACTGTTCCGCTATGAAACAGCTCCCCCCCTGTCCCGCTAGTCCCAACTGCGTATCGACCCAGGCGCAAGACGCGCGCCACGCCATTGCGCCGCTTCGGTACAGAAAATCGCGCGCCGAGGCCAAAGAGGCGTTGAAAGCTGTGGTCGGCTCGCTGCCGCGCACCAAGCTTGTTGAGGAAGACGAGTCCTACCTGCATTACGAGTTCACGAGCCTCATGCTGCGCTTCGTGGACGATGTCGAATTTCTCTTCGACGACGAGATCAAGACGATTCAGTTCCGTTCTGCTTCACGGACCGGCTATGGCGATCTTGGCGTAAATCGGCAGCGCATGGAACAGGTGCGTGCCCTGGTCAGGGAGAGGCTCTAGCTCCATTCGGAAATTTCCTTTGGCGTGGTGGATCTGCCTGCTATGATTCCGGCCACGGGAGGCTCAAGCCGATGGGATTCAAGCGCAAGGCATCACGGGTCGAGGTGGGTCGGGCCGGGCGGCTACAGCGCGGGTCGCTCTCGGCGCCCTGCAGAGTGTTGGATGTCAGCGAGGCAGGTGTCCGGATCGAAAGCCGCCTGTTCGTGAAGAACGGCGACGCGCTTCAACTTGTGATCGACCTCGATCGCGGGAGCACCCTGACCTGTAGTTTGCTGGTGGCCCATGTGCGCCCTCCTCGATTTGGGGCAAAGATTGTCTCGATCAGTCCCGAGGACAGGGAGCGGTTGGCCCACATCCTCGACGAGCGTGTACAGGCCAGTTTTTCCCGCGACTAGCGTTGCCCGACTACAGGGCCCGGCAGGACGTGTTCGGCTTCAGCTCTTCATCGGAAAATTCGATCTTCGAGAGGTAGGCCCAGGCCATCAGATAACCCAAGTAGCGGTAGGCCTCGAATTCTTCCAATTCATACCATTGAAAGACCGTGCTGGTTTGCGGGAACTCCGTCCCCTTCGGCGACTCCACGAACTTCCTGACCTTCTTGAGCGCATGCTGAGCGTGAACGCGGGCCTGTTCGCCCATGATCTGCGGCAAAATCCGGTCGATATCGAGATGGGTCGGATTGACCGGTGGACTCATGAGGGGATCGCTGGCCAGTGAACGGCCGCTTTCCGGGTCGGGACTCACGAACAGTGGTCCCGGCGCGGCCAGTGAGGGGTTCTTCCTGAACAGTGCAGCGTTGTAAGCGTAAGGTTTGAGGTAGTGAATGACGGACGGAATGCCGTCGGGTCGTTTAATCCAGAACCGCCGGTACCAGACAATCTCGTTCTTGTCCGGAATCTCGCCGCACCACTCCACGCCGTCCCCGAAGTAACCTTTCATCCGCTTCTGTAAATTGTGCAGGTAGTCGTACTGCCAGGTTGTGTCCAAGGTCGCGTCTCCGGCAATGACGTGGTTCACCTGCCGGCGCAGCAGAGTCTGGATGCCGAGGTTGTCGTAAAAGGAGCCGTCGGTAATCTCGATCCAGCGACTTTTCGTGTCGGGCCAGATACGCTGTATGGTGACCATCAGAAGGTAGTCCCAGATGGTACTCAGGGCGGTGTTGTTGCGGCGGGCATAATTCCACGTTTGGAACTCGTTATTCACGTTGAAAGGGGCTGTGACGAACCGAATCAGCAGGCGCGCGATATCATTTGTGTACCACTCTTCCACCAAGCTGTCGAGGTCGAGGCCGGCTCCTGACGCTGTCATGGCCTGCGAGAGACGCACGCAGGCCTCAGGCCTGATTCGTTCGGCTCGCGGTCTGTGGCAGGTGCCTTCGGTCAGGTCTTCGACCACCACTTGACGTGGATTGAACCAGGCGGGCCTGCCGTCCTCAGTCTGTGCCTCCACCACCGGGAGGCCGAACCCCGCGCTCTGGATGTAGCCGAGCCCATCTGAGCCGGTGTAGTCGCGGGTGAACTCGAAATTGTAGTTATCCCGGTAGGGACGGTTAGTCTCCGTCTGAAAGGCTCGGGGCCTCCCCCGGTTGACCAGGTTTCCATTGATGATGAGATAGGGAGCATCGGCGTCTTTGCGGTTTAACCGTGCCAGCGGGGTTTCCTGTTTCCCGCGGAGATAGGTCAATTGAATACGATCCTCGTACGGTGTGAAGAGATGCAGCTCGTTGCCGATTTCCGGCGGTGTCTTGATATGCAAAAGGAGGTCCCACACATAGTACGGCAGGAGCCTCCAGGCATAGCCCCACAAGAGTTTCGGCCCTTCCCAGAATCCGCCTTCCTTGATGAATCCGGCATGGTGGCGCAGATGCGTGACAAAGTCGTTGTGTGGATCGAGGAGCTTGCCCTGATCCATCGTCTGAACCAAGTTGCCGTAGGCGTCGTCCTGCTCCTTCCCCAAATGAGCCAGCATCCAGCCGGCAATGTAGGAACCTCCGGAGACGGTACTCAGATAGTCGATCTTGGGCAGGCGGTGCATGTCGTGCAGCGCTTGAAGCACACCCAGGTGAAACGTGGCGGACCGGATGCCCCCGCCCGAAAAGGCCAGACCGGCTAGATGGGCTGGAACGGCGGGGGCGGGAGGGGGGGAGCCCGACAGGCCGTCCCCTTGTCCGTTGACCAGAGTCTCCCGCCGCTCCTGGACATAGGCATACTCCTCCTGGTAGTCGCCGACCAGCGACGAGGGTTGGTAAGTGAAGGCACGTTGGCGCACCTCATAGGTTCGGGTGGGCACGGTCTCGCAGGCCGAAAGCCCGATGAGGAGGAGCAGACAAAGGTTCGATGCACGAAAGAGTCGGCGAATCGGCGGCGTACTCATTAAGCTGGCACTGTAGCGAATTTCACCGGCTCAAGGAAAGAGGCCAGATGACACGGTGGAGACGATCCGGAGCCGACGGGCGGGAGATCTCAGCGCTTGGGCGTTTCGAGTTTGGGCCGGAGCCGGGTGGTGTGCTGGAAGATGCATTTCGGACAGGTGTAATGGATAAACTGTTTTCCGCCGACGAGACGCTTCTTCATCGGCACCTGGCACCAGGTACATCGGCGGTCGGGCAGGTCCATCGAGGGAGCATCAGGGGATGGGGTCATGCGGCGCATTCTCTCCGAGCATCGCAAACCCTGTCAACCGACGGTACGGTGTCCGAGCGGCCCTGGTCAAAAAAAGTTTCGCGAGCGCACTGCAGGAGGAAATTTTCGTGGTATAGTCCACCTCAGGTTGTGGCAGCGTGTTTTCTCACCCCAACAGAAAGGCAGATACCTTCTATGAGCATCTCGGCTGGTTCCGAGTCCACTATCTTACCAACCTCCGCCCCGTCGGCCTCGTCGCTTCCCGTCCAGGACATGGTGGGAGACGGCAAGGCATGGGGACTCTGTGCGGCAGTTGACCTCCAAGATTGCAACCCCGACCTGATTCGTAACGCCGACCATATTAAGCGCTATGTCATTGAGCTCTGCGAGCTCATCGGAATGAAGCGCTTCGGGGAGTGCCAGGTCGTCGACTTCGGCGAAGGCCGCGTGGCCGGCTATTCCATGGTGCAGCTAATCTCAACCTCGTTGATCAGCGGCCATTTTGCCAACGACACCAACAACGCCTACCTCGATATTTTCAGCTGTAAGGGATATGACCCCGAGGTTGTCGAGGCGTTCTCGAAAGACTTCTTTGGCGCCCGCCGCAGTACGGCGACTGTCACGCTTCGGTACTAGAGGCGGCACTCTCTCTGAATTCGGGTTTGGGGGGCCGCGGTCGTGCGGCCCCGTCGCCGGAACCGTCAGTTCAAGAATCTGTTCTCACATGAAGCCAACCACGGTCAAAGAATTATTCGCCTCTCTTCCGGCAAAGCTCGACAAACAGGCCGCCGGGGATCTCGACGCGGTCTATCAGTTCGCCTTGAGCGGGGCGCAAGGCGGCCAATATCAGCTCCTGGTGCAGAAGGGAAGCTGTGTGATCAAAGAGGGTACCCACGCCGCTCCGCATGTGACGCTTTCAATGGCCGGAGACGATTGCATCAAGGTGCTCAATGGCCAGCTCAGCGGGATGGCCATGGCGTTGTCCGGCCGCCTGCAGATCAGCGGCGATATCGGGCTGGCGATGCAGCTGAAATCGCTCTTCCCCGGCATGGGATAACGGGCGGCTGCATCACTCCGGGGCAGGCAGCGGGCTGAGGTGAGCCTGTTCCCGCCGTGCGGCTTCCAGATCTCTCGGAAAGCGTTCTTCCAGAATCGCATAGACCGTCGGGATCAGAAACACGGTCAGCAGTGTGGACACGCTGAGCCCTCCCACCACGGCCCGCGCAAGCGGGGCGTTGGTTTCTCCGCCCGTTCCCCATCCGATCGCCATCGGAAGCAGGCCGAAGACCGTGGCGAGCGACGTCATGAGAATCGGCCGGAGCCTGGTGCGGGACGCGGTGACGACGGCGTCGAACAGCGGGTAGCCTCTGTGACGAAGCACGTTGGTGTAATCCACCAGGAGCACGCCGTTCGAGACGACGATGCCGAACATCATAATGATGCCCATCAGGGAGGTCGTGGACAGCGTGGTGTTGGTCAGGAACAACATCAGGATGACCCCGGGAAATCCCATAGGCACGGTGAACATGATGATGAAGGGATCGACGAGGGACTTGAATTGCGCAGCCATCACCATGTAGACGAGAGCGAGCGCCAGGACGGTAGCGAACTGGAGGCCCTGGAACGTTTCGCGCTGCTGTTGAATCTGGCCGGCCAGTTTGATGCTGAATCCCGTCGGCAGGTGCAGATCGGCGAATGCCGATTCCAGATCCTCGGCGATCGAGCCGAGGTCGCGATTCACGGGGTTCGCCGTCAGGTGGATCACCCGCTGGAAGTATTTCCGGTCGATCTTGACGGGGCCGGCGTTCAGCTTCAGGGACGCCACATTCCTGAGGAGGACCGGTTCCCCGGCCTTGGTGGCCAATAAGATATTCTCCACGTCGGTGAGATCTTTCCGGTGTTCCTCGGCCAACCAGGCGCTGATGTAGTATTCGTTGCCGTTCTGTGGATCGGTGTAGATGATGGGGTCGGTCTGGCCGTTCCCGTTCAGTGAAAACAGCACGGCGTTGGCGACATCAGTCTCGCTGATCCCCAGAAGGGCCGCTTTTTCTCGATCGACCACCACGTTAATCTCGGGGTAGTTCTCCTCCCGGCTAACTTCGATGTCCACGAGGCCGGAAGTCTTCTGCATGACCTCTTCAACCTGCCGAATGACCGTACGCGCTGTCTCAAAATCGTATCCATAGATTTCGACGTCGACGGCCTTCTGGGAGCCGAAGCTGGTCACGCGCTTCACTAACCCGCCCGGATCGAAAAACATGGCGACGCCAGGAAACAGCTTGAGAATCTTGGGGCGGACATCGTTCATGATCTGAACTTGATTCCGCTTCCGCTTGTCGGGCGGGGCGAGATAGACGGAGATGACCGAAGTGTGAGGGCCGGTGTTCGGATTGAATAGGGATGAGCGGCCCTGCGAGAGTACGCCGGAGCTGGACACCATGGTGTCCAGCTCGTCCGTGGGGATATTCTCACGAAGCACACGTTCGACTTCGGCGACCTGCTGCTCGGTCTTCTCCACCCGCTGGCCGACGGGCCCTCGCAAGACGATTCGGAACTGACTTTCGTCCGACACCGGGAGGAATTCCGTGCCGATCATCGGCAGCAGCGTCAGCGAGCCGACAAACACCAGCAGGACCACGATGATGAACGTCCGGCGATGTCCCAGCACCCACCGCAAGGAGTCCTCGTAACTCCGGTCGAGGGAGGCATAGCGTGTGCGGCTCCAGTCCATCATCCGGACGAACCAGCCCGGCATGGCTCCATGAATGTCATGCTCCGGTTTCAGGAACTTGTAACACAGGGCGGGCGTCACGGTGCGCGAGATGAAAAACGATGTGAAGAGGGCGATCGCAATGGTGATGGTCAACGGAATGAGCAGGAGTCGGGTGATGCCGACGACGAAGAACATCGGAAGAAACACGACGACGGTCGTCACGGTCGAGGCGAAGATCGGCATGGCCACCTCGCGGGCCGCTTCCAGAATGGCATCCCACCGTCGGGGGTTACTGTTGAGGTGGCGCTGGATGTTTTCCAGTTCCACGATCGAGTCGTCGACGAGACGGCCGATGCCAAGCGCGAGGCCGCCCAGCGTGAAGACATTGAGGGTCTGACCGGTGAAGTAGAGCCCGATGAAGGTCACTAGAATGGAGAGTGGAATCGCGATGGAAATAATTATCGTGCTGGTCAGGTTGCGGAGGAAGATCAGGATCACGGCTGCAGCCAAGAGCGACCCGTGCAAGGCTTGCTCGATCAGGTTTTTGATCGATTGGCGGATATAGAGCGATTGGTCGAACGAAATCCCGAGTTTAACTCCGGGCGGAATGCCGATCATTTTGGAGAGGGCTACGCGCAGCGCATCCACGACCTCCACTGTGTTGGCATTCGGCTGCTTGTTTACCCGGAGATAGACGGCTCGGGCCCCGTCGGCACGGACGATGTTCGTCTGGATATCGGACGAATCCGTGACGGTCCCCAGGTCACGAACGCGGACCGGATTGCCCTGCTGGTTGACCTTGACGATCACGTCTTGAATCGGATCGACCGTCTTGAATTGGTTGTTGGTGAAGACATTGTAGTCGAGATTGCCGGCTTTGATGTCGCCGGAAGGGAGGATCAGATTCGCGGCTTTGACGGATCTCACGACGTCGAGAATCGAGAGTCCTCGAGCATTCAGGAGCGCCGGATCGAGATTGATGTTGATCTGGCGGATCTTGCCACCTTCGACCGTGGCCGCGGCGACGTTGGCGACCTGTTCGACCTGCGGCGCGATGGTGTTGTAGGCGAGATCATAGAGCGCGCGCTCGTCCAGATTCTCGCTCGACACGGTCAGAAACGACACAGGTATGTTGGAGACGTCGAACTTGACGATGAAGGGCTGCAGGATGCCAGGCGGCAGGCTGTTGAGGATTTGGGTGATGCGCTGCATCACCTCCATTTGCCCGGCGTTGATGTCGGCGCCCCAGTTAAACCAGATCTGCACCGCCCCCAGGCCCTGTTTGGAGAACGATTCGACGTGCTCGACGTTGGAGGCCGAACTCACGGCCTTCTCGATCGGATACACGACGCTCTGCTCGATGTCGAGCGGGGGAGCGCCTTTGTAGATGACGCCGACGAAGGCCACCGGAACTTGAATCTGAGGAAAGAGATCGACCGGCAGCCGCTGGAGCGAGGTGACTCCCAACACCACCATCGCGAGCGACAGCATCAAGATGCCGATACGATTCCGTAATGCGAGGAGGGTCAGCCACATGATGAGGACGTGACGCGTGAGATGTGAAACGTGAAACGTAACGTGACGATACTAGCGATCCTTGCGGTCAGCATCCGAGGCTCCGAATCGGAGAAAGTCCGGTATTCCTACGTTTCACGTCGGACCCTGCACGGCATTCATCGGTTGAATCTGTACCGGCGTGCCGTCATGGACGAGGTCTTTGCCGGAGACGATGACCTGTTCGTCTCCGGAGAGGCCCTCGGTGATCTCCACCCGGTTGCCATCGCGGGCACCGATCTTCACGTTGACCCGTTGGGCTTTCCCGTCACGGGCGACATACACGTACTGCACATCCTCCAGCCGGCTGACCGCATCGATGGGGATCTGGATGGCCTGAGGATGGGTTCCTACCATCACCTCGACTCGGGCGAACATCCCGCCTTTCAATCGACGATCCTTGTTCGGGAGGTCAATCTCCATGGTCATGGTGCGGGTCGCGCGATTCAAGGCCTGCACGATGCGTGTGACGGTTCCCTCGAACACCTGGTCTGGATAGGCCTCGGCTCGTACTTCCGCATGCTGTCCAATTTTCACCAGGGGGATATCCTTCTCGACGACTTCGACCAGGATGCGCACGGTATCGATATCGTGCAGAGTCAGCATGCCCCTGGACATGGTGGAAGTGCTGGCCGTGGCGCTGGTGACATAGGCTCCTGTGTCCAGGTTGCGTTCGGCGATGTAGCCCCCGAACGGCGCTCGAATGTAGGAATAGGTGAGATTGGTTTCCGCCTGCGCCAGCGCGACCTCCATCTGCTTGACCTGCGCGTGCAGCGACTCCAACGCGGCCGTGGCGGTCTCGAAATTGACTTGTGCGGTATCCACGTCCTGCTGCGAGACGAACTGGTCTATGATCAAGGCTTGCATGCGGTCGAGCGTCAGCTTTGTGTTGCGCACGGCGGCGACCTGCTGCGCAACCTTCGCCCTGCCGGCGGCGAGGTTGGCCTTGGCCTGATTGACGGCATGTTGGTAATCCGTGTGGTCGATCTCGATCAGCAATTGGCTGGGGGTGACGAAATCGCCCTTGTCCACATGGAGTTTGGCGATGTAGCCGTCCACGCGGGAGAAGATGTTCACGACTTGATGGGGCGAGATATCCGCCGTATAGGGGAGGCGGATGTCGAGGTCCTGTCGGAGAGGGGATACCGCCGCCACTGTGATCACGGGCGGCTTACGGGGATTGGTCTTGGCGCCCGTGCTCAGCCGAAAGACCACGAGGGCGGTCACGGCCATGAAGATGATGACGCCGAGGACCACAAACGGATGTCTGGTCATTCCTCTCATGAACATTCAACCTATTCGGCGCTATGGGACGGCCGGACCAGGCCACCGAGAAACATCGAGACGTATTCCGCTACGGTGTCCTCGTGGGTACGGTGCATGGGCAGGCCGAAGATATCGTGCAGGAGCCGATGATGAACGATCACACCAAAGAACGCGCGCGCTGCCAGTAGAGGATCCACCGCGCGAAAGGCGCCGTCCTCGATCCGTCGGCGAATGTAGTTCGCCAGTAGGTCGTAAAAGACGCGGTACTGCTGCTGGAAAAACATGTCGGACATCTCGTGGCCTTCGAGGGCGCTGAAAAGGAGCAGACGAAGCAACGTCGGATCGGCCCCTTTTCTGATTCGATAGCCGGCAAGCAGGGTGAACAGCCGCCTATCGTCCTGCTTCCTGGCCGCGTCTTCAACCGCTTCTCGTAGGCCGGAATACTGTGCCTTTTCGGCTAGAATGGCGGCATAGAGCGCGCGCTTTGTGGGGAAGTGCTTGAAGAGCAAAGCCTCGCTCACGCCGGTTGCCTTGGCAATTTCCTTGGTGGTGGTTCCCTCGAATCCTTTTGCTGCGAAGAGCGATGCGGCGGCACTGATCAGGCTGGCTTGCCGTTCCTGACTCGTCGCGCGTGCCGATGACGTGGAGGATTTCACGGTTCGTTTCATGGTGAGTAACCACTCACTCACCGTCAAAGCTAGCACGGGGCAGTTTCGAAAGACAAGCAATTGACGAATTGAGATTGGGGTATGGGTACGGAGGAGGAGGGAAGCAAGCCAGCGGGGACAACTACGCTAGCGAGATCTTCCGGGGTTGGCACCTTCTGTCTTATGATTAGGGGCGATGGAGGTGGGTATTCCTGACTCCGGCGTCGATGAGTAGAGGACGCAGGAACTATTCGATAGGGCTAGGCGCACTGAAGAGACTGTGCACGGAGAAACGCATGTAACCGGTTCCCGTCCCGAAGACTCACTTTCGTAAACTCCACGCCGAACCGGCGCCCGTTGGTCCAGGCGACGCGGGCTTCCAGGACGAACAAGGGGTCTTCACCGTCCGGGAGATAGAGAAACAAGGCCAAGTCCATTCCAACCTGGACGGGCTGATTCCCCGTGATGCCAAGTCCACCCTTGGACAGGTTCAGCACGCTCCCGTCTCCTATCAGGACGTCCTGTCCATCGATACCTGAATACATGAGGCCGAAAGAGACCGGGGAGCGAGGGATGACTCGGGATTCCAACGGGCTGTGGAGGAGATGGGCTTTCTTCGGTCTCGTGGCTTTCATCTGTCTCATCGCGGCACCTCCTGATCGCACGGACGGCTGGTCAGCACTCACTGGCCAGACATTCTAGCCAGACCGGCTCCTTGTCCTTGGCGCCGCGCACTTCCACTCCGAAGCGTCCGCCATCGATCCAGGAGACGTATGCTTGGGGAATACAGACTTTGTCGTTCGCATCCGGTAATTCAAGGAACAGGGCCAGTTCCATGCCCGGCTTAAGACCCCGTGCGCCCTGGAGGCCGAATCCATGACGGCTGACGTCCACGATCGTGGCATGGCCCATGATGATCTTGCTGGCCTCGGATCCCGAATACCGAACTTTGAATTGGCCGTTAATCCGAGGCTCCTTCCGCCGCTCATCCCAGGATTTGTGCTTTCGAGCTGTCGATCGCGCTTCCGACTTCCACCAATTCATGATCGTCATGCCTCCCTTGACTGGTTCCTGCTGTGTGTCCGACATCCTCTGCCGGTCGCTAGACAGGCCTCTCTGTTGGTGCATCCAGAGGAAGTCGTCCAACCGACTTTGATCTTCATGGCTCAGGGTCTTTACGTGCACGCCGAAGCGTCCCCCCATCGTCCACGATACGCGAGCTTCTGGGATGCAGAAATGGTCCTCCGATTCCGCTAATTCAACGAATAGAGCGAGATGCATGCCTGGTTTGACGAATCGATTGCCTCTGATCCCGATCCCATCCCGAGATAGATCGGTGACGATCCCCTCGCCCACGATCATGTGATCTTCGTCCATTCCCGAAAAGGTGAGGTTGAACCGGCTGTCCAGCCTAGGCTCCTGGCGTCGATCGCTCTTCGATTCTGCCGTGAGCAAGAGGTCTGTCGAGCCGCGTTTCATGCGATTCATGATTGATCATCCTCCGTTTGGTTGCTGGTACGGTGGAAAATCATCGGCACAGTTCAAACGTACCTCTGTTCCAGTGGATTGCCATCCCCCCAATGGAGGGACTCTCGTACCCTCCTGAAGGGGGACCATCAAATACTCCCCTAGATACAAGCCAGAAATGTGTAACACTATCTTTTAATTCAATGTGTTACGAGATTCTATAAAACGGGGCTGAGAGCTGTTTCTGTGCCGGAGATCTCAGCCGAGGGGATGCGAATCCGCCTGGGAGGCGCACGGAGTCAGGGTGAGGGCCGGCACAGAAGGTGTCAGGCGATGCGGAAGCGTGCCCACTGATCGTCTACGGCCCCTTGGCTAATATTCTTCCAGATAAAGGCCTGGACCCGTTTGCGGTTTTCCTGGCTCAGGTGCATGAACCGGACTGAAAACTCCGCTCCTGCAACCCAGACCACATGCGCGGAAAAGAAGTTGAGAGGAGGCTGCCCATCCGGCAGAGCCATCGTGAGTGTGAGGAGTGTGCCCCGAGTAACCTGACGATTACTGACGATTTTGCAGCCGGTCAGGGACACATCTTTCGTCAGCCCTTCTCCGGCATGGGGTTGGGAGGAGATTTCCCCTGTATAGGTGACTCGGCAATTGACCGCGACTCGTTCCGCATGTCGGCTGTCTTTCAGTGCATGCGGCTTTCGCGCCCTCATCGCCTGTCCAGTAAGTGCTTTCGCCATAGGAAGTCTGATACAGAATTTCCTACCACATCCTGGTGCTGCGTCAAACAATAACAGATTGTCGAAGCTTCCAACGACCACGGAAGGAGGGGGTACTATGATACCAATGGCTGGGGGGAGCCGTACTGGAAGAGGCTGATCAGCAGGAAGGAAGTGAGTGACTATTGATGAATTCTGGCCCAGGCTTTCTGATATTCCTCGAAGGAATCGACTTCCATCCAGCCCTTGAAGATCGGCACGGCCTGCACGTCGTGGCCCCGATCGATCAATTCCTGAAGGAGGTCGGTTAAAGAGGCCTTGGCGAGGCTCGGTGATTCGTGGAAGCCGGACGACTTGTACGTTTCCTGCGACGCCTGATAGCACTCCCTGAGGGCCAGTGTGCCCTTCTCGGAGAACATGGCCATGCCGATGAATTCACCATGGGTCTGTTCTCGTGGAAGCTGCTGGCCGATCCTGACCACACGATGTTCGCCCTCCGGCATCATGAACCGGGACAAATGGCTCTTACCGGGAGGTTCCGCGAGCGACACGAGGTCGGGGTTAAGATGGGTCGGCTGTACGTTCCGTTGTTCCTGATCGAACCAGGCCAAGTCGACCACAATTGAGATATCGGCGGGGCTCTTGAGCAGCTTTTCGAGTATGGCCGTGTCGAAGAGGATGTCGCCGTACAAAACGATGGTCCGGCCTCTCAGCTCGTTTTCGGCACAGAAGAGCGAGAACAATTCTCCGGTCTCTTCGTACCGGTCGTTGTCGTAGTAGCGGATGTTGGGCAGCGTGATGGCTTCTTTCTTATACCCGCGGACCAGCGCGATCTCTTTGATGTCGCATTCATTGAGCACGCCCACCTGGCGATCGAGGATGGTTTCCCCCTTGATGTCGAGCAGGCACTTCGGCTTGTCTTCGATCAAGGGCAACAACTGTTTCTCGAACCCGGCGGCGGCGATGACGGCGGTAATCCGTTCACTCCCCACTGGCAGGAACTGTTTTTCGTCCCGCTCCATCTGTGAGACGCCGACCAGGTCATACACGTCGGACAGCGTGACGATGCGACCGTTCGCAGCACCGGGCCGCGTATCTTTCTTGATGAGATCCAGCGTTTCTTTCATCGAGCGGATCGCGGCCCGCACCGGCTGGTTGGCGTAAATGATGATCTTCGCTCCTGCTTCCTCCATTTCAGCGGCAGTGGTCTGGTCGAAGATCGTCGGGACTACGACCAACGGCACGCGACCGGACCAGGCTCTATAGACGGTTCTCAGCTCGTCAAACGTCTTCGATTTGGAGTGAATCAGGACGGCATCGGCGCCCGCGTCCGCGTAAGCCTGTGCTCGCTTCAACGCTTCCTCCTGCCCCCAGCCGGCGATGAGGGCTTCGGTTCTGGCGATGATCATGAACTCAGGGAAGATCTGCGCTGCCTTGGCGGCTCTGATCTTACTGCAATGCTCTTCAATGGGAATCAACTCTCGGCGGACGCCCGCATAGAAGCTGCAGCGTTTCGGATAGACGTTGTCTTCAATGCAGATGGCGGCTACGCCGGCACGTTCCCGGTCGTTGACGGTGCGCATGACATTGAGCGCGTTCCCGTACCCCGTGTCGCAGTCGGCGATCACCGGGATGCTGACGGTTTCGACGATGTTGCGCTCCACTTCGAGCTGTTCGCTGGAGGTGATGAAACTGGCGTCAGGAATGCATTTGAGCGAGGCCGAAATGGCGAAGCCGCTGGCCCAGACCCCGTCAAATCCAGCGCGTTCGATGAGCCGCGCGCTGAGCGCATCATGGGCGCCGACGACCTTCAGGGCGCCAGGCTTCTTCAGTGCTTCGCGTAGTTTTGCCGCGTTCGTCATGGGTTCCCATGATGCGAAACCGTGGGGCGCTTGTCAATGAAAAGTTTGCAGCCGTGCGAGCGACGCCATTCAAAACCCCGTGGCTGAAGTTCCTTCCGATAGCGCCTCGCGAAGCGTCCGGCTCTCAAAAAAAATAATGCCGCGCTCGAAATTGGCGTCGAAACGCAAGGTGACCTCCGTGTTGAAACCGTGCCAGGCGTGAACTTTGACCGGGCCGACGGCAATTTGTCCTGGTGTCCGGTCGAGCGGACCATATTGTGATTGAAGATAGGTCAGGATTCTCTCGTGGGTGTCCTTCCCGCTGTAGCGGACGGTCACTCGACCAAACCTGCCCTCAAACGCGGTGAATCGCATGGAGTCAACCGGCGTGGTTCCGAGTGCGGGTGGTTCCCCTTTCCGTTCGTAGGTCTGCAAGTGGCCGTCGTCTTCGACTTTGACGAACTGCTCCGTCTGCGACAAGGTCGTACCCCAGGGCATGCCCTCGAATCCGTTGGGATCGTTAATGATGGGAACAGCCATCGCGGGCGTACCCGCGAGCACCAAGCAGATGAACAGCCCTGCGAAGGGCCTCGATCGAGAACAGAGCCAGTAGGCACCCGGTTCATTCCGCCGAATCGGTGAGGTTGTCATTGAACCGCGGTGCAAGCGTTCGACTATCGATGAAAATGTACCCGCGCTCCGTGCTGGCCTGGTAGGTCAGATTGATTTCGGTGTCCAAACCGCGCCAATTATACTGTTGATTAAGACCTCGCGCCATTTGTCCGGGAATGCGCTCCAGGGGACCGAACTGGGATTCCAGGAATTTCAACACCTGTCTATGAACCTGCTCGCCCTGGTATCGAATCGTGACCCGGGCAAACTGGTCGTCCACTGAGAGATAGCGGATGCTCGTCATTTCGGCTCCGGCGAACGACGACGCTTCTCTCCGCCGTTGGTACTCCATGACAGGAGACCCCGCACGGCTGACCTCGAGATCCTGCCGCGATGTCAGGGAGGCGCCCCAGGCGATGTCGTGAAATCCTTTGGGGTCGGTCACCATCGGAACGGCCCCCGACGGTCCGGCCCAGATCACCGAGCCAATCAGCAGGAAAAGGAGCCGGGAAAGAGGTGGCAGTACGGTGAAGTAGGTCATCAGCGCAAGCCGGCTGGAGAACGAACGACTCGATGCAAACGCTACCACGAGGTGAAGGTGAACGCAACCCGCCGATGTTTCTTGAGAATCCTCAGGTCGTATCTTATAATGCGCCGGTTTTTCAGTCGTTGTGCGTAGGCAGTTCTGCGATAAGGGGCGTGACGTATGATGGAAAGCGATGCCTTTGTCCAGGCGATGCAGGATATCGGGGTGAATTTTTTCACGGGCGTGCCCGATTCGATTCTCGGCGGCATTATCGCCGGCCTCATGAACCGTCGGTTGTATACCCCCGCGGTCCGCGAGGACGAAGCCGTGGGCATGGCTGCGGGAGCGTATATGGGAGGGAAGTTTCCTGCCGTGTTGATGCAGAATTCAGGTCTGGGAACTTCACTGAACGCCTTGATCTCATTGAACGTGATCTATCGGCAGCCCTGTATCCTGATCGTCTCCTGGAGGGGCCAGGGGGGGAAGGATGCACCGGAACACCTGGTGATGGGCGAAGTGATGCCGCAATTGCTCGATACGGTGAAGATTCCGCACCGCACCTTGACCGAAAAGACAGCGCCGGAGGATTTCAAGTGGGTGAAGGAGGTCTGCGAGAAGCAGCAGATTCCGGTCGCGCTGGTGATTACCAAAGGCGTGGTGAAGGGATTGCACCCGTGACCAAACAGGCGGGAAAAGCAGGGAGAGCGAGAGGTGCAGAATCTTCTGTGGCCACCGTCTCGTCCGTCGCGCTCGTCCCGCGTGATCCCGGAGGGCGAAGATGAGACCTGAACAAGGTACACTCATCAGCCGGGCGCAAGCGATGGCGGCGTTGCTTGAACTGTTGACCGATCAGCCGGTCATCATCTGCAACGGATTCCCCTCGCGGGAAACCCACAAGATCGCGGATCGCCCTACGCATTTCTACATGATCGGTTCGATGGGCAACGCGCCGGCCATCGCGCTGGGCGTGGCGTTGGCCAAGCCGAACAAGCAAGTCATTACGTTCGACGGAGACGGAAACGTGCTGATGGGCATGGGCACGCTGGCGACCGTGGGCGCATTGAAGCCCAAGAATTTCATCCATGTGGTATTCGACAACGAGGTCTACGGCACCACCGGCAATCAGCCGACGATCTCAAACGTGGTCCCGCTGGAGAAAGTCGCGAAAGCCGCGGGCTATGTCAACGTTGAACGTGTGCTGGATCGAGACGATCTGGTTTACGAGTTCAAGGACATGCTGAGAAAGGACGGTCCCAGCATGCTCTTGGTCAAGGTGAACGAGTTCGTCGAAGACGCCGGCCGCGTCCTGCTTGATCCGCCGGCGATTACGAAACGCTTCATGAAGGCGATTGAAGGATAGGGGCGCGACGAACCTCCCTTGTGCTCGCCGAAGGCGCACGATCGGAACGGGCTCGCTCGATACGCGCGCAATATAGGGAAGTCCGTCTCGCCCCAGTAGGGAGAAGAAAAAGGGGAGAACGAGTGATTCTGTTGAATCCAGGTCCGGTGAATGTCAGTGAGCGGGTGCGTCAGGCACTGCTGCGACCTGACATCTGCCACCGCGAGTCCGAGTTCACGGAACTCCTCCATCGGATTCAGGCCAAGCTGCTCAAGGCGTTCGTTCCAAGGGCGGAGTCGGAGTATGTGGCCGTCGTCATGACCGGATCCGGAACGGCCGCCGTCGAAGCCGCGTTGATGTCGTCGCTGCCTCACGGCCGGCGCATGCTCATTCTGAATAACGGCGTGTACGGCGAGCGGATGTCTCAGATTATCGGGCTCCATCGCCTGGGCGTGAACGAGTTGAAGTACGAATGGACCGTTCGGCCCGACCCTGACAAGCTGCTGCTGGCCCTCCGGCAGCATCAGGAGGTGCACGTTGTCGGGATGGTGCACCATGAAACTACGACGGGACTTCTCAATCCTGTCCAGGAAATTGCCGAAATCGTCGATAATCAGAATCGCGTCTTCGTGCTCGACGCGGTCAGCGCCTTGGCCGGTGAAATGATCGATATCGCGAAGTCGCACATCTATATGGTGGCGGGCACGGCGGGGAAATGCATCCAGGGCTTTCCCGGTGTCTCGTTCGTGCTCGTGCGGAAAGGGTTCGTCGAGAAGATGCGCGCGTATCCCAAGCGGTCCTGGTATCTTCATCTCACGCACTACATCGACAACGAAGGCCGGGGCACGATTCCGTTTACCCCCGCCGTCCAGGTGTACTATGCCTTCGACGAAGCGCTGAGCGAGTTGCTCGAAGAGGGCGTGGCCAATCGAATTCAACGGTACAAGAAGATGGCGACGGTCATCCGCGAACGCATGGCCAAACTCGGGGTGAAGGCGCTCCTTCCGCCGGATCGCCAATCAAACACCATCACCGCCTACCACCTGCCGGAGGGCGTGTCGTATCAATCGCTGCACGACCGGCTCAAGGCACGGGGCTACGTGATCTATGCCGGTCAGGGCAATCTGGAAAACAAGATCTTCCGTGTGGCCAACATGGGCGCGCTGACTGAAGCGGAGTTCGCCGGATTCCTCAGCGCCTTCGAGCAGGCATGCGCGCCGGTATGAAAGCTATCATCCTCGCAGCCGGTGTCGGTAAACGGCTCTGGCAGGTGACCCAGCATCGGCCCAAATGTCTCATTGAAATCGGCGGCCAGTCGCTGTTGCGCCGCTACCTCACGACGCTGGCCGGTCTCGGCGTCAGGCGAGCCGACATCGTCGTGGGGTACAAGCAGGAAATGATTCGTGCGACGGTCGCAAGCGACGACTGCGGCGTCAAAGTCGACTTTTTGGTCAACGAACAATTTCATCGCGGCAGCATCTCCTCGCTCTGGATCGCCCGCACGGCCCTCGACGACGACGTCATCATCATGGATGCCGATGTGCTCTTCCACCGCGAGGTCTTGCGCCGGCTCGTCGAGTCGCCCCATGAGAACGTGCTGCTGATGGACGAAACCGTTGCGCAAACCGGCGAGGAATGCATGGTGGTCGTGGCGGGCGGCCGGGTCATTGCGCTCACAAAGAACATGCCGGCACAGTACGACTATGCCGGCGAGGGTGTGGGATTCCTGCGGGTGCGGCATGCCGACACGCCCCGTGTCGTGGCCTCGCTCCGGTCTCACGTCGATAAGGAGTCGTGGGATATGGAGTACGAAGACGCCCTGCTGCAGTTTTTTCGGGACGTGCGAGTCGGCCACGAGAAAATCGGCGGACTGCCATGGACCGAGATCGATTTCGTCGAGGACGTTCGGAAGGCAGAATTGGACGTTTTGCCAAGATTGTGAGAAAGTCTTACATGATGCGCCAGGGGCCGTCGCTCGTGATTCGTGACGCATATCTCGCGAGCGAGAGCACAAGAATGACAAGAAAGAGGGTTCGGAGATGAACGAGAGCGTCCTTCAGCGGCGGGCGGAAATCCAGGGGCTCGCCACGGCGATTCTGCTGCCCTCGGTCAGCGTCTTCGGCCAGCCGACCGAGGCCCGCCCGGGCGACGTGGGTCCATTGACGAGTGTGGTCGGGATCGGTCTGTTTCAGCGCGCCGTGCTGACGATGCAGCGGGCGGGCATCCGCCAGTTGATCGTGCTTGCGGGCCCTGAGGAAGAACAGCTCAAACAGGCGTTGGGGCATGGACCGCGTGTGACGATCCCCGTTCGCTGGATGCCCATCCGTGAATTCCCGCTGGATGATCCGCGGACATGGGAGTTCCTCGCGGCGGAGGTGCATGGCTTCGCGTTGGTCGCGAGTGTGAACGGCGTGTTCGGGCGAGGGCTGGTCGAACAACTGCGGCACGATGTGCGGGACGGCGAGGCCATCGTGGTAGCGCAGAGGGCTCAGCAGCGGTCGGATGAGTCGGAGTTGTCGGGGCTCCGACTAAAAATGCGCGCCGATCGCTTGACGTCGTTTGCGCCGGCGCACTTTGAAGGCTCGGCGCCACGCGCGGCAGAGATGGTGGTGTTGCCGGCCGGCCTCATGAGCGCCGCGAATCACCTGGCGACCGAGAGCGGCCGGCTCCCGATCCGGAATTGGCTTGAACGGGCGGCAGTCGATGGTCGCGTGCGCGTCCTGGCAGCGGAGGACAGGCACGGGACCTGGTATCAGGATGTGCGGACGTTGTCCGATGTGCGAACGGCCGAAAAGAAACTGTTCGGTTCGCTGAAGGGAGAGGCTGAAGGGTTTGTCGATCGCTACTTCAACCGCAGGCTCTCCCGTTGGTTCACCCGACTGTTCCTGGCGGTCGGGCTTTCACCCAACTCCATTACGATCCTGGCTACGTTCGTCGGGTTCGTGTCCGCTGCGGGGTTTGGGATGGGGAACTACGCCGCCGGAGTGATCGCGGCGCTACTGTTCCAGCTGGCGGCGATCATTGACTGCTGCGACGGCGAAGTCGCGCGTCTGACGTTTACGGAATCCCCGTTCGGCGCATGGCTGGATCTTGCCATGGATAACCTTGTGCACATGGCCATCTTCGCGGGCGTGGCCGTCGGGCTCTATACGACACAGGAGGGGCAGCCCTATGCCTGGGCAAGCCTCGTCCTCGGCACATCCGCGGTGCTGGGCAACGGCGCGTCCTTTCTGCTGGTGGAGAAAGCGCAGAAGATCAACTCGGCGAGCGGATGGAAGGCGCCGGCGCACGCGGCGTGGGCAGACTTTATGTTGAAGAACGTCGCCAGCCGGGATTTTTCCGTGTTCTTGCTGGTGTTTGCCGTGCTTGGGAAACTGGATGTGTTCCTCTGGCTGACGGCAGCCGGCTCGTTGGTTTTTGCCGGCATCATGCTGTGGGTGATTCGTCCCTCTGCCGTGACGGTCGCGAAGTCATGAGTGCATAACCGCGCGTGCTGCGATATCTTCTACTCGCCCTCGGTTCTCTGACTCTCGCTCTTCTCGTGTGGCATATCGGGCCCGGGAATATCTATGATGCCGCGGCGCGGCTCGGTCCTGTCGCGCTCTGCGTTATCCTGATTCCTTCCCTTCTCATGTATGTCGTTGAGGCCTACGGCTGGAAGGTGACGCTTGGACCGTCGGCCCAAGCGGTGCCGTACTGGCGGCTGTTTGCCGTCAGGGCTGCCGGTGAAGTGGTGAATATGACCACCCCGACGGCCTACGCCGGCGGCGAGCCGCTCAAGGCCTATCTGCTCAGGAAACACAACGTGCCGATCGTGGAAGGCCTCGCGTCCGTCGTAATTGCGAAGACGACGATGACCATCGCCGAAGTCCTCTTTATCTTGTTGGGCGTCGCGCTCGGATTCTGGTTGTTGGGCGCAAACGGGTCCTCCGCACAGGTCGCTGCGGGGAGCGTGTTGGGTGTGGGGCTGTTGTTGTTCGGCACGGCCGGATTCGTGTTGATTCAGCGACACGGGCTTTTCACGTGGATTCTGGAAACGCTGCGGAAGCTCGGGTTGCGGATCGGGTTCCTGGAGGCGCGGGAAGACCAGCTCAAGCTGCTCGATCAGACCATCCTGAATTTCTACAGTCACCATCAGGGTGCGTTCTATGCTTCGACCGGATTGTTCTTTCTCGGCTGGATGGCGGAAGCGCTGGAAGTGTTCGCGATCGTCTACTATCTCGGCGGTCCGGCGAGTCTGCTCTCCGCCGTCTCCATCGGCGCGCTGTCCGTGTTCATCAAAGGCAGCACCTTTTTCATTCCGGGGAGCCTCGGAGCCCAGGACGGCGGTAATCTGCTCTTGTTGAAGGCTTTCGGCTATAGCGACGTGACCGGCATTACCTTCGCGCTCCTGCGCCGCTTCCGTGAGCTGGTCTGGATCGGCGTCGGGCTGCTGTGTTTGGCGATGCCGGGGAAAAGCGACGTGCGTCAGGAGTAGAGGTTGAGAGCACCCTGTTGTTTGAGGATCTGGAGCCGCTCGAACATCCGATCCCACACGAAGACGTGCAGGCGGAGATTCGCCTCCCGCGCCAGTTGACCGAATCGAAGCCCCACCTGCTTTCCCCTCACCCACCGGACCTCGGCACCTTCGATCGGGAGCGATTCTTTCTGATCGGGCAGGATCAGCCGCACGAGAAACTTCGTTTGTTCGGGCACGACGTCGCTGCACTCAATGGCGCAGCCGAATACCGAGAGGTTCGTGACCTTCCCTTCGCCGATCATCGCCGCAACGGAGAACATGACCGGATAGGTGATGGGAAGTGGCACGCGATAGTGCTCGCGCTGGTAGGGACGTGTCGGTTCCACGGTGGCCCAGTTTAGACGGGCCTTCCTTCCAGGATGAATCCCCCTTTCGTGGGGGCGGAGC
>JBQTIO010000087.1:0-4374 GCA_052388075.1 Nitrospiraceae bacterium
GGGTCAAGATGGCCAAGTACAAGATGCACTACGATTGCAGCAAGGCCGTTCGCGAACTCGGCATCCCCCAGACACCCCCGGAAGTCGCGCTTGAGAAAGCGGTGCGATGGTTTCGAGATCATGGCTACGCATGACGGGGAATGCTCAATGTTGAATGTTCAATGTTAATTCGTCTGGGCTGATTCAACATTCCTCATTCAACATTCCTCATTCAACATTTAACATTGATGGACGTTCTCACCCTCTTTCTGAAAACCATCGTCTTCCGTCCCTACGTGTTTGTGTTTCTCGCTGCCTTCCTGTTTGCCGCCATCCGCTTGATCGGCTGGGCACGGACCTGGCGCTTCTGGTTGATCAGTTGGGCTACGGCGTTTGCGTGCGAGTACTCCTCAACTCGTACCGGCATTCCATTCGGCTGGTATTTCTATAACGGCTCCACGGTCGGAGAAGAACTGTATTTCTCCAATGTTCCCTTCGTGGACTCGATTTCGTTCAGCTTCCTCCTCTACGCCGCCTACTGCGTCGCGCTCGGACTACTCCTTCCTATTGAGCAGTCCCCGCGTCCCGCACCGTTGGGAGCGACATGGCTACGGTTTGATCCGGATGCACGCACGAGTTGGCCTGTGTTCTGGCTGACCGCCTTCCTGTTCGCCTTCATCGACATGGTGATTGATCCCGTGGCCCTTCGCGGTGACCGCTGGTTCCTCGGTAAGATTTACTACTACCCCGACCCGGGCATGCACTTCGGCGTGCCGATGGCAAACTATGTCGGATGGGCTGTCGTCGGACTGATATCCCTCGCCATCTATTTTCCGCTCGAACGCCGGTTGCCGACGCTCCACCTTCCTCCCTCGATCAGGCCTCGGCTCCTCTTAGGAATCGGACTCTACTATGGAGTCTTGGCCTTCAATCTCGGGATGACCTTCTGGATCGGTGAATCCTTCATGGGCATGACCGGGCTCCTGATGCACCTGCCGGTGCTCGCGACCCTGATCGTCCGCTTGGCTCATCTGTGACCGCGTCCATCTCCCTATGGCCCAGTGGCAATCGTCCGTCGGAGTTTGTATAGTGAACAGCACGCGATGGTTCCCGCCGATGCGCAGAATATTGTTCTCGCTATTGGCTTTGGCGCTTCTCCTGGTCTGTGCTGGCGGCGGTTGGATGGGGTACCGACTCCTGACCACTGGCTTCAGTGCCAAGATCCAGCCGCATCCGCTCGAGGTGATGCTGGCACGACAGATCCGCGCTCTGGCCATTCCGATTGAACGGCGGAACGTTCCGAATCCTGTCCCGGTGAGCCGCACAGTGCTGCAAGAGTCGCTCGCGCATTTCGCCGATCATTGCGCGAGCTGTCACGCCAACGACGGCAGCGGCCAAACCCCGATTGGACAGAACGTCTATCCCAAAGCGCCCGACCTGCGCCTCAAGGACACGCAGTCAATGTCCGATGGAGCCTTGTTCTTCATTATTCATAACGGCATCCGCTTCACCGCCATGCCGGCCTGGGGCGAAGGAGATCCGGACAAGGATTTGGAAAGCTGGAAGCTTGTGCATTTCATCCGGCATTTGCCGCAGCTGACCCAGGAGGAGCTGAACCAGATGAAAGCGCTGAATCCGAAAACGACGCATCAACGCAAATCTGAGGCTTCACCGGCCGACCTCCCTCCCGGCAACGATCCTTCCGGGACCACATCCGGCGTCCGTCATCAGCACTAACTTTGGCCAGTTACAAGGAGTATGATGGACCATGGTCTCGCGTCTGTTTCTGTTCGTATTCTTCCTGTTGTCGCTGGCAGCCAGCGCACATGCCAGCACCCAGCACGTACTTGGCACCGTGACCGCGATCGATGAGAAACACATTGAAGTCAGAACGCCCAAAGGAACGGCGGTTTCGGTGAAACTCACGAAACAAGTTCTGTTCAAAGACAAAAACGATCCGAAATCGACCGAGCCGCCGGCGGTGGGGGACCGTGTGATTATCGAAGCGACGAAAGAGAATAAAATCCTGACCGCTACGATCGTTCACTATTCGGCCGCGAAGAATACTCCGGCTGTTACCCCGTAGAGTCGCTGCCCATGGCCACGATTCGTTTCGCGCGCGTGATCGAGGAATCGCCGTTTCACGGCGGGATACGCCGCGCCCTCACGCGAGTCCTGATCACCGGCGTGGCCGTCTTTTTGGCCGTCGCGACGATCCCAGGACTGGAAGCGGACACTCTCTCTGCCGGCATCGCCGCCGTGCTGGTGCTGACCATCCTCAATGTCATCCTCCGCCCGATCCTGTTCGTCCTGACTCTGCCTCTGATCGTCCTGTCGTTGGGACTGTTTCTGGTCGTGTTGAATGCGCTGCTGCTCGAATTAACGGCCTATCTGGTGAAAGGGTTCACAGTTTCGGAGTTCTGGTCCGCCATCGGGGGGGCGCTGGTGATCAGTATTGTCACGACCCTCCTCAATGGCTGGATGGACGCCCCCCGTCCCGTCGAGCCGCCGATGGAAACCCACCGTTCTCCAAAGATCATCAATCCTGATTGACGCGTCCCGCAACGGCACGCGGGGCGTCAGCGGGTGATCGGACGACAGAGTAGATATTCACGAATGTTCCGGCTACAATGCGCCCGCGGTGTCACGCTTGAACCCATGACCACTCCGTCACCTCAGCCGAAACCAAAACCGGAAACCCATCTTCAGCGGACGCTGAATTCTGCGCTCAATGAGATTGGGGCGGATTCGGCGTTAGTGGCGATCTTCCATCAGGAGCAGGGTCCCCTGGTCGAACATGCGTCGCGCGGATTTTCCTCCAGAGAGGTTCAAGCGATCCTCCGCACCCTGTCGACTCAGACTGTCACGTTGACCCCGGCGGCTCATGATCCGGACGGCGGACGAACCATTCGCCTGCGATTGATCACACCGGGTGCCAAGTCCTTGCTGAGCATCCCACTGCGCCACCTCAATCGAGTCTACGGACACCTCGTCATCGGACGGAAAGAAGGCTCGACCTTCGCCAAAAAGGAAAAATCGTTCCTGGAGCAGGCCAGTGACGGCATTACCAAAGCGCTCGATCGCGAAGGGCTCTTCAATACCACCGCGGTGATGAGCCGACCGTATGTGACGCAGGAACCGCTCCCCGCTCAGCAAACCGGAGCGGACATGTTTCCTGCACTGACCGCGCATTCATCGCCGGAGCTGCAGGGAAAAATCGAAGCTGTCCTGGCCGAAGCCAACCAGTTCGTCGCATACGATCGCGCCTGGGCCTGCTACTACGATCCGCTCGCCGGAAATGTGGAAGTATTGGGAATCGCCGGGGACGCTAAGAGCGACCCTAAAGATGCCAAGAAGGATCTCAAACCGGGTCAGCGCCTGACGCTCGATAGCTCAGCCGCCGGATGGGCGGTCCGGCACCGCAAGCCGCGCGTCGATCATGACCTTGCCTCGACCCAGGGCCGATTTCTCGATCACAAACACCTCTTCAAGGATCGGTTTCTTTCCTCCCTGGTCGTTCCGTTCTTCGTCCGCGGCCAGGTCGGCGGGACCTTCACGTTGGGGTCGAAGGAACCGCAGCGCTATCAAACCACCGATGCCCGCACCCTGGAACCCATCATCCTCAAGTTGGCTGATCTCCTACAGACCCCCGGGGCCCCCGCCCCTGTACCCGCACCGGCAGCCAACGCTGGCGAGCCACTCGCTTACCAGCCGGTGCCGATGCCCTCCGAGCCGATTATTCGAAAACAGGAACGCCAAGCCGCCATCGGAGAGTTCAGCACATTCCTTGCCACTGAAATCCGGGAACCGCTGGCGTCCATCCGCGCACAACTCGAAGAGGTCACCGGCGAGGGCATCCTCGATTTCGATCCGCAGACGCGGGTCGAGAACGCCATGCGCGATCTCATTCGGATTGAGGCGATTCTGAACGAGATCCTGGACTTCGCCAAGCCCTTGGAACTCAACCGACATCTCTGTCGAATCCCCGAGATTCTGGAGAGCGCTCTCGTGGTCGTGGGGACGGACCTCGAAGCGACCCGTATCCATGTCACCAAAGACTACGCCAACGCCATCGCCCCCGTGCGTGGAGATGAAGCGAAACTCCAACAGGCGTTCTTGAGCATTTTCAAGAATGCCGGCGAGGCGATGACACCAGGCGGCCATCTCCATATCCAGGTGACGCAGCACCGAGCCGGACGGGGATTCGAAGTGCAGATCCTCATCAAGAACGACGGCTCTCCCATTCCAGCTGAAATCGTCGACAAGGTCTTCGAGCCTTTTTTCACCACCAAACGGTCAGGGATCGGTCTGGGGCTCCCCACGGTGAAAAAGATCGTCGAAGAGCACGGGGGGTCGATCGCCATCGGCAGCTCCCCCGGCGAAGGCACCACCGTG
>JBQTIO010000088.1:0-9975 GCA_052388075.1 Nitrospiraceae bacterium
TGGTCGAAGCGGTCAAGGAGA
Source organism: Nitrospiraceae bacterium (assembly GCA_052388075.1). GTDB lineage: Bacteria > Nitrospirota > Nitrospiria > Nitrospirales > Nitrospiraceae > Nitrospira_D. The sequence goes on from JBQTIO010000088.1 coordinate 22, forward strand.
AAGTGGAGGATCTGCACCGAAGTCACATCCTTCCCGCCGGCACGAAGATCATGCCTTACTACGATCGCATCGAGCTGGTCAACGCCGCCATTCACACGGTGCGCGACGCCCTGATCGAAGGGATCGTGCTGGTGGTCTTCGTCTTCTTTTTCTTTCTGGGCCACGTGCGCAGTGCCGTCGTCGTGACGGCGACATTGATCGTCACTCCGCTCATTACTTTTATCGTGATGGAACGGTTCGGGCTCTCAGCCAACTTGATGACGCTCGGCGGGCTTGCCATCGCGATCGGTGAGATCGCAGACGGGTCGCTGGTTGTCGTCGAAAACGTGTACCGCCATCTCGCGCAGAACAGCGGCGGGGTCGGCAAGGGCCAACTCGACGTGATCCTGCGCGCCACGAAAGAAGTGGGCCGTCCCATCCTCTTCGGCATTCTGATCATCAGTGTGGTGTTCTTACCGCTCATGACCCTCCATGGCATGGAAGGAAAGATGTTCGCGCCGCTGGCCTACACGCTCGTCATCGCGTTGTTGGCCTCGGTGGTCGTGACGCTGACGCTCTCGCCGGTTCTTGCCTCTCTCCTGTTGCGCGGGGACCATCCGGAGGAAACCCGTCTCACGCACTGGATGAAACAGCGCTATCTGCCGGTGCTGCGGTGGACGCTCCGGAACCGCGGCCTCGTGCTGGCCGGCTCCATGACGCTGATCCTCCTCAGCTTGGTGATCGTTCCGCAGGTGGGGAGGGAATTCATTCCGATTCTCGAGGAGGGGGCCCTGACCCCCCAGGTCGTCCGCCTGCCCAGTGTCTCGCTGCCGGAGTCCATCGAGATGGAGAAGCAGACTCATAAGGCGATGTTGGAATTTCCTGAGGTCCGGATGACCGTGAGCAAGATCGGGCGGCCCGACATCGCGCTTGGGCCGGAAGAACCGAACGAGAGCGACCCGATCGTGTCGCTGAGTGAGCGGAGCACGTGGAAGACCGCCGCGACCCAGCCGGAATTGACTGACGCCATCAGGAGAAAACTGGCGGAGATTCCCGGCATCTCCGTCCTCATGAGCCAGCCGATTCAGGAACGGGTGGACGAACTCATCTCCGGCATCAGGACGGAGTGCGCGATCAAGCTGTTCGGGGACGATCTCGATGTGTTGCGGGACAAGGCGGAGGAAATCGCCGGCCTCGTGCAGCAGATCGACGGGGTCAAGGACGTCAAGGTCGAACAAATTGCCGGCCAGCCCTATCTCACCATCGACATCGACCGGCGGAAGATTGCCCGCTTCGGCATCAACGTGGCCGACGTGCAGGAGATCATCACCACCGCGATCGGCGGTAAACCGGCGACCCATGTGTACGAAGGCGAGCGCCGGTTTCAGCTCATCCTGAGATTTCCGGAACTGTACCGGAACAGTGTCGCGAGTGTCGGGGAGATCCGGGTGAAGTCGGCGTCCGGTGCCATGATCCCGATGAGCGATCTCGCCACGATCGAGATGCGCGAGGGACCGCTCCGCATCAGTCGCGAGCACGTGAAACGCCGCATTTACATCGGCTTCAATGTCGTCGGCCGGGACATCGGCGGCGTCGTGGATGAAGGGCGAAAGAAGCTGGCGGCGCAGATCCGGCTGCCGGAAGGGTACACAATCACGTGGGGCGGAGCCTTCGAGAACATGGAGCGGGCCAACGCGCGGCTGTTGATCGTCGTGCCGATCACGCTGGGGCTCGTGTTTTTCCTCCTCTTCTGGGCATTCCATTCCCTGCGCTACGCCACGTTGATCATTCTCAACCTGCCGTTCGCCTTGATCGGTGGCTTCGTATCGCTCTGGTTGAGCGGGCAATATTTGAGCGTGCCGGCCTCCATCGGCTTCATCGAACTGTTTGGACTTGCGGTGGGGAACGGGATTGTACTCGTTTCCTATATCAACCAGCTGCGCCACGAAGGACGACAGACGGACGAGGCGATTCTGACAGGCTGCAGCCTGCGTCTTCGTCCGGTCGTTATGACCATGATGACGACGCTGCTCGGACTTCTGCCGCTGGCGCTGGCCCAAGGGATCGGGGCGGAGGTGCAGCGCCCGCTCGCGACCGTGGTCATCGGCGGACTCTTTACCTCGACGGCCCTGACGCTGGTCGTGCTGCCGGCACTCTATGGATGGTTTGCCGAAAAGGAGGCGGGGAAGGAGTATGCGTCGGAATGGGTATAGTGGAGGCGCGGGCGGGCAGACGAACATTTCAGTGGCGCCATAATGCGTCGATTACTTGTTGATCTATTGAACAGGTACATTGGCGCCGCGTGCTCCTATAACACTGCGCCAAGGTGGCGCAATGCCGTCGCACGCTGGAGGTTGCTCCGATCAGCGCATGCTCGCCATGCCGCCACCGAAATGCTCCACCCTCCCACCCGCTAGAGAGGGTGAAGTGGAAGGAGGAATGAGGCGGATGTCAGGTCCGTTGCTTGCTCGCCGAGGCCGCACGATGGGAATGTGCTCCCTCGATGCGCGCGGTCAGGGATCGATGATGCCGCTCTCGTGGTGAAGGAGATGGAAGGGAGGTGAGAAGGAGGATGGTGGTGCTCGTACTAGGCGGGGAGACGAGAGGGGATATTTTCTGGTAAACTCGGCCTCACGATGACGCACATACCAGGACGTGTACCTGATCTTCCACAAAAGGCTCTTGAGGCGCTGTGGCGTGGCGAGAGGAGCGAAGCGATCGAGCAGCTTCGGCTGGAGCGGAACCTCGGTGTGGAGGAAGCGAGAGAGCTGGTGGCAATCTACATTATGTCCCAGCCCGCTCTGCAGCGACGAATGAAGGATAGCCAATCGGAGACCCGATGGGGAATCATGCGTTGGCTGATCCTGGTCCAGGCGATCGCGGTCGCGCTCGGGTACTTCCTGTTGTTTCGAGATCAATGACGACCTTTCCTGCCGCCGGCGGGCGCCTACTGAGCTTCGGACGCCTCCAAATAGTGAGCTACCCATGATCATGTCCTGGCCGTTTGTGGTTGCATGAACAGTGACCATTGTCCCAGGAGAAGAATCTCGATGCCGGACGGGGTAAAGCGGGGCGCACGTTGCCACAGGTATCAGGTGGGCGGGTGTCCCGAAATGCCTCAACGACATGGCATCATGAGGTGCGAGGTGCGAACTAGCAGGTCGCACAATATTGAGGAATTCAACGGAATTCGCGAGGAATTGGTTCCCTCGCCTTTCTGGCATCGTCAATGCTTACATGGCAGAGTTGAGCTGAGTCAGTCTTGACAGACGCGTTTGGGATGCTGGAGACTGCTAGTCGAAGTTGAACAGGTCTTGAAGAGGCACCGCCGGTCCCATGTTTCAAGGATTTCATACGCAATCCGTCGCCCTGGCGGTTTTCTTCACCTTCTGTCAGGTGATCGGGACGATGTGTACCCTACCCGATCTCTGGGAGGCAGAAGCCACCACCAGCTTGGTGAGCGAGAGTATGGCCTGCCCGATGGATCGGACGATCATGTGTCCGACATCAGTGACGTCGTCGAAGGAACGCCAAGTGAAAAATGGCGCGGTCGTCGCGGTTGATCATGGGCCGAACGTGTTCGGTCTCGACGAAGTGCAGAGAGTGTCTTCTGTCCCCGCGCAGTGGTCCCGGAGCCGTGCCGGTTCCATTGCCTCCATCCCTATAGGTTTTTTTTCGGTCCTCCGGATCTGATTCCACACCTCCAGTTTGTTCACGGACCACTCATCGTCGGACGTTGAGCGGTGCCGCTTCGCTTGTTCCATGCGCTTACCTGGAGGTGCTGCCGTGACACGATCACTTGTACATATTCCGTCATGGATCTTCTCCGTCTTCACGTTTGCTGTCGTAGGTCTCAGTCCGTTGTGGGTCAGTGGAGCACAAGAGAGTAGTGGTACCACACGTTCGGATAGCGGTGTCCACACGGCCTCCGGTGACGATCGGATTGCTCTCCGGAGTCTCATCGAAGAACTGGCTGCCCGGAGTCCTGAAATTAAGGCGGCCCGAGAACGATGGGAAGCAGCCAAGGCCGTCGTACCGCAAGTCCAGACACTCCCAGACCCTACGCTTCAGTTCGGCTACCAGCGGATGCCGATGGTGGAACCGTTCCAAGGAGCCATGTATGGAATCGGGCAGGAGATTCCGTTTCCGGGGAAACTCAGATTGAAGGGCGAGGTGGCGCAAAGCGAGGTCGACCGGATGGAGCAGGAATTCAACGCCACCCGTCTGAGGCTCATCGCGTCGTTGAAAGAGGCGTATTTCAGCCTGCACTTCGTACATAAGAGCATCGAAATTGTCGAGAAGAACAAAGCGCTCTTGATGCAGTTTGAGAAAACGGCCAAAGCACGGTACAGCGTCGGCCAAGCCACACAGCAGGATGTCTTCCGAGCGCAAGTGGAGATTTCACGTGTTCTCGATAGGTTGGCGGTGCTGGATCAAGAAAAAGAGAGTCTCCATGCAGCCATCAATCGTCTCTTAAATCGTCCGCCAACTGGCGCATTGGGAACGCCGGAAGAAGTCCAAACCACGATTCTGACGATCCCATTGCAGGAACTCAGCCGCCGCGCTGAAGAATTCTCCCCAGCGTTGTTGGCGACGGGAAAGAGTATCGATCGCTCGGAACGGTCCGTCTCGCTGGCCAAGCGGCAGTACTATCCGGATTTCGATATCACGGCCTTGGGACTTCGGAACGATCGCATCAATGACAACGGCTACCAGGTGATGGTGGGTATCAAGATCCCGCTGTTCTATGAAACGAAGCAGAAGCAAGGCGTGCGGGAAGCGCTGGCCATCCTCGAAAGCGCGCGCGAAGACTTTACCGCCGCTCGTCAGGACCTGCTGTTCCAAGTGAAGGATAGCTTCGTGCAAGCCCAGCGGGCCGAGCGGCTGATCACCATTTTGCGCGACGCGATTATTCCGCAGGCCACGCTGGGCCTGCAGGCGGCGCAAGCCAGCTATGCGGTGGGCAAGGTGGACTTTCTGACGTTGCTCAACAGTCTGTTGACTCTGCAGGATAGCCAGCTTGAACTCCATGGCGAGATGGTGAGCCACGAGAAAGCGCTCGCCCGGCTCGAGGCCGTAACCGGGGGGCCGTTAGGCGGCCCGCTGTCGGAAAGGAAACCGGGCTCATGAGTCGGCGCATTCTCATTGGAATAAGTGCGCTTCTCATCCTGGTAGCGGTGGGTCTCGTGTGGTTCATGTCGCGCCCAGGAATCCTCCAGCTGGCGGAGTCCAGGCAGGATGAGATGGCCGGGATGGACATGCCGGGGATGGAAAAGCAAGAGGGGAAGAAACCGGCACAGGCGAAAAAGCCCGTCGGATCTGAGTCTTCCCTCGAGTCAGAAGGCGTCCCAGGCATCGTGACCATCCCACCGGAACGACTCCAAACGATCGGCGTGAAGTACGAGCAGGTGGCGCGTCGTCCTTTGGAGAAAGTCATCCGGACGGTCGGGCGCGTGGCGGTCGACGAACGGAGACTGGCCAAAGTCACGATCAAGTTTCACGGGTGGATCGAGCAGCTGTTCGTCAGTGCCACGGGGGATCATGTCAAAAAAGGACAGCCGCTCTTCACGATCTACAGTCCCGATCTGGTCGCAAGTCAGGAGGAATATCTCCTGGCGTTGCAAGGCCGCAAGCAAATGGGTGAGAGCGAATTCCAGGAAGTGGCTCAGGGGTCAAAGGACCTGCTGGAAGCGACCAAACGACGCTTTCAGCTTTGGGATATCACGGACGATCACATCCGGGAACTCGAAAAGACTGGGAAGGTGCTGAAGACTCTGCCGATCCATTCACCCATCACCGGCACCGTCCTCAAAAAGGAAGCGCTAGCTGGGGCCCACATCGACCCCGGGCAGGAACTCTACACCATTGCGGATCTCTCGCACGTCTGGCTCTTGGCGGATATCTATGAATACGAGCTGTCGTTCGTGAAGACCGGGCAGAAAGCCGCCGTCACGCTCTCCTACGACCCGGGCACGGTCCTGACCGGCCACGTGGGTTTCGTCTATCCCACGTTGGACCCCAATACACGCACCGCGAAGGTCCGGTTGGAACTCGACAATGACGACGAGAAATTGAAGCCCGACATGTATGCCAATATCGAGCTGCGAGTAAGTCTCGGCACCAAGCTCGCGATCCCGCAAGAAGCCATCATCGAATCCGGTCAGAAACAGGTCGTGTTTCTTCACCATGGCGCCGGGAAGCTTGAGCCGCGCCTGATCAAGACCGGCGTGAAGACCGGGGAGTGGTCTGAAGTGCTGGCAGGGCTGAAAGAAGGCGAGCACATTGTGACCTCGGCGAATTTCTTGATCGACAGCGAAAGCCGACTCAAGTCCGTCATTGAGAGCATGGGCGGGATGCCGGGGATGAAATAACGCGAGACGGGCGAGAGAGGCGGGAAAAGCGCGAAATGTACGAATCAGACGGATTGGCTGATCCGTGCTCTTGCGCGTCCCGCTTCTCGCGCGTTTCACGCACGTCGCGCAGGTAAATCATGGTTGAGCGCATCATCGATTTCAGCGCGCGGAACCGGTTCATCGTGTTCCTGTTCGTGTTCGGCCTTGCCGCAGCTGGGCTCTGGGCCATGAAGACCACACCGGTGGATGCTATCCCGGACCTTTCGGACACGCAGGTCATCATCTATACCAAATGGCCGGGCCGCTCTCCTGATCTGGTCGAGGATCAGATCACCTATCCGATCGTGACCGCGCTCCTGTCCGCTCCCAAAGTGACAGTCGTCCGCGGTTTCTCCGACTTCGGCTTCTCCTATGTGTACGTCCTGTTCAAGGATGGCACGGACATTTACTGGGCGAGGAGCCGAGTCCTTGAATATATGAACCAGCTTGCAGGCCGGCTTCCCGACGGCGTAATGCCGCAGTTGGGGCCGGATGCCACGTCGGTCGGCTGGGTGTTTGAATACGCCTTGATCGATGAGAGCGGCGGGCACGATCTCGCCGAGTTGCGATCGTTCCAGGATTGGTATCTGCGCTACTGGCTGCTCAGCGTCGATGGCGTCGCCGAAGTGGCCGGCGTCGGCGGCTTTGTCCGCCAATATCAGGTCAACCTGGATCCGACCAAAGTCCTCGCGTACAAGCTCTCACTCCCACAAATCGTTGAGACCATTCGGCAGAGCAACGAAGATGTCGGAGGGAGTGTCGTGGAATTCTCCGGCATCGAGTACATGATTCGCGGACGAGGCTATATCAAGTCGGTCGGTGATATCGAGAAGATCGCGGTCGGCGTCGATTCGAACGGAACGCCCATTTTACTGCGCGACGTCGCCACGGTTCGGCGTGGCCCCGAAATGCGGCGCGGGCTGGTTGAATTGGATGGAAAAGGAGAAGTGGTCGGCGGAGTCGTCATCATGCGGTTCGGAGAAAACGCGCTGGCGGTGATCGAACGGATCAAGGGGAAGCTCAAGGAGCTGGAACCCTCGATGCCCAAGGGGGTGAAAGTGGTTTCCACGTACGATCGCAGCGACCTGATCCGGGAGTCGATCGCCACGGCCAGCGAGAATCTCCTCGAGGAACTGATCGTCGTCAGCGTGTTGATCGTCGGATTTCTGCTGCACCTTCGTTCGGCGTTGCTGCCGATTGTGACCTTGCCGTTGGCCGTGCTGATTTCCTTCATCCCCATGTACCTGATGGGCATCGGCATGAACATCATGTCGATCGGAGGGATCATCGTGGCGATCGGCGACATGGTGGATGCGGCGATCGTCATGGTGGATAACGCCCATAAGCGACTCGAGGAATGGGAAAGGGGACAGGCTACTTTTCATGGTGAAAAGTTGCCTGTCCCCCTTCCGGACCGGACCCAGGTCCTCATCGACTCGGCGAAGGAAGTGGGCCCCGCGATTTTCGCCTCGCTGCTCGTGATTGCCATCGCGTTCATGCCGGTGTTCACGCTGGAAGAACAGGAAGGTCGGCTCTTCAAGCCGCTCGCCTGGACGAAGAACTTGGCCATTGCCGCGAGCGCGTTCCTCGCGATTACGTTGATTCCGGCCCTGCTCGCCCTACTCGTTCGCGGACGCATCATCACCGAGCAGCGCCATCCCGTGAGCCGTCTGTTGCAACGACTCTATGCGCCTGTTCTGCGGCTGGCGTTGCAGCATCGGGTAGCCGTCGTGGTGGTGTCGGTCGGGCTGACGGCTACGGTCATCCCGGCGTTCCAGCGGATGGGCACGGAGTTCATGCCGCCGCTCTATGAAGGCACGATCCTCTATATGCCAACCACGCTCCCCGGTATTTCGGTCACCGGGGCCTCCATGTTGCTGCAACAGATGGACCGCAAGCTGAAAGAATTTCCGGAAGTGGAAAGGGTGTTCGGCAAAGCAGGCCGGGCGGACACCTCCACCGATCCCGCGCCGTTCAGCATGATCGAGACGGTCATCGAACTGAAACCGAAGGCGCAATGGAGACCGGGCCTCAGTTATGAAGGCCTGGTCGATGAAATGGACCGGGCACTGCAATTTCCCGGCGTGACCAATGCGTGGACCATGCCCATCAAGGCCCGAACCGATATGCTGACGACCGGGGTCCGGACGCCGGTGGGCATCAAGATCTTCGGGCCGGATCTGAAGCAGATTGAGGGGATCGGAAAACATTTGGAGATGGTCTTGAAGGATGTCCCCGGCACGAGGAGCATCTACGCGGAACGCGTCTCCGGCGGATATTTCCTTGATTTCGATATTCACCGTGATGAGATCGCCCGCTATGGATTGACAGTCATGGATGTGGGGCGAATCATCGAGACGGCCATCGGCGGAGAAAACATCGCTACCACGATCGAAGGGAGGGAACGCTATCCCATCAATGTGCGGTATCTCCGTGAGCTGCGGGACGATCCGGAAAAGCTGCGCCGCGTGCTCGTGGCGACACCGACCGGCGTGCAAGTTCCCATCGCGCAGCTGGCCACGCTTCGGTTCCTGCAAGGTCCACCGATGATCCGCGACGAGGATGGCATGCTGGCCGGATTTGTGTTTGTGGACATGGTCGGTCGGGACGTGGGGGGGTATGTGGACGATCTCAAACGGGTGGTGCGGGAGAAAGTCACGTTGCCTCCCGGCTACACGCTCGCCTGGTCCGGCCAGTACGAGTTCATGCAACGGGTCAGGGAGCGGCTCACGATCTTTGTCCCGTTGACCGTCGCGATCATTTTCGTGCTGTTCTACTTCACGTTTCGCTCCGTGGCGGAGACCCTCATGGTCATGCTGGGGGTGCCGCTCTCCCTGGTCGGCGGCATGTGGTACATGGTCTGGCTCGGCTACAACATGAGCATTGCCGTCTGGGTGGGAATCATCGCGTTGGCTGGAGTGGCCGCCGAGACCAGCGCCGTCATGCTGGCCTATCTCGATGAAGCCTGCAAGCGGCGCAAGGCGGCGGGGCAATTGAGATCGCTTGAGGATCTCATCCAAACCGTGCACGCCGGCGCCGTGGAACGCATCCGGCCGATGAGTATGGCCGGTCTCGCCAACATTCTCGGTCTAATTCCGGTCATGTGGGCGACGGGAACCGGGGCGGATGTGATGAAGCGCCTGGCCGCCCCGATGGTCGGGGGGGTGTTCTCCGCCATGATCCTTACGCTGTTTGTCGTTCCGTCCGTCTATGTCATGTGGCGGTGGTGGAAGGAACGACGAGAGAATCAGATGCGGTCATCCGCAACGCGAGGAATGTGAACTGGTTCACCGGCAACAAAGGAGGGCTGCCATGTCGGACGGTCGATGCGCGTCCATGTTCTTCGCGGTCGGGTTGGTCCTGGTGCTGCCAGGCTGTGCGGAGACATCTGTTCAACGAATGATTCACGCGAACGATCATAATGGACTGGCTACCTATTACGCCGACCAGGCGCAGGAGCTGAGAGCAAAGGCGAAGGCGTGGGAGACGACGGCCGAATCCTATGAGAAGCATTCGGAGCCCCATGGGAAAACCGAACCCAAACAGCATGCCAAGCATTGTCGGGCCATTGCCGAGAGCTACG
>JBQTIO010000089.1:0-29437 GCA_052388075.1 Nitrospiraceae bacterium
CGGCTCAGCGCTCTTATGGAGACCCTGCACACCATCACTCGGCGATCGGTCCACTTGTGGACTCGCGTTGTCGCTGTGGCTCTGGCCGTCATGCGTGCGCGAAAGCGACGGCGGTTCGTCCAGCAACTATCGTCGCGTCATGTCCATCCGGATCTTGCCGAGGCGATCTGGCGCGATCGGGAGCAGTTTCTGCCTGGAGGGCAACTGCATTCACAAACACTGACAGCCACCGTCCTCTTCGCCGATATGCGCGGCTTCGCGGCTCGCGCGACGACCCTGGATGCCAGGGTCGTGATGGAGTGGACGAATGACTACATGGAAGCAATGGCCCGAGTGATCGTCGATCATGGTGGTGTGGTCGATGGATACTTCGGCGACGCACTGAAAGCCAACTTCGGCGTGCCCTTTGCCCGCTTGAAATCCGACGACATCGGGCGGGATGCATCACAGGCAGTGGCTTGCGCTCTGGCCATGGGCGAAATGTTGCAGGGCTTGAATCGCCGATGGCATCACCGAAGATTTCCGACGATCGATCTGCGTGTGGGAGTGGCAACCGGCGAGGTGGTGGCCGTATGCATGGGGCGCACCGAACCCCTCATGTTCACCACGATGGGAGACGTGGTGCATCTTGCCGCGCAACTGGAACGCCTGGAGTCTGAACCGGACGTTTCGACCGTCGGTCCAGGCTCCTGCCGCATTCTGATCGCAGCAGCGACTGCAACGCACCTCAACGAGCGGTTCTGGTTGCATCAGATCGGGGCCGTAAGCCTGGGGGACGCAACGCCGTCCGCTGCGGTCTATCGAGTCTATGGGAAAAGTGATCGGAGGAAACTCAACCCCGGCGCAGATCTGCGGACGGCTTTTCGCGTAGAGATAATGACGCCGGTCACGCTGACCCACGGGACTCATGCCGCGGGTCTCACAAGCAACATCAGTGTCGGGGGGATGGCAGTCTGTCGCTTCGGCCAACCGCTGCCGATCGGAACCACGGCCGTGCTGCGCTTCGAGGTCCCCGGCCACGCCCAACCCATCAGGGCGACCGGGACTGTGATCTGGACCCATCAGGACCGGGCCGGCATCGCCTTTGCCGAGCTGTCACCCTGCGATCGTGCGACGCTGGAATCGTTTCTGACTCGGCAGGCCGCGAAGAAGACCCTGTAGCTCCCTGCTGCAGACCGGCAGCGAATTCCATAGGCTGCACTGGTTCGCGCCGATCAGTCGGTCTCCGCTGAACATGCGCAACGTGCTTCCATGATCACTGCCGTCCGAATGATTGCACGTACAGCAACACCTGCCAGGCCTCTTCCTCCGTGAGGATCAATGGAATGGAAGGTGCGGCTTACGCGATGCCGCTGGAGCAATCGCTAGGACGGACGTGTCGGTGGAGTAGGAAGATTGGGTTTGGACGGAGTGATCAGTCGTTGGGCCTGGGGTGCCGTCCCCGGGGCCTCCATCATTTCAAACATGAGGCAGCATTTGAGTCGCCCGCAGACACCGAGCAGTCTGGGATCCTCGACCGGGAGGCCGAGGTTGCGCGCCTGCTTCACCGTCACCGGTTTGATGTCGGTCAGGAAACTTGCGCAGCACAACACCAGTCCACAGGTGTCGATGCCCCCAAGGCGCCTGGCTTCGTCGCGCACCCCGACCTGACGCATCTCGATACGCCCACCGAATCGGCGGGCCAGATCGAGGACGAGGTGTCGGAAATCGATTCGCTCGTCCGCCGTATAGACAAAGGTCAGTTGTCGGCTCTGCATGGCCCCGTAAACTTCCACCAACTTGAGCCGCAGTTTGTAATCCACTGCTTTGATTCGACAGTAGGCCGACGCTTCCTGTGAAAGTCGCTCAAGCCGTCCGATCAACGCCAGTTCGTCAGGATTGGCCTTTCCGAGAATGGACTTCATCATTCGCATCGGAGGGATAAAGGGCGTGGAGTAGGGTTCTGTATAGACGACCCCGTAGGTGATTTCGTCGTCAACCTCCAGCAACACGCGGTCGCCACGACGCAAGGAATATCCTGCCGCACCCAACTTCTTCACCTCCCCGCGATCCCTGATCTTCACACCAATCAGTGTGACTGAGGCGGGGTAGGGCTGGGTCGATTCTTCGGTGATCACCGGTTCCACCGGGGCGATCATACACCAATCATCCCGTGAAGAGACCATCAGAAGACCTGTTTATATGAAAATATTTTCCAATCATTCTCTGATAGAAATATCGCAACTCATTGATTATACGTCAGTTTTTCATGGACATTCAGGGGGGCCTGTTGTGGTAGGCTAACTTGACAGCGAGAAAGGCGGGATCATCGAATGGGTACCATCGTCAAAGAGAGAAAGAAGATGTTGCGGATTCCAAGCAGAGTGGTGCTCCCGTTCGGCTACCGCATTTCTGTCAGGCAGCTGTCCGATGCCGAGATGGATAAGCGTGATGCCAATGCCGACGGGATCTGGGATGACGACACGAAGACCATTTATATTCGCAAGCGCCTTCCCGTCACCCGCCGCCGCTATATCCTCGCACACGAGCTCGGTCACGCCTGGCTGGACTGGCAGCATCGCCACATGGACGACGGGAAGGCTAGCACGTGAACGTGGCCAGTCGACGTCGAGGTGTCGTTCAGACCAGACTGAGGATATGCATCCATTCGGAGACTTTGACCGGCTGAACGGAGAGACGCGACCCTTTCTGCAGTAAGACCATCCCCTTGAGTCTGGTTTCCCTTCGTAGTTCATCCAACGTCAGAGGGCGGGGGAAGCTCCGGACGTACTTGATATCGACCATGTCCCATCTGGGGCTGGACGGATTGCTCGCGGGATCATAGTGCTTGTTTTTTCCGTCGAATTGCGTGGGATCAGCATAGGCGACCGTGACAACCTCGGCGATCCCCACCACCGCCGGGGGGTCGGCGTTACTGTGATAGAACAACACCTGGTCACCGACGGACATGCTTCTCATGAAGTTCCGCGCCTGATAGTTGCGAACTCCATCCCAACCGGTGGTTCGGGCGGGAGCGTTCATCAGATCGTCGAGCGAAAACACCGAAGGCTCTGACTTCATCAACCAGTATTGTCTTTTCTGCGGCATCCGGCCAATCGTCCCGTTGGTCATCACCCCTTCCCCCCGGGTGGTCGTTGAAGAAGCGGCAGGGATCGCCGCGTTATCGTGGGGAAGGCATCCCTCGCTGGGCTGTTCACGGTTGAGCGATTCGGTACGGGCCTCCACTGTGATCAACTACATAGAGCTCTCCGCTTTCATCCTCTCCGAAGGAGGCAATGCGAAACGATGTTTTGAGGATCACGCGCGGTTCGCGGCCGCCTCGCCCCCGTGGGTTCTCGGCATGGCGAAAATCTCCCCCACTCTAGTAGTCGCCGTAGAGGTACTGCCCTATCGGTTCGGCGACGGCTCGACCTCGGTAGACATACCCGCCGATGACGGAACAGCGTCCCTTCTCATGCGAATATTCTTGAAGCGGGAGTTGTAAGCCGGATGTCTGGCACGAGACTGCCGGGCTGAAACAATGCGCTCCTCGATAAGCCGCCAGCCCGGCATACGTCAGTTGCTCCCGCGCGCGCGCAATTCAATCACGTCGATCAAGGCTCGGTAAGTCAGCTCCCTGGTCCTGGCCTTGCCGACCATGTGACTGCCGATGTTCCCTTCCATCCAGACGCGGTCCGACACCTGCGCCGTAACTTCATTGCAGAGGCTCCACATGTGATGGAGAAAGCCCTCCGGCAGGCCCACCTGGACCCCTTCGGACTCGATGCGGTCATCCAGGAGGGCGAGCAGATCGGAAATCGCCTGATCGGGCCGATAGGGTGTGGCGCTGAAACCAAATTGCTCGTGAGCGAGCGACTCCTGTGCGGCTTGGTCCACCAGGTCACGCATATACTCTTTGAGAAGTCCGATGACATGACCGGAGAGGACGATGGGAAAGTCCATACGCTTATTATCAAGTTTCTTGTGCCGAGGGGCAAGGACGGAAGTCTGTCACGGGCGATGTTGACCGGTCGGCGAACCCTTCTCTATGATGATGACGGTCGAGCGCGAAGGGGCTCGAAGCCGCCGAGATCATGACCACCCACGCGACGGAACGATTTGAGATCGCCCTGAACACGCCGGCCGGACAAGTGACGACGGCCATCGAGGCGCCGACCGGATTCGTCCCGGTTACCGCCATCGTGCCCTTGATCCGTCGGTTAGGAGCAGAAGCACAGGCCCTTGAGGAGGCCCGGTCAACCGCGACCGGCAAGGCCGTCTCCTGCCATAAAGGCTGCGCAGCCTGTTGTCGGATGCTGGTTCCGCTCTCCGCACCTGAAGCCTTTGCCCTGAGGAACTTTGTCCGAACTCTGCCCGCCGATCGACAGCAGCACCTTTCGGCTCGATTGGCCCAGACGCAATCCCTCCTGCTTTCCCATGGACTCTGGCATCAACTGATGGAATTGGGCGAAACTGCACGGCCCCCGGACGATGACGAGCTGGAGCCTCTCAACCGGCGGTATTATGCCTTGAGGACGCCCTGTCCGTTCCTCGAGGACGAACTCTGCACCATTTACGAAGAACGCCCGGCCGCTTGTCGAGAGTTGCTGGTCACTTCACCGGCCGCCTGGTGCGAGGACATTGTGAAGAATCCGGTCGAGCCGATCGCGGTGCCCCTACGAATCACCTCGGTATTGGCACTGCTGTGGGGGGAACTGACTGGGACTGCGGCGAGACTGATTCCTCTTCCTGTTGCCCTGGAGTGGGCGGAACGGCATCAGACCCAGCACGATCGGACCTGGCCGGGCACGCAGCTGCTCGACCGGGGACTCGACAAGGCGTGGCGGCTCCTGAGCCAGGCATTTCAGAATCGCAGCGAAGCACCCGACAGATGACAGTGTCCGGCTAGTTTCTCATTCTCCGAGTGAGGAGGAAAGCCTGCATGCGGAAACCTGTGATGGCCTGTTTGGATCTGGAGGGCGTACTGGTTCCTGAGATCTGGATCAATGTGGCACTGAAGACCGGCATTGAGGAACTGAAAATCACCACGCGCGAGATGCCGGACTACGACAAACTGATGAAGCAGCGCCTGGCGATTCTGGATCGACACGCGCTCAAGATCAGCGACATTCAAGGGGTCATTGAGAACATGGGCCCGCTGGAGGGAGCCGCGGACTTCATCGGATGGCTGCGGGAGCGCTGCCAGGTCATCATTCTCTCGGACACGTTTTATCAGTTCGCCCTCCCGCTCATGCGACAGCTGGGCTTTCCGACCCTCTTCTGCAATCAGCTGGAGGTCGACGGAGAGGGCCGTATCGTCAACTATCACATGCGGATGCAGAATCAGAAGAAGCATTGCGTCGCCGCGTTAAAATCCTTGAACTTTTTTACGATGGCGGCCGGCGACGCGTACAACGATACCGCCATGCTGGGCGAAGCCGATGCCGGCTTCTTCTTCAGACCGCCGGATCACCTTCCGAAAGAGTTTTCGCAGTTTCCCGTGACACAGACGTACAAGGAGCTTCAGGAGCGCTTTGTGAAAGCCGGAAATTTCAAATGACTGTCTGCTGGCAGTGGGCGGTAGTCGCTGTCGTCAGAAGCTGAACGCCTACCCTCTCGCTACCGATGGAAAAAGGTAGCAAGCCCCGTAGACTACGAACCTAGAAGTTGATCCAGAGTTGGGCGTAGGCCCAATCCTGTGCGACCGCGTGGCGGCCCAGGTTTTCTGAAATGTAGGCTCCGGGCCACAAGTGGCTGTAGGCCGCCTGGAAAGCCAATTTTCCGTCCATGAACAAATGGGTCCAGACGAAATCCACTTCGTCGCCAATATGAGTTTTGGTGTTCCCCGCTTTGGAGAACACGTACACGCCCTGGCTCGCACGGTACCAGTTGTCCTGGGCGTTGGCAAGATTCAGGTTCGTGTACCATATCTCGAGATGGTCATTTTCAGTGGGGCGGGCTTGCAAGTTGGCCGACAGACTCAACATGTTTTTCCAGGCCATGACATCCATGTAGCCCATGTGGATGTGATTGGTCGGAAAGAAATTTTCAAATGTATTGGCGGTGCGGCACCCGCCATACGCGGCATTCAACGTACAGTTGGCACGACCATCGCCTGAGGCATAATCGAAGTTGAAGGCGAACCGCGGCTTCCAGGGCAGTTTAAAGGCTGTGTAGCCGACCCAGTTCCTGGTTGCCCAGGCGTTGATGTGGAGACACTTGTACTGCGTCCCGTTCGGGCCGCAAGCTTCTGGCCCTGCCGAGCCCGGGATGTGTGTATCTCCCATCTGACCGAACTGGTAGACCGCTTCGCTGGACAGATCGAAGCCGCCCTTCTTCATCGCGATGCGGCCCCCAACCATATGGCGGGTCTGGTCTCCATGCTTCGGCGTGCCCAAGCCCTGGGCCGAAACATCTCCCGCACCGAGGTTGTTCTTGTAATAGACATAGTATGGTTCGATCAGGAATCCGGGGACGGTTTTGATCTGATTATGAAAAATAAACAGGTCCACGTCCCCTGCGGCGTTTCCCGCCTGCCCCGTCCCTCCAATATTCGGCTGACCGCTGCCCAGGGGCTGACCTTGGGGAAGGTCGGTTTCTGCAATCCGGAACCAACCGAACTGGGAATCCACGATCTTGGTCCCGTATTGCATCATGACCCCATCGAACGAGAACCCCGTATTGGCCCAGTCAAAATGACCGAACAAGCTCTGATCACCGAGCACGAGATACTGTCGGCCGGCCTTGAGGCCCAGGCCCTTCACCCCGGCAAAGTTACGCACCAGCATGTAGCCCGCTCGCACTCCCAGTGAACAGTTGGGTCTGCCTCCTGTGTTGGGAGTCGCGCCGCAGGTGTGGGTCAAGGGATCTCCGTTGTTGCCTCCTCCTCCGGCGCCGAAGGGAGATCCGTTCCCGCCCCATGTGCGCGAATCGATGAATTCGAGGTAAAAATTCACGTCCGGCGAGAGATCGTATCCAATCCCCAAGCGGGTCATCTGTTGAACGAACTGGTCGTTTGCCTTACCCGCTAGGCTGTTAGCTGTTCCACCGGCGTTCACCATGTTGCAATTCCCGGAGAGTCCGATGCCACCGCCGAAACAGGTGTTGTTGCGAATCTCAGGCCGAACCCGGAGATCCGCGCGTATCCAGAGATTCTTGAGGTCGAAGTTCTTTCCGATCTTCGGATCGAACAGCTCGTATTGTTCCTTTTGGGGAATGCCACGGCCGATGACGATGACGTTGGTGATTCTCTCACCTTCCGGCAGCTCGAAGGCCGCGTGAGCAGCCGGTACAGTGGCAATGGAGAGGCCCGCCGCCATGACGGCGGCACCGAAGCAAATGGGCCATGTGGCCGACCAAGGTGAGGTATGAGAGCACGGCTTGCGGTCTGCATGAGCGGATGGCATTCCCCGCTCGACGACGGGTCGAGACTCCGGTTCCTGCGGGACGGGTTCACAACTCAGCATGAAAGGAGATTGGTAGGTTGAACGCTGTTGTCTTGGAGGACTAACAGAGAGGGAGATTCGAGCCCTCTTCGCTTCAGGAGGCCTTCCACTCATTACCGATCATCTGCCACGAATCGTCAGGCCTGGCCGGAACTGCTGATGGACTTAGGCTCCTCCGCTGGCTGTTTAGCTGTGGCATTGATCTCTTCTTCTGTTTCCTTGATAGATGCCTGGAGGTCCTGCTCGGCCATCTTCACTTCCTGCTGAAGGATGTTGAGCTCAGGTTCCACCGATTTACGGAGATCTTCCGCTGTGTCCCGAAAACTCTTGTACGCCTTGCCGACTTGTCGCCCGACCTCCGGTAGCTGTTTCGGGCCGAACAGGAGAAACGCAATGATGAGGATGATTAAGATTTCGCCTGCGCCCAATCCAAACATGGTTCACAGCCAATGAGACCGGATTGCGTCGAGGCCCTTATTCTCATTCCGCGGGCGCTGCCTGCTCACCCCGGCTTCACTTGTCCCGGTTGTGGGGTCGGCGCACTGGATGGAGACTTGGCTTCCGTTTGTGCGGCGACGTGCGGCTGCGATGCCGCCTGCGGGTGGGCCTGTTGGGACTGCTCCGCCGGTGTCACGTCGATGGCGTCCGGTTCGTGGACGGTCTTCTTAAATCCCTTGATCGCCTTGCCCAGGCCCTCTCCGAGCTGCGGCAGCTTACCAGCGCCGAACACGATCAAGACAATGGCCAGGATCAGTACCAATTCCATCCATCCGAAGGAGCCGAACATTCAAGACCTCAAAGGACGTGATGAGCGATCGATGGCGGTCGTTGAGCCATGGAGCCAGAGGAATGTTGATACAAACTGTGGTGAAGGCTATAGAAGATTCAACCACAAGTCAAGGGAAGGGTGGGCGGCAAACAGGCTCAGAATGCGCCTTGGTGTTCGGGCTGCAGCATGGTGTGGAGCACCGGACGGCGCGCAAGAAGGGCCACAAGGGAGGAACTAGTCGGCCTGGATAATGCCGCCGCCCAATAGCTCATCCTGGCGATAGAATACGGCGGACTGACCCGGGCTTAGGGCTCTTTGGGATTCGTGGAATTGAATGCGAAGGCTGTATGGAGTCAAGGGATAGATCGTGACCGGTGTTGCCGGTGTGGCATAGCGAACCTTCGCCTGTGCCTCCGTCGGTTCCGTGAGGAGGGATGACTTGAAGAGGTTGAGGTCGCTCACATCACAAGAGGTTCTACGCAGTGACTCCTCCCGACCCAGGAACACGGTGTTCGTGGATGGCTGAACATGATGGACGTAGAGGCGCTCTCCGGCGGCGATTCCCAACCCGCGACGCTGGCCCGGTGTGTAGAAGGCAATCCCGTCGTGTTGGCCGAGATATCGACCCGTCTCGTCCCGGAAGGCGCCAGGCTTCTTTGCCTCAGGTCGTTCTCGTTCGATGAAGGTTCGATAGTCCCCGTGGCTGACGAAACAAATTTCCTGACTTTCTTTCATCTCCTCCGTGGGGAGGCCGAGCGCCTCGGCTTCCCGCCACACCTCTGACTTCTGCATGTCACCGAGGGGGAACAGCAGCTGTGGCAGCCATTCCTGGTCCAGTCGATACAGGAAGTAACTCTGATCCTTCTTCAGGTCGGCGGAGCGAGAGAGGATCGAGGCTCCGTTGTTCGTGTGAAGGCGAACATAATGACCCGTGGCCACATGGCGGATGCGACGGGTGCGCGCGAGGTCGATAAGTCCCTTGATTTTTACCCGCTCGTTACAGCGGATACAGGGGTTGGGCGTGGTGCCGCCGGCATATCCCTCCAGGAACTCGTCAATGACGCCTGTCCTGAACGTCTCGCGGGCATCGATCACTTCGTGGGAGATCCGCAGGGTCTTAGCTACGTACTTTGCGATGCCGATCTTGCAACAGCCGCGCTCCTGCCACTTTTTCGATACGGCGGCGGTTTCGTCCTCATGTTCCCAGACTTGGAGGGTGATGCCGTGCACCTCATAGCCCTGGTGCACGAGCAGCGCGGCGGCGACGGAGCTATCGACTCCGCCGCTCATTCCGAGCAATACCGTTGGACGATCCATAGAGCCGGTATTGTACCGGGGGGACGCTGAAAGGGCTAGCGGTCTGAGGAGCGGACTTTGCTGCGGTGGTTGCTCAGATCATGGACATTCTTGTTCGGCGCGGGCTGTTCATCGACCCATTTATGAGCGCCCATGTCGCACATGCCATGGAAATGGGCTCCGTCCTCAATCGCGATGGCGGGGGTACGGATATCTCCGATCAGCACCGCGGGCTTGAGTAGTTGGATTCTCTCGGTGGCCGTCACGGTTCCGTTTATCTTTCCGCTGGTCATCAAGACCCCGGCGGAAATGGTGCCCTTGATCACGGCATGCTCGCCCACGATCAATGTCCCGGTAGTATGAATTTCACCCTCAAGGCGTCCGTCGACACGGACGGTCCCGTCAAAATTGAGGACCCCTTTGAAGTCGACGCCCTTACCGAGAAAGGTAAAGTTCTCGCTCTCGCTGGCGGCTTGAGCCTGCTTTTCCCCGATGGTCCACACTAGCCTCTCCCGCTCCTTTCACTCACCGAGGCGGCGGCGGTTCTCACGGCGAGGGCCCGTGAGGAGAGAATGGTGCCGTCCTCGCAAGAAAGTTTAATACCTACGTATAAATATGTCATATCGGCAGCTAGCCGTTTGCTCTTCGGAGTCCTGGCTGTCCGGGCAGGCTCACGGGATGCAGCGTTGCTTCCCGATGCTCGTCATGAACGCTCGGAGTCATTTCAAGGGTGCCGTTCAGAAGCACGCCTTCCTCGATGGAGAGCATCGGCGTTTTCAACCCACCGCTGATGACAGCGGGAGCCCGGAGCTTGATCTTCTCTTTGGCGACAATTTCCCCCGTAAGCTTTCCCTTGCACACAATCGTTCCTGCCGTCACTTTTGCCGTGACCACGGCTTCTTCACCGACCAGGAGCACCCCTTCGGTATGGATTTCGCCGTCGAGAAAGCCGTCGATCCGAACGGTTCCATTGTAGGTAATCGTGCCCTTGAATTCGACGCCCTTTCCCACAAAGGCGCTGACATCGTCGTCGGCTTCCGGTCTTGTCGATTGCGAGGACGATCCACTCGTGTCGACTTCGATGTCCTCCGACCTCGAATGCTTGGAATCCTGCTTCCACATAAGCGCTCCTCTCTTCGAGTGTGCCGATATAGGGTCGGTTGTCGTTGTATGCTGTATCGGTCTGTCTAGAGAAGATATTTAGCGTTGGTCGAAAAAAATGCAACAGATATGCTTTTTTCCGGCAGTGACCCGGAGGAAGGGGCTCAGGGATGGAGGACAGAAGAGCTACGAGAGGACTGATTCGACGATGCCATCAAAGATTGGTTGGGAGAAATAGTGGATGACGATTTTCCCGCCCTGACCTCGGGGATGAATCGTTACCTTGGTCCCGAGTCTTTTCCGTAATTGAGCCTCAAGATCACGCAATTGCGGATTCGCCGTGATGCTCCGCCGTCGACTCCTGCCGCCGAGGACTGATTCGACGGCTTGTTCCGTCTGTCGGACCGAAAGTTTGCGAGCGGCAACCGCTCTCGCGACTCGGAGCTGACTCTCAGGAGACTCCAGAGCGAGAATCACCTTCGCATGTCCTGCCGAAAGTGCACCGCTCTCAACTAATTTCTGTACATCAGGATGGAGATTCGTCAGGCGGACGGAGTTTGCCACCGAAGACCGCTCACATCCGACTTTCTGCGCAATACCGTCCTGGGTCAGCCCGAATTCGTTCATCATCCGCACATAGGCGCGCGCGATTTCCATCGGATTTAAATCCTCGCGCTGGAGGTTCTCCACCAGGGCCAGTAGCAGGGCCTCCTGATCGCTGCAGTTCCTGATCACCGCTTGAATCGTTTCCAGCCCGGCTTCTCGCGAAGCCCGCCACCGGCGTTCCCCTGAGATCAGCTCAAAGATTCCATCACCCTTGCGACGGACCACGATCGGCTGAATGACTCCGCTTTCCTTAATAGAAGCGGTCAGTTCGGCCAGCTCGCCGGGAGGGAAGTTGTGGCGTGGCTGATATCGGTTCGGAACGATGTCAGTGATCCGCAGGTGTTGAATATCCACCGCGGGTGCTCCGTGGCTCGAGGTGGTGGATGGCAGGAGGGCATCCAGTCCTTTACCGAGAGCTTTTTTCTCCATGGGCAAGAAACTCCTTTGCTAGTGCGACGTAAGCCTGAGAGCCGGCTGATGCCACGTTGTATAAGATTCCCGGACGACCATAACTCGGTGCTTCTGCCAGGGCAACATTCCGCGGGATGACGGTGTGATACACCTTGTCAAGAAAGTGAGAACGTACCTGCTCGGCGACCTGGCGTGCTAACGTATTGCGTGAATCAAACATTGTCAAGACGATACCTTCAAGGCTCAGATAGGGGTTGAACGATTGACGAACGCGATCGATGCTTCCGATCAGTCTGGTGAGGCCCTCCATTGCATAGTACTCACACTGAACAGGGATCAGCACGGAGCGGGCCGCTGCGAGGGCATTGACGGTGAGAATTCCCAGGGCCGGAGGACAATCGAGAAAGATGACGTCGTATCTGTTGGTCACTGTATCGATGACATCTCGGAGCTGATTCTCCCGATTTTCGATGTTAACCAATTCAATCTCTGCCCCAGCGAGATCCGCATTGGCTGGTAACAGCGATAGCCCGGTCACCCCTGTTTTTACACAGACTTCATCGAATTTATTGTTTTTAATCAAACAGTTATAAACCGTCATTTTCAATGATCGCGGATCGAAGCCAAGGCCACTCGTGGCGTTGCCCTGAGGGTCCATATCAATTAACAGGACGGACTGTCCTTCCAATGCGAGAGCGGCAGCAATATTCACCGATGTCGTTGTCTTTCCAACTCCTCCCTTCTGATTTGCAACAGCAACGATGCTTTTCATATTGTGATCAACAGTTCTGTTCAAGGCGTTGATAGTCAGCAGGATGGCGCTGATGTTCCACGTGGAACATTGCGCGCCTGATCTTGCACAACGGACAAGATAGAGACAACCCTTCGACCAAATCCTTCGGGAAGATCAAGTTCATATTCGTTCACCACTGACCAGTTCTTCTCAAGTACCAAATGATCGACCGGGCAAGATAGATATAGAATGAGCCTCCCTTCCGCGGTCAATAGTCGTGGACCGTATCGCAGGACAAGATCCTGCCTCAGTGCGCGCGTGGTGATGTAGTCAAACACCTGATGCGACGGATTGTCAGCCAGAAATTGTTCGAAAGTTCCATGGAATATCTTAACTCTCTCCAGACGTAGGAGGCCAACTATGAAATGTAGGAAGGAGAGTTTCTTCTGAGCCGGCTCAATCAGCGTAATGTTCAGATCTTCCTTGGCGATTCTCAACGGAATTCCGGGAAAGCCTGGCCCTGTTCCGATATCCAGTAAGCTGGCCTGATCTCGCAGCTGTTCCGCCCTTAAAGCGGCAAGAGAATCGACAAAATGTTTAATAATAATTTCTTCACTGAGAGTCAGACTGGTCAGGTTGACCGATCGATTCCAAGCCTGTAGCTGCTCAAGGTAGATCATGAATTGTCTAATTTGGTCCGCCCGAAGTGGGACTCCAATTTCTGCTGAGGCAGCCTCCAGTAATGAAGCCGAGTTAGTCCATTGTTCCATGTGGAACAATTACGCGATTCTGCATACCAGGTCAATCACAACCATTTGAGACTAGTTGAGATTGCCGGGCGTTGACCTATCGAGAACTGCTTGCTCCACCGGCCGGTCTTTGTATTTTTCTATCGCCACAATGAGCAGTGAGATGGCAGCGGGAGTCATGCCCGATATCCTTGAAGCCTGTCCAACTGTTTCCGGTCTCACCTTCATGAGTTTTTCCCTCGCTTCCCGTGAAAATCCAGGAACAATTGCGTAGTCAAACGAGGCTGGAATGAACTTATGTTCGAATTTCTTGAACTTTGCGACCTGGTCAATCTGTCGACGGATATATCCTTCGTATTTGATCTGAAGCTCTACTTCGTCAGCAATTTCCATATCTTCGATCGCATTCACGTCTAGAGTTCGTAGCAGCTCCTGATAGGTCGACTCCTGTCTCCGGAGGACTTGGGCAACGGTCAGCCCAGATGAAATATCACTGAGATAGGTGTCCTTTGTTCGTGCGCGGACGGTCTCTGTCAATTGTGGTCTCAGGTGGTTCAGACGGGCGACTTCCTGCTCAATCGTCGTCTTCTTGTTCAAGAATCTCTCATGAGCCCTGGCATCCACCAATCCGACATCGTGCCCGATTTGCATGAGCCGGAGATCCGCGTTGCTATGACGAAGCAGTAATCGATACTCGGCTCTCGATGTAAACATTCGATAGGGCTCAAACGCGTCTTTCGTAATCAGGTCATCAATCAACACCCCGATATAAGCCTGAGAGCGGTCCAGAACCAAGGGCGCCTTGCCTGTCAGCCGTAGCACAGCGTTGATACCGGCTATGAGACCCTGGGCGGCTGCCTCTTCGTAGCCGGACGTTCCATTGATTTGGCCGGCATGATAGAGCCCAGCAACATGTTTCGTCTCAAGCGTCTGATAAAGCTGACGAGGGGGGAAATAATCATACTCGATGGCATAGCCTGGCTTGAGCATCCTTGCTCGCTCCAGCCCGGGAATGGTCGTGAGCACAGCCGCCTGAACATCAACCGGAAGGCTTGTTGAGATGCCGTTTGGATAATACTCGTTTGAATCCAGCCCTTCGGGCTCGATAAAAATCTGATGCCGCTCTTTTTCCGCAAACCGGACGACTTTATCCTCTATGGAAGGGCAGTAGCGAGGTCCGACGGATTCAATCGCGCCGCTATAGAGGGGCGAGCGGTCAAGATTCTCTCGAATGACGTCATGGGTCCGTTGATTCGTATAGGTGAGATGGCAGAGCACCTGTGTCGTCTCGATTCGCTCGGTGCGATAGGAAAAGGGCGGAGGGGGATGATCGCCCCGCTGGGGAGTCATGACGGAAAAATCAATCGTACCTCTGTCCAATCGAGGAGGAGTGCCGGTTTTCAGGCGCCCGAGTTCAAATCCGAGATCCCTCATGCAATCGGACAAATGTTCCGCTGACGCCTCTCCGGCTCGCCCGGCCGGAAAATGATTCATCCCGATATGGATAAGTCCCCTAAGGAATGTTCCTGAAGTTAAGATAACGGCCTTCGCCGCGATGATCTCGCGCGATCCTGTCACGACGCCGGTGACCGCTCCGCCGGCTGTGAGGAGCCGATCGACGACTCCCTCCGCAATCGTGAGACGAGGCTCGCGGCCGAGCGTGTCCTGCATGGCTGCGCGGTAGAGGGTCTTATCACATTGCGCGCGCAACGCCCGTACCGCCGGCCCCTTGCTGGTATTGATGAATCGGAACTGAATCCCGGCGCGATCCGTATTCCGCCCCATTTCGCCGCCAAGGGCATCGATCTCCTTGACCAGGTGGCCCTTGGCAATCCCGCCGACGGCGGGGTTGCAGGACATCTGCGCGATTCGATGAGGTTCCATCGTGAGGAGCAGGGTCTTACCGCCCATGCGTGACGCGGCCAGCGCTGCTTCGCAGCCGGCATGGCCGCCACCCACCACGATCACATCGAACGCCAAAGCCAACTGGTGCCCCCTACTTCCCGATACAGAATTGCGAAAAAATCGTGTCCAGAATCTCGTCGGAGGTAATTACGCCTGTGATCTCTCCGAGCGCGTCGGCCGCTCCTCGAAGATCCATCGCCACAAACTCAGGCTCAACGGCCTTGTGCGTGGCATCGAGCGCTTCCCGAAGCGCCGCCGCCGCCCGCTCCAGGGCAAGACGATGACGAACATTGGTCAGGACCACTCCTTCATCGGACTCCAGGGATACGCGTGACAATTGAGATCGAATCGCGCGCCTTAACTCATCCAGCCCGGAACCGGTACGGGCGGAAACCTGAAGCACCAAGCAATCCGTCCGTCCTTCGACCAGGCCTATGAGCCGTTGTAATGATGCGGCGTTGACCAAGTCGCTCTTATTGATGAGTACCAGATCCGTTCGACCGCCAGACACCTCAAGGTACGCCTCCAGGTCCTGTTCGGCCAGTTCGGCGGCATCGAGCACGTGCAAAACCAGATCTCCATGCTCGCGAGCCGCTCGCGTCCGCTTCATCCCTTCCTGCTCAACCATGTCCGTGGTCTCGCGCAGCCCCGCCGTGTCCACCAACGTGATCATGAGGCCGTCCAGGACCACGGACTCTTCGATAACATCGCGTGTCGTTCCAGGCATGTGCGTCACGATCGCTCGCTCGTCACCGACCAGCCGATTGAGAAGACTGGATTTTCCCACGTTGGGCCGACCCACGATCACGACCCGTGCCCCCTCTCGAAGGACCCTCCCGCTCTCCGCGGTGCGCAACAGAACGCGGATCTCATCCAGCGCCTCTTCGAGCGCGGCGATCAGCGCCTGCCGGCCGATAAACGAGATGTCCTCTTCAACAAAATCGATTCCAGCCTCTACCTGAGCCAGAATCCCCACGATTCGCGCACGTAGCCGGTCGATCTGCTTTCCGAGGTCCCCCCGAAGATGGCGTTGGGCGACCTTGAGCCCCTGCTCGGATTTGGCCTTGATCGTATCCAGAACCGCCTCTGCCTGAGTTAAATCAAGCCGTCCATTCAGGAAAGCCCGCTTCGTGAATTCTCCCGGCTGGGCCAACCGAGCGCCCGCCGATATGCAGGCCTCGGCCACCCGCCCCAAGACCACACCGTTCCCGTGACAGTGCATTTCCACCACGTCTTCCGCGGTGAATGACCGGGGCCCTTTCATGAAGACGACCAGACCTTCGTCGATGACCCGCTCCCTGTATCGAGTGTGACTCCGAACCGAGCCGGCGGCGCCGGAAGGTACGTCCGGAGCGAGAATGTCGGCGAGATGGAGGGTGTGGGAAGGGGCTGAGCGAAGCGACCGGCGTGAACGCAAACGGACAATCTGCTCTGCTACGGCCAGGGCGCCTGGCCCGCTCAGTCGAACAATACCGATGCCACCCTCGCCCGCGGGGGTCGCCACTGCGCAAATCGTGTCCTCAGGTGGTCCGTCCATGGATACGGTTCTGCGCTCGTCCGATTCTGACCCGCAAAGGTCGGAGAACCGAAGCGCCTGACAGGCGATTCCGCATCACTTTTTCGCGGCTTCTTCCTCGGGAGCCGGGAGCAGCGAGCGGTTCCGAAAAATGAATCGATCCGTTACGATCTGCTGGCCGATGGTCAGCGTATTGTTCGTCAGCCAATACAGTACCAGACCGGCGGGAAAGTTAATGAACAGGAACGTCATGAATGCCGGCAGTAGCAGCATGATCTTCGCCTGGGTCGGATCCATTGTCGTCGGGGTGATCTTCTGCTGAATCATCATCGTGACGCCCATGACGATCGGCAACACATAGTAGGGATCCTGCACTGAAAGGTCGGTGATCCACAGCGCCAGCGGCGCCTGGCGCAGATCAATCGTCATGTACAAGATGTTGAACAGCGCGACGAACACCGGCATCTGCAGCACCATCGGCAGGCAACCGCCGACCGGATTGACCTTGTGATCGCGATAGAACTTGATCAGCTCCTTGTTCAGGCGATCCCGATCGTCTTTAAACTTTTCCTGGATCGCCGCAACCTTCGGTTGAATCACCTGCATCTGCTTCATGGACTTGTAGCTTTTGTACTGCAAGGGAACGAAGAGCAGTTTGATGCCGATAGTCAGGAGGATGATCGTGAGACCGTAGTTATGGGTGTAGTCATTAAGAAAGCGGAGGACGTAAAAAATCGGCTTGGCCACGGCTCGGACCACATCCCAACTCCCAAAAATAAACCATCCGAAATCGATGGTATCTTCCAGGCCGATCTGCAGGCTGCGAAGCGTGTCGTACTCCTTCGGCCCGGCGTACAGCTGGAGATCAAGCGCCGAACCCGACGCGATGACCGGCATGCGAACCGCAGCGGAAACCAGCTTGTCTCCCTCTTTTTTTACCATGACGGCCGAGCCCTGCTTGGGAATCAGGACGGATAAGAAATATTTGTCTTGCAATGCCGCCCATTGTACGGACCCTTTACGCTCCAGCTCGGAATCCGGTGTTTCCTTCTCCACCTTGTCGTCGACGAGTGACGCCGCCCCGATTTGACCGATGAATCCATCCCCCCATTCGACGATGCCGAAGTTCGTCCCCAACGTGACATTCACGGACCCCTCAAGGCCAGTGGCCTTGAGCGCAATATCCACCACATAGCTGCCGGCATGAAAGGTGAGCTCCTTCGCCAGCCGCACCCTTTTTGCCCCGCTCTCAAAATAGAAAGTGACATGGCCGGTGGGGTGAGCTGGATCCAGAGTCGTGAAATCCTTCTCGACTCTGTAGATTCCTTCCCCTAACTCTTTTGCCAGAGCTGCATCGTCCGTGATGACTGCCAATGGATCAGGAAACTTGCTTCCTTGCCTGACCAGCTGGACCGCGGCCTGGCCGTCCGAGCTACCGTGATAACGCTTGAGTTTCCAGCTCGTCAGCGCCGCTCCCCGGGTTGTGAACTCGGCGTGATAGAGATTCGTGTCCACCGCAACGGTTTCTGCTGCGGACGGTCTGCTGTCCGGCTGAGGAGGCCGCACATCTTCCATCGCACCCTTCGCGGAAGAACTGTGGCCGGCTGGGACCTGTGGGCCTTCGGTCGGTGGAGTTACGGCAGAATGGGCCGGCGCCTCCTTTGCCACCGGTGCCGGGGATTCCGGAGACGGCGGTGGCGGAGTAAGCAGTCCCAGCTCATTCAGCACATACTCATAGCCGAAAATAATCGCGAGCGAGAGCACCAGGAACACGATGACGCGCTTTTCCATGCGAAGGTCGTACTTTCCTTAAAATGTGAACGCCACTACTTGACCGGATCTTCTCCCCCGGGATGGAAGGGATGGCACTTGAGAAGCCGGACCAATGCCAGCCCGAGTCCCTGCAATGTGCCGTACCGAGTCACCGCATCCATGGCGTATTGCGAGCAGGTCGGCTCGAATCGGCATGCTCGGCCCAACAAGGGAGAAAGCATGAAGCGGTAGCTCTGAATGATCCACACACACAGATACCGCATCTCAGCCCGACCTCTGACGGAGAAGATGAACGCGCTGCAATGAGGTTTCCCAGAACCTTCCCAACTCTGCGGATGGCTGCAAAAGAGCTTCCCGCT
The DNA here is from genome assembly GCA_052388075.1 of Nitrospiraceae bacterium. Taxonomy (GTDB): domain Bacteria; phylum Nitrospirota; class Nitrospiria; order Nitrospirales; family Nitrospiraceae; genus Nitrospira_D. Next base: position 18,643 of record JBQTIO010000089.1, read on the forward strand.
TGGGGAACACGAGAAGCGCCAGGCCGGGAACCAAGTCCCGGTGCAGCTGTCTCACGAGCGTGCGGAATACCCGCTTGGCTCGATTGCGTCGGACTGCATTCCCGAATCGCTTGCCGACGACAATCCCGACTCGACTGGGAGCATCATCCATCTTATACGCCAACAAATTGAACAGTGTTGTAGAGATACGTCGACCATGACGTTTGACCCTGTCGATATCTCGGCTCGCTCGTAGGAAAATATCCTTCTCTGCTCGGGGTTTTGACATCTCCAGAAAGGCCACTCTACTGCAGCGCCATCCATCGTGATTCTGGGAAAGAATCTTCGTGGCAGGTGACCGCACACAACCCAAAATGCAGCGTGAGGAGACTGGAAAGTGAACCGGGAAGCACCCGCAAGCCAGGCACAGCAGCCTAGACGGTCAGCCGGGCCCGGCCTTTGGCCCGGCGTCGGGCTAAGACCTTACGCCCGTTCTTCGTGCTCATGCGTTTTCGGAAACCGTGCTCGCGTTTCTTCTTGAGATTCGACGGCTGCTGAGACGTGAATGACATGACGTGCTTCTCCTAACATCACGAATACTGACGAAGAAAATGCCCAATGCATTATAGAAGCGGCTATCCGAGCTGTCAATTTCGCGTCTTGCGCGAGGACTCGTCTTCACGGAATTGCCGTTGCCCGCTGGTTAATCACGATTCTCTTGAGGCGCTTTTGTCCTCACAACGCCAGATCGCCACAGAGAGTTGAGAGATCTGTGGCCGGGTCGCAGCCCAAGTATCGGAATCACGGCGCCTTTCTCTCATCCGGGCTGATTCCTTCTTGGCATTGGGCTTGCTCAAGTACTGGAGTTTCCGGCATGTGTCGGCTCCCTTCTCAGGAGGGAGCGCGTGCGTTTCCGACGCTCAGCTGAAAAAAACGGGAAGCAACCGGCGTCGTAACTTTCAACAAGATTCAAGGAGGACAGGATGAAGTCCATGAGGAAAATCATAGCACCTCTTACCCTCGGTGTTCTGTTGGTGAGTGGATGTGCAAAACCTCCAGCAGAACAGATCGAGGCGGCGGAGAGGGCGGTCAAGGAAGCGCAGCAAGGCGGTGCTGCCACATACGCGGCTCAGGAATACGCCAAGCTTGAGGGCGATCTTGCCGCTCTGAAGAAGGAAGTCGCCGATCAGGATGGAAAGTTCGCTCTCTTCCGGGACTATGGCAAGGCAGAACAGCTCGCGGCCTCTGCTAAGGCTGAGGGCGAACGGGTAACGACCGAGGCGGCAAAAAAGAAAGAGGAAGCCAAGGCCGCTGCCCTCCAGGCACAACAGGTGGCGCGAGAAGCGGTGCGGTCCACCCTGGACCTGGTTGCGAAAGCGCCGGTCGGGAAAGATCGCGCCGCGCTCCAAGCCATCAAGGCTGAGGCTGAAGCGTTGAACGCGTTACTGAGCCAGGTGCAAACCGCGCTCGACAAGGAGGACTACCCCGCCGCACAGACTCAGGCAAAGGCAATCCATGAGAAGAGCCAGGCAGTCTCCTCGGAAATTGAACAAGCGCTCGCCAAGATAGGAAAGAAGAAACCCTCCCCACGCAAGCCGAAGTGATATAGATTGATGCTATGGCTGTCCATCGAAGCACGATTAGGAAATCACCCTGCCGGAGTTGGGGCATGTTGTTGGCCGGTGTGCTGGCGGGATGCGTCCAGGCCGTACCTCAAGACTTGGTCGATGCCATCGACGCAATTGATCACCGTTTGATTGCCCTTCAAGCACCGGAGGTGGCGGCAGACGACTACGCCCGCTTTGTGCGGCAGTGGATCCCGCTGAAAGTCCGTGTGCAATCAGAGGAGGATCTGATTCGTTGGCCGTGGGAGCCCAACGATCTGGAAGCCGAACTCCGACGGTTACAGGAAGAGGGAGGCCAGACCCTTGCCCGGTTGAATAATCACCGAGAGTCGCAACGCAGGCTTGCCGAAGCCAGGTTGGCGCGTCTGGCCGAACGGCTCCAGTTCATCACCTCGCCGATGGAGGCCATCGAAGGACGTCTCGTTCTCGGCGAGAAGGGCGTCCAGTCCGACCTCCTGATGAAACAGGCCCGGTCGTTTTACGAACAGAAGGACTACGACCGGTCCATTCAGGCCGCCGAACAGGCGAACCGCACGCTTTCCGCCCAGGCTGCCGCTCTGCGTCGCGAGCTTGGGCGCTTCGCGGACCGGGAGCGGATTACCCGCTGGCAGCTCATCGCCCAATACACGGCCGAGTGGTCCCGCGCTCACCGCTCGACCGCCATCGTGGTCAGCAAGGCGGACCGGACATTGACCCTCTACAAGAACGGGCATCAGGTGCTATCATACCCCGTCCGGCTGGGCTACAACGGCCTGCGCGAGAAGCAGTACCAGGGAGACGGAGCGACGCCTGAGGGCCGATACCGCGTGATCAGCAAGCGCGGAGCAGGGCAGACCAACTTCTATCGTGCGCTGGTATTGGATTATCCCAACTCCGAAGATCGTCGGAAATTCACGCTGGCGAAACGAGCAGGAAGAATTGCGTCATCCAAGGGTATCGGGGGGCAGATTGAAATCCATGGTGTCGAGAACGAGCTGATGGCTCAGACGCTCGGCTGTATCATGCTCGACAATCACCAGATGCTTGGGCTCTTTGAGCGGGTAGAGTCGGGCACTCCGGTTGCTATCGTCGGAGCGCTCACCGAGGGAAACTCCGTGGCCCTTGCCCTTGAACAGCTGGGGTATCGAGACGAAGAAGCGTGAGTTGGAAACTATGGCAAGGACGCTCCTTGGGATCGCGCTGGCAACGATCGGCTTAATGGTAGTGACCGTGCCGCAGAGCAGTCAGCTGCCGGCTTCCATCGCCGCGGTTTCGGAGGACGCTCCCGCCGATCCGGCTCTCCTGTCCCGTCTGCAAGACCGGTACAAGAACCTCTCAAGAAAACTCTCCCAGTTGGCGCCCCGTCAGACTTATATCCTGGTCGACACAGCCCGCAACCATCTGTATGTCAAGCGAGATGGGGAGATTTTGGTGGACGCCATCGCGTCGACCGGGAGCGGGACCATTCTCAATAAGCCTGGCGACGCCCATGATCCGTGGATCTTCGATACCCCTCGCGGAGAGTTCATCGTGCAATCCAAATTGACGAACCCGGTCTGGGTGAAGCCGGATTGGGCGTTCCTCGAGGAAGGTCTGGCGGTGCCCCGGAATCCGGCAGACCGAGTGGAGCCGGGCGTGCTCGGCGAGTATGCGATTGGGTTTGGGAAGAGCTATTTCATTCACGGCACACTCTACCCTCGGCTGCTGGGGAAAAGCGTCACCCACGGGTGCATCAGACTCAACGACGATGATCTCAAACGCGTATACCGGGTCGCACGGGTTGGAACGCCCATCCTGATCTTCTAACCGCCCCTCCGCTGCAGATCCCGCCCATGCATCTCTGCGCACTGCTCGTCATCCTTCTGGCATCACCCGCTCCGGGATGGGGCGCGGACTACGAGGCCTTTCCTGACGTTGGAAAAGAGGGTGCGGTCGGACTTCAGGAGGCGACTCGAGTTCTTGAGGAGGAACTCAAGCTGGCTGCGCGCGCCCAGGCCTACCTCCTGGTTGATCTTGTCACTCGCACAATCGAGATCAAGGCGCGCGGCGTCACCCTCCATCGAATTCCCGTCTCCGAGTGGACCGCGTCAGCGGTCGAACGGATGGCGAAAACCTTCCGGCTGAATGTCCGACCGGCCATCGCCCGCAGGAAAATCGATCCTTCCTCGACAGCCGAGCAGGAACCAATTGCCCTTGCCGACATGCCGACGCAGTATGCCTTGTCATTTACCCCCACGCTCAGTATCGAGATCGTTCCGGATTTCCAGGAAGGCATTTCCCGATGGGCCTGGTCGTACGGGGAACGCTGGTGGCGGAAACTGGAACGATGGATCGGTTCTCTCGTAGGCGGTCAACCGGCTCAGAGCGAACCGGCTCTGCAATTGACCCTGTCCGACGAGCACGCGCAATCGCTCGCGTGGTCCCTGGTCGACGACATGGCTCTCGTTATTCGGCGACCCTCCGATAAGTAAAGAGCGCTCCTCAGGGCCTACATTGCCTTTTCGGCCCCCGGTCCATAAGATACGGCCGGGCTACCTACTGCCTGAAACAGACTCGCTCGGTTGAGGGAAGCTTCGATGGGAACATCCCCGCTCCACAGGCTCACGTCGCACTATCGCAGCTTGCTGGCGCCGGCCTTTCAGCAGCTGTCCCGCGACCATGTGATCGAACGTCTGTGGGCGAAGGATCACCGGCTCTGGAAACCGGAGCCAACGGAGATTGCGAATCGGCTTGGATGGTTGGCTATCCACGACGACATGCAGTCTCAGACAGATCGGCTCCGTCGTCTGGCAGGGATGGCACGAGCGGTCGGAATAAAGGACGTGGTGCTCCTCGGTATGGGCGGGAGCAGTCTGGGACCGGAGGTACTCCGGTCGTCGTACGGATCGCTGAAGGGATGGCCACGGCTCTGGGTCCTCGACTCGACCGTTCCGGGATGGGTGCGGCAGGTGACTGCCTCCATTCACCCGGCGCGCACCATGTTTCTTGTGGCGAGCAAGTCCGGCGGAACCATCGAGGTGATGTCGCTCTTTGCCCATTTCTGGGCACTTGTCACCGGCTCGAAGGGGAATCGAGGAGGAGAACAGTTCATTGCCATTACCGATCCGGGAACCGGACTGGAGAAGCTGGCGAAGAACTACAGGTTCGGCCATACGTTCACCAACCCACCCGACATCGGTGGACGCTATTCGGTCCTGTCGCTGTTCGGCCTGGTTCCAGCAGCCTTGCTCGGGCTCGACGTGGGACGACTCCTGGACCGGGCGAGAGGAATGGCCGATCTATGTCGACAGCAGGAGCCGGTTGATGTGAACCCCGGCGCCTCACTCGGAACCGCTATGGGAGCCCTCGCCAAAGCGGGCCGCGACAAGATTACCGTAATTGCCTCGTTACCACTCATTACGTTCGGACTCTGGGTGGAGCAGCTCCTGGCCGAGAGTACCGGCAAAGAAGGCACCGGCCTGATTCCCGTGGCGCAGGAACCGGTATTGACACCCAGCGCCTACGGGCAAGACCGGCTGTTTGTGTATCTCCGGTTGAAGGGGGCCAAGAACGTCCTGCTTGACAGCCGGATCCAAGCCTTGGCGCGAGCCGGTCATCCGGTGCTGCAATGCGATCTCAGAGACAGGTACGATCTCGGAGCCGAGTTTTTCCGGTGGGAATATGCGACGGCCATTGCCGGGCATCTGTTGGGCATCCATCCCTTCGACCAACCCAACGTTCAGGAGAGCAAGGACAACACCAATCGGGTGCTTGACGGATTCAAGACAAGCGGCCGGCTGCCTGAGCAGACGAGCAGCACCCCGGGGCTGGCTGCGAAGGAGCTATCGGATCATGTTCGTGCCGGCTCCTATGTCGCCGTGCTGGCCTACACGAGACCTTCTAGCCGGCTCGAAACGGCGATCCGCCGGTTTCGCAAGCTGCTCGTCGAGCAGTACCATGTCACGACGACATTCGGCTATGGCCCTCGATATCTTCACTCGACCGGGCAGCTGCATAAGGGCGGCCCCAACAGCGGGATCTTCTTGGAGTTGATAGACCGGATGACGCCCGATGTTGCCATTCCCGGCCAGCCCTTCTCGTTCGGCACGCTCGCACAGGCGCAGGCAGTCGGCGATCTGGAATCGCTCCGCGCCCATGACCGATACGCTATTCGCGTGCGATTGGCCGCACATCCGGCCGCGACGGTGCAGGCCATCACGAAGGCGCTTGCTCCATCCGTAGCAGCTCATCGTCGAACCTCCGCGTCCAAACGGCGCCGCGCGGGCCGTCATCGTTGAGATGTCGACCCAGACCGAAGTGCGTATTCACGGGGATGGTCCAGAGTGGGCGCATGAGGCCTGCGAATGCCTTCGGAACCTCTGCGACCAGGCGGTCCGGGCTCGCGGGCGCGTTCTGGTCGCCTTATCCGGCGGCTCGACTCCTCAAGCGCTGTACCGGTCCCTGGCTTCTCCGGAATGGAAACAGCGATTCGATTGGGACCGGACGGTGTTTCTCTTCGGAGACGAGCGATGCGTCCCGCCCGACCATCCGGAGAGCAATTATGGAATGACGCAGGCAGCGCTCTTCCGCCCGCTCGGCATCAAGCCCGAGCGGATCCATCGGATGAAAGGCGAACTCGGCGATCCGGCGACGGCAGCCCAAGACTACGAGCAGACTCTGCGCGATGTCACGAACTCCCCCTCTCCAGCCGTTCCCGAGCTCGATGTTGTCTTGCTTGGTCTCGGTGATGACGGACATACCGCGTCGCTCTTTCCGGGCACCAGCGCGGTTTCCGACCGGATCCATCTGGTCGCTGTTGGTCGATCCCCGAAGGGAATCCCATCGCGTGTGACCCTCACCCTAGGTGTGATCAATCGAGCGAGTGTGGTACTGTTCCTGGTTACCGGCGGAGGGAAAGCTCCGATTGTGCGAACGGTCCTTGAGCCGCAGAGCGATGCAGAGCGCGCCCTTCCGGCGGCGCTGGTGCGACCGGAGAGGGGCCGGCTGATCTGGTTGCTCGATCAATCCGCCGGCGCAGCCCTCTCCCGACTGTGAACAGGAACGAGATGATTCTCGCAGGCGATATCGGCGGTACGAAAACAAACTTGGCCCTCTATGAATGGACAAACCGGCGGGTCGAGCCGGTACGACTCGAATCCTTTCATAGCGCCGACCACAACTCTCTGGACGAAATCCTTCGAGAGTTTATAGACCCTCCTCGAGTGCCACGGCCGATCGGCGAGCATGACGACGAGCGTTCGCAGGTTGAAGGACAGGAGAATGAACCGGAAAAGCAAGAACCGGTGAAACTCGCCGCGGCCTGTTTCGGGGTGGCGGGACCGGTGATCGAGAATCATTCTCGCACCACGAACCTTCCCTGGGTCGTAGATGGTTCGATCATTGCCAAACAGTTTGACATTCCCCATGTGCGACTTGTGAACGACCTTGAGGCGACGGCATACGGGATTCTCTTGCTCCGTCCTGATGAATTAGAAGTGCTCAATCCCGGAACGCCCCCCAAAAAGAAGCAGGCTCTGGCCCTCATCGCTGCCGGCACCGGGTTGGGTGAAGCGATCCTGTTCTGGAACGGCACCGGTTACCAACCGATGCCGTCCGAAGGGGGCCATGCGGACTTCGCCCCGAACAACGACGGCGAAATCGAACTGCTTCGCTACCTCCGGAGTCAGTACCTCCATGTGAGCTATGAGCGGTTGTTGTCCGGACCCGGCTTGCACGCCATCTACGAATTTGTGCGCGACACCAAAAAGAACGAGCCCACCTGGCTTGCAGAAAAGATCAAGGCCGGCAACCCGGCGGCTGAAATCGCCGGAGCAGGCTTGAAAGGACAGGCCGAGATTGCCAGGCAAGCACTGGATCTCTTCGCATCGATTTACGGCGCGGAAGCCGGGAATCTTGCCTTGAAAGCGCTCTCGCTGGATGGCGTCTACGTGGGCGGCGGCATTGCGCCGAAGCTCATCGAGAAGCTGAAAGACGGCATCTTCATGAAAGCGTTCATCAACAAGGGTCGATATAAGCGGCTGATGAGTACTATCCCTGTGAGGGTCGTCATGAACCAACAGACGGCGCTGCTCGGCGCGGCCTCCATCGCCGGCGCCTTCGCCTCGCCCCAGATGTCATGAGCTCAGAGCACGATCTCGATAGGCTCAAAAAAGCCGTCGCTCTGGAGGCTGTCGGATTCGTCCGCGACGGCATGATCGTCGGGCTCGGCACCGGCTCCACCGCGAAACACATGGTCATCGCGCTGGGCGAGAAGGTGCGTGCCGGCATGAAGCTCCGCGGCGTGCCGACGTCGGAAGGAACTGCTGCGCTCGCAAGACAGGCCGGAATTCCCCTCATCGACTCCGAGAATCGCTGGGAGATCGACATCGCGATCGACGGAGCAGATCAGGTCGATTCCGATTTCAATCTGATCAAGGGCGGGGGCGGAGCGCTCTTGAAAGAAAAAATCGTCGCGGCCTCAGCGAAGCAATTCATCGTGTTGGTCGACCATACGAAGCAAGTGCCCGTGCTCGGAGGATCCTTCCCGCTGCCCATCGAGGTCATTCCCTTCGGCTGGGGGAGCACCGCGCGCGAGATTGAAACGCTGACCAAGAGCCGTGTGGTGCTGCGGGAACGAAACGGAGTGTCGTTCAGGACTGAAGCCGGGAACCTGATTGTGGACGTGCATCTGGCGCGAATCGAACAGCCGCGAGAATTGGAAATGGCCCTCAACCAGGTGCCCGGGATCGTCGAAACCGGCCTCTTCGTCGGACGGACCAACGTCTTGATCGTCGGCACACCCCAGGGTGTCCGGATCCACCGTGCCCCGAGGCCATGAATGACGGGGTTGGCAGGCGCCATGCCATGCAGCTGGCGGCCAAACTTGCCGGTTCCCTATTAGGACTACCCCTAGCGCATCCACTTCCATTGTCATTCGCACCTCAAGTGGCTGAAGCGGCCACGACAAGGCCGAAAGGTGAGGATATGAACCTTGAAGAAGCTCCGGGCAGCATCGATCCCTATCGGCTGCCCAGACACGTGGTTCCGACTCGATACGAGCTGCGGCTCGAACCCGATCTCGAGGCCGCGACCTTTGCCGGCCGAGCGACTATCGCACTCATGGTCAGGCAGGCGACGCGCACGATCATGCTCAATGCCGTCGAGCTTGCCGTCGTCTCGGCGGTCGTCGAAGGGCCAGGGGACGAGCGACGAACCGCGGCCGTTGAGTTGGACGACAGGCTGCAGCGCGCGCGGTTGTCGTTTCAGGAGTCACTCAGGTCGGGCGAATGGCGCCTGCACCTGTGCTTTCAGGGAACACTGAACGATCAGCTGCGCGGGTTCTATCGCAGTACCTATAAGGATCACTCAGGAGTGGCGCAAACGATGGCCGCCACGCAGTTCGAAGCGACTGATGCGCGGCGGGCCTTTCCCTGCTGGGATGAACCGGACTTCAAAGCCGTCTTTGCCACGACCTTGGTGATCGATCCACGCCTGACTGCGGTCTCGAACACCGGGATCCTGTCGGAATCCATCGAAGGGAATAAGAAAGTGGTGCGGTTCGCCGACAGCCTGAAGATGTCGACGTATCTCGTCGCGTTCATCGTCGGGCAAATTGAAGCGACGGCGCCGCGGTTTGTCGGCAAGGTCCCGCTCCGACTCTGGACCGTTCCCGGGAAACAGCCGCTCACGGCATTCGGTCATGACATCGCGGCGGCCTCGCTGAAGTTTTTTGAAGACTATTATGGCATTCCCTATCCCGGGGACAAGCTGGATCTCCTTGCGATTCCAGACTTTGCGTCAGGCGCGATGGAGAATCTCGGAGCCATCACGTTTCGAGAAACCGCGCTCCTGGTCGACCCACGCAGCGGAACCCACGGCGAGCTTGAGCGGGTGGCCGACGTGGTCGCGCACGAGAATGCGCATATGTGGTTCGGCGATCTTGTGACGATGTCGTGGTGGAATGGACTCTGGCTCAACGAAGCCTTCGCCACGTTCATGGAAATGCTAGCCGTCGATGCCTGGAAGCCGGCGTGGAAACGATGGGATACGTTCAGCGTCTCACGGGCGGCTGCGTTCTCGGTCGACGGACTGCAGCACACGAGACCGATCGAGTATCCGGTGCGCGCTCCTAAAGATGCCGACGCTATGTTCGACATCTTGACCTACGAGAAAGGCGCCTCGGTGCTGCGCATGCTTGAGCAACATATCGGACCGTCCGTCTTTCGTGATGGCGTACGCGATTATCTCCGCACCCATGCCTACGGCAACGCCGACACGAAGGATCTCTGGACCTCTCTCGGAAAAGCGGCGGCGCAGCCGGTCCCGGAGCTGATGGATGGCTGGATCTTCCAGCCCGGCTTTCCCCTTGTGTCGGCCCGCCTGGATGGGGATTCCGAACTCGTCCTTGCGCAGCAACGATTCACCTATCTTGATCCTGACAAACCCTCCGAACAACGCTGGCAGATTCCCGTTCAGCTCCGGATCACGATGGGCGACCGATCCGAGCACCGTCGCCTGCTCCTCGCCGATCGTGAGATGCGCATTGCGTTGCAGCCGGGAGTCGGTCAGATCTTCGTCAACGAGGGAGGCCATGGTTTTTATCGGGTTCAGTATGATGGCACACTGCTTCAGCGGCTACTCGATGCCGGTATGGATCGTCTCGCACCGATTGAACGGTTCAATCTCGTCAGCGACGCGTGGGCATCGACAGTTGCCGGGCTCCTGTCGCTCGACGCATACCTACGCCTGACCACGCATTTCAAACGGGAGCGGGACAAGAATGTCTGGGCGGTGTTGCTGGACGCCTTTTCGTTCTTGAACCGTATCGCAGGGGAGCACGAGCGTCCCCTGCTTGAAGCCTGTGTCCGAGATCGGGTCGCGCCCGCTGTCGCGGAGCTCGGTTGGGAGCCGCAAGCGGGTGAGGACGAGCTTATGAGACAATTGCGCGGCGAGCTTCTCGGCGCGCTGGGCAGGCTGGGCAATGATCCCGACATTCAAGAACAGGCGCTGGCACGGTATCGGCAATATCGGTCAGATCCAGCGACCCTCGAGCCGAACGTCGTGCCGGCCCTCATCACGATCCTGGCCCATATCGGGAACGAGACGCACTACGGAGAATTTTCCGAACGCTACCGGACGGCCGCGACCCCGCAGGAGGAGCGGCGCTATCTCTTCTCGTTAGCCGCCTTTCAATCGCCGGCGCTGCTGGCTCGTACACTCGCGTGCACGATCAG
>JBQTIO010000090.1:0-8261 GCA_052388075.1 Nitrospiraceae bacterium
CTACGCGCGGTTGCCGGACGCCTTCTATGCCAAGCTCTTGCCGACCTCTTTCTCAGATTCTCCGTATCTGGTCAGTTTCAATACTTCCGCCGCGGGGCTGATTGACCTCGACCCCGACGAAGCGAGACGGCCGGAGTTTGCCGGCATATTCGGAGGAAATCTGCTCGCGCCCGGCATGGACCCGCTGGCCATGCTCTATTCCGGACATCAGTTCGGTGTCTATGTCCCTCAGCTCGGCGATGGGCGGGCCATCCTCCTGGGCGAGGTGAAGAACGAACGGGGAGAACGGTGGGATCTTCATCTCAAGGGCGCGGGGATGACGCCCTTTTCCCGCGACGGCGATGGCCGCGCCGTGCTGCGCTCGACCATTCGCGAATATCTCTGCAGCGAGGCGATGCAGGGACTGGGCATTCCCACGACCCGCGCGCTCTGCATCGTCGGGAGCGATCACAAGGTTTATCGGGAACAGGTCGAAACCGGCGCCATGCTGCTTCGGATGGCGCCGTCGCACGTGAGGTTCGGCACGTTTGAGATCTTTTACTATCGACAACAGCATGACCATCTGATGGCCCTGGCCGACTATGTAATCGATCGGCATTTTCCCAATCTGCGAGGGGTCGGCGATCACTATGCTCGATTCTTCGTCGAAGTTGTGGAGCGTACCGCAAGGCTGATCGCCCAGTGGCAGGCCGTCGGCTGGGCTCATGGCGTGATGAACACCGACAACATGTCCATTCTGGGCCTTACGCTCGACTACGGCCCGTTCGGATTCATAGAGGACTACGACGCCGGTTTCATCTGCAATCACTCCGACCATAATGGCCGCTATGCCTTCAACCAGCAGCCCTATATCGGGCTCTGGAATCTAAGCTGCCTGGCACAGACGTTGTTGCCGTTAGTTGAAAAGGAGTCATTGAAGGCCGGCCTTGATCGCTACACACCGCTGTTCGAGCAGGAGTATCTGAGGCTCATGCGAGCGAAACTGGGATTGGCGGAAGAGCAGGCAGAAGACAGCGAGCTTATCCGCGATTTCTTGGGACTACTCCAGGGAACTCATGCGGACTATACGATCGTCTTCCGTGAACTCAGTCTCTTCAGTACGCAACCGGGCGCTGAAAACGATCGGCTACGCGAGCATTTTCTCAACCCTGAGCGGCTTGATGAGTGGGCGGTGCGCTATCGTACTCGATTGCGGAGCGAGCAGAGTCGTGATGGCGAACGCCGTGAGCGCATGAACCGGGTCAACCCGAAATATATCCTTCGCAACTATCTCGCTCAGATTGCCATTGAGAGGGCCCAGCAGAAGGACTGTTCCGAGATCGGCCGCCTCCTGACCCTGCTGCAAAATCCCTACAGCGATCACCCAGGGATGGACACCTATGCGGGACCGCCCCCCAACTGGGGCAAGCATTTAGCCGTCAGTTGCTCCTCTTAGACACAATCCTGTTCGGGCATCGTTTATGCTTTCACTCCTGGATAGCCTCCCTAGGGGGATCGCTCGACTCACTGTTGTGGTGGGTTCGTTGAGCGATCCCCCGCTTCATCTGCCGGGTTTCTGAGCATGTCCCAGTCGTTCTGCCATTTCTGCCTGCGTCCCGCGTAGTACTCCCATTACCCGACTCCCTCTTCCCATCTGCGATGCACGACCCGCGGCTTCACTCTCCACGACTGTCTGTTGTAGAGTGACGGCGCCCTTATGTGGGAATGTGGAGGCCGGGCGCTCTGCGCTCCAGGGGCGGGTAAGGCTATGGCCAAGAAGCGGAGTGATTCAAAAATTGCAGTGGCGGGAGCGCTGGCGCTCGTACTGGGGATTGCCGGCGTCATGCTCGTGAAGGAGCCGCTCCGCAGTTCGCGACCGGTCAGTGGTGGTCTCGAAATGAAATCGACCGCCGGTGAGCAGCTGGTCCGCGCGCGGCTCTGGGAGGACCCGGTAGCCGCGGTCCAGCGTGGCCTCAAGGACGCGGGGGCAACTGCCGCGACCACCGGGTCAGAGCGGTCCATGACCCAACGGCTCCGGCCGCTCAGACAGGCTCTGGGCCAGCGCGCCAAGGCCGGGGACCGGGTCACCGTGCTGCTGGTGACCACGAGCGGGGGCCCCTATGTTGAGAGCGCGGAGTCACGGATTCGCGACCGCTACGCAATGGGTACCGCGCTCGGCGTCGGCTGTTACGTGCCGGAAAACGAAGGTAATCTGGCGTTTGTCGAGTGGGAACAGCAAGGAGCGAGTCAGGCCATTCCCTATGAATGGTATCGATTGAGAAAAACGCGTGTCTGCGGAGACGAGGGGGCACGAGCGACCGTTGTCCTGGTCGTCTGGTTTCCGGACGAAGCGCTGAGTCGTGGATTCCTCGCCACGCTCACGTCGTTCTCGCAGGCGCTGGTCTGCGAAGAGTCGGATCAAAAAGGCGACTGTCTCCTTACCGACGACAGGCGCCGGCTGGTCAGGCTCAACCTAACATTGCAGCGGGCGGTCACGTTCAAGATCGTGGGTCCCCGCAGTTCATCGGCCTTCCGCGCCCTGCTGGGCGAGGCGGGAGCACTCGATGCCGGACCGCGCGACGGGATCGGTGTGTGGCCGAATACCGACGGATGGATCGAGCTCTACTCGCCCTGGAGCACGGCGATGAAGGGGCTTCTCGCCTACGGGCTCAAGGCCGAGTCCGGCAAAGGGTCAGCCTGCACGACCTACCAAGCCTGCGAACAAGAGTTTTACCGCCGCTTGACCGATGCCAACCTCCGCATGGTGTACGATATCGGATCGGACGACCGCCTGTTTGAAACGTTGGTGGCTGAATTAGAACGGCGACAGGTCCGCCTGGGATGGGACGCCGTCATTCTCATCGGCGAGTGGGATTCCTTCTATGGGCGGGCCCTGCCCATCGAATTCCGGGCTGCCGCCTGCGCCAAAGTCGCGACGTTTTCGGAAGCCGACCTCAAAACTATTCTCGTGCCGGTCGAAATCAAACAGTGGTGTCCGACGGTCTCCCGTGCGATCGACCTTCAAATCCAGCGCCCCGCCGATTATGAATCCCTCACGCTGAACGTCTTTCGCTACAGTTATCTGAGCGGGCTCGATGGAGAAGTGCCGGGCGACGACGGGGCCAGAGCCGGCCGGGCTGCGAAGGCGAACGCCGGTGACCAGCCCAAAGAGGCGGCGCGAGATCGCCCGGAGGGAACCAGTCAAGTCGATTATGTGCGGTCCCTGGTGGTGCGCATCCTGGACGAGGGAGAGGGCGCCAGGGCCATCGGCATCGTCGGGACCGATCCCTACGATGCTCTCCTCATCATCAAGGCGCTCCGGCCATCGTTCCCGCATGCCATCTTCTTCACCGTGGACCTCGATGCCCGGCACCTCCATCCGAGCGAATACAAATGGACGCGCAATATGGTGATCGCATCTCCCTTCGGGCTGCAACTGGCCGGCGGCCTGCAGCGGGATGTCCCGCCCTTCCGCAGCAGCTATCAAACCTCGATGTACTTTGCCGCGCTGCAGGCGGTCCAACATGTGACCTGCCAGCCGGAAAGTCGTTCCGCAGCCGTGAGCGGTCCCTGTACGACGGGCTACCATGTCTCGCTGACACCGGAGGAGCGCATCTACGATGCCGGAACCCATCCACGACTGTTCGAAGTGGGTCGCGACGGTGCTGTGGACCTGAGCGTGGTGGAGAAGGAAGGGGTGCGGATCGTCCATCCGCTGCGCCAGGATCTCTCCTATACCGACAAGTACGGTCAACTGAAGCAAGGAGTCGGATTCGATAACAGCGCGGTGGCAGCGGCGGGCGCCGTCGGCATCCTGCTCATGACCGTCGTGGCCTGGAGCAATCAGCGGCTCTGGTCCTGGGTGGTCCGCAATCCGCGCTTTCTGGGAATCGCGGCCATTCTCATCCTCGCGCTGTTCGCCGCCTTCGTGGCGTCCGGCGGCGCAACCGCGTTGCTCGCCCATCATGATGAAGGGGAACCGTTCTCCTGGACGGCCGGGGTCAGCATCTGGCCGAGCGAACTACTCCGACTCCTCGCGGTAGTGCTTGCTTCGGTGCTCCTCGCGAAGGGGGCCCGGGATCTCACGCAGAACAGCGACCGAATCGGTGAGAAGTTTCAATTCGAAGAGGCATCAGGGCGCTGTCGATTCTCGCTCATGACGTTCTGGACGAATCTCCAGCGGGTGTACCATCCAGCTGCTACGAAGGCCGCGACGACCGTGGATCAATCCTGGGCCTGGTATCGTGAGGCAAGCAAGCCGGTGCAGTGGATGGCGCGTGGCTTCCTGCTCTTCGTCCTCTATCTCGGCATGATCTGGTCCCTGGGGTATTTCGTTCTTGACGAAGAGTACATCCATCCCTGTCGCGGGACGCTGAGCTGCCGAGTGGACTGGTTCATGACGCTCGCCAGCATGAGCCTGGTCGTCCTGCTCAACCTGGCGGTGTTCGATGCCGTGATGTCGTGCCGCCGCTGGATCGGCTGGTTGACGGCCTCGACCGGAGGCTGGTCCGAACAAGTGCAAGAAGAGTATCTGCGCGAATACGGGTTAGGCCAGGCGCAGCAGGCTGAGTTCGAGAAGTTGAAGTACCTGGCAGTGGTCGATCTGATCGGCCAGCGGACCGAGATCGTGAATCGCCTGATCCGGTATCCCTTTATCACCCTGTTGATCGTGATTGCGGCACGGAGCGAATACTTCGACATCTGGAACTACCCGCTGCTGCTGCTGCTCACCTGGGCGGTGAACGTGCTATTGGCCCTGACGGGCGCGTTCCTCCTGTACCAGTCCGCCAGCAACGCGAAAGCCGCCATGCTGGCCGGCCTCAGCCGCAAGATGGTCCAGGTGCTGGGAATCGGCAAGGATCATGAGGTGCGCGCGAAGCAGATCCAGCACATCATCAACGAAGTGGAATCCAACGAACAAGGCGCGTTCGTGCCGCTCTATCAGCAGCCGGTCATCGAATCCTCGCTATACGGCTTGGTGGCGCTGCTCCAGTATCTGTACCTGAAGTAGCAAGGGGACATGCGGGAAGGATTACTGGCCGGGTTGAAGATCCGATTCACCGGCGGATCCGATGGACAGGGCGGTGGGGACGGTCCGATCGTGATGCTGCTCCATGGCTTCGGCGCGCCGGGCGACGACCTCGTCCCCCTGGCCGAGGTGCTGGAGGCGCCGGAGGGAACGCGCTGGCTGTTTCCCGAAGCGCCGCTCTCCCTCGACATGGGATTCGGCGAGTCGCGCGCCTGGTGGCTCATCGACATGGCCCGTATTCAGGCGGATCGTGCTGCCGGTCGCGTCCGCGACCTGTCGATGGAGATTCCAGTCGGTTTGGGATCGGCGCGTGCGCGACTGGTGGCGTTTCTCAAGGAACTGCCCCACCATCTGCCGATCGACTACCAGAGGACCGTCATCGGCGGGTTCTCCCAAGGCGCCATGCTCGCGTGCGATGCGGTATGCCATACAGACTATCCGTTTGCCGGACTCGTCCAGCTGTCCGGCAACCTCGTCGCGCAGCCGGTCTGGGTCCCGCTCATGCCCAAGCGTCACGGTCTGCCGGTGTTTCAAAGCCACGGCACGCTGGATGACATCCTGCCCTACGTCGGGGCGGAACGTCTCCGCGATGCGCTGGGCAGGGCCGGCCTTGCCGTCGATTGGCACGGTTTCCGGGGCGGACACGAGATTCCGGAATCAGTGCTGAGAGCCTTGAGCCTGTTTCTGCGAAACGTGCTGGCGAAGGCATGACCGCGAATGGCAGCGGGCGTATGGTGAGACAACCACCGACCGCTACTTGGAGGCCGGCGCGGGGGCCTGATCGGCTGAAGACTTTCCTGCCGCGGCACGAGCCAAGGCGGCTCGCAAGCCTGCCGAATGGGGATTCCCCACAGCCCGTTTCACGAGAATATCGGTGGGCCTGACCTCTTTCCCATAGTAGTGCCGATTCGACTCATGCCGCACGGCAATTACAGCGCCTTCGAGCGAGATGCCGCCGAAGAGGCCCTTCGCTCTGGCGAAGGTCACCATGTCCACGCTCAGTACCGCAGTGGCCCCCTCGATCCCGGCACCGACCGGCCCAGCGGCGACTGAGACATCGGCACCAAGCTTGAAGGTATTGGAGAGCATGGATTCGACGCCGCGTTGCGACATTGCCAACAGTACAATCTCCGAAGCTTGTAGGCCGAATTGAAACCCGAAGCTGGCCGTCCCCATCGTGTAGAAAGCCGGGTCGCTCCATTCACCGCTCTTGTCACTCCTTACGAGAAAGACCCCGGTCCCTCCCTCCCCTCCGGCAAAGAACGCGCCCTTCCACATTCGCGGCACGATGAAGATCCCTTTTGCATTCCTGATGTGGTCGCGAAACCATTCCATGTTCGAGTCGGCCACGAAGTTATCCAGCGTCGTCCTCGACCGTTCGACCAGCTCCTTCAACTCGGCCTCCTCTGTGGCGGAGGCGATCGGTGGTCCCATAAGCGGTCCGAGCAACAGGGCCAGCGAAAGGAGGAGGGGCTTCATCCGGTGCAGCGCCATCACGGTATCTCCTCGCAAGGTGAATGTCCGGCCGGTGTCCACGGTCCGATTGTGGTCTTCCGCGTCGCCTTATGCAAGTGACCGGATGAGCGCTAAGGGTGATTCTGATCCGATGGACCGGGAGGCGGCGGTTACATCATGGTTCGGTTGTGATCGAAAAGGGTTGTCTGATATGGTGCATGACCCACGAGCAGTAACCCGGGGCTATTAAGGAGGGTGGCAGGTCCCATGGCGACGAACGACAAGCAGGTGATTTTTTCTCTCGTCAATGTCGGGAAAGTGTATCCCCCGAAGAAGCAGGTGCTGCGGGAGATCTATCTCGGCTTTTATCATGGCGCGAAGATCGGCGTACTGGGCTTGAACGGCTCGGGGAAGAGTTCGCTGCTCAAGATTATTGCGGGCGTGGATCCCAACTACACGGGCGAGATCACGCGGTCGAAAGGCTATAGCGTGGGGTTGCTCGAACAGGAGCCGCAGCTCGATTCGAAGAAGACGGTCAGGGAAGTGGTCGAAGAAGGCAAGAAGGAGCTGATCGCGCTCCTGAAGGAATACGAAGACGTCAGCAACCAGATCGGCGAATCGTCGCCGGACGAGATGGAAAAGCTCCTCGATAAGCAAGCCCAGCTGCAAGAGAAGATCGAAGCCGCCAACGGCTGGGAATTGGAAAACGAACTCGACCTTGCCATGGACGCCTTGCGCTGTCCGCCGGCCGATCAGGATGTCGGCACGCTGTCCGGGGGCGAAAAGCGCCGGGTCGCGCTCTGCCGCCTCATGATCCAGGAGCCGGATATTCTGTTGCTCGACGAGCCGACGAACCACCTCGATGCCGAATCGGTTCAGTGGCTCGAACAGCACCTCAAGCAATACAAGGGCACGGTCATCGCCGTGACGCACGACCGCTACTTCCTCGACAACGTAGCCGGGTGGATTCTGGAACTGGATCGCGGTCACGGAATTCCCTTCCAAGGCAATTACACCTCCTGGCTGGAGCAGAAGCAGGACCGGTTGGAGAAGGAAGAGAAAACGGAATCGAAGCGGAAAAAGACGCTCGAACACGAATTGGAGTGGATCAGAATGTCCCCGAAGGCCCGCCAGTCGAAGGGCAAGGCGCGGTTGAATCGCTACGAGGAACTGGTCAATCAGAAGCAAGACAAGGTGGCGGAGGATCTGGAAATCTATATTCCGCCCGGACCGCGATTGGGTGACGTGGTCGTGGAGGCCAACGGGATCAGCAAAGCCTTCGGGGACAACGTGCTCTATGAGAACGTGAATTTCAGTCTGCCGAAGGGCGGGATCGTCGGCGTGGTCGGGCCGAACGGTGCCGGCAAGACCACCATGTTCAAGATGATTATCGGCAAGGAGAAACCGGATGCCGGGTCGATCAAGGTCGGCGAGACGGTCAAACTGGGCTACGTCGACCAGGACCGCAGCCTGGACGGCAACAAGACCGTGTACGAAGTCATTTCGGGCGGGCAAGACACGGTCAAGCTCGGCAAGGCGGAAGTCAATGCGCGCGGCTATTGCGCGCGGTTCAACTTTGTCGGCATGGATCAACAGAAAAAGGTGAAGGACCTCTCAGGCGGTGAACGCAATCGTGTGCATCTCGCGCGTATGTTGAAAGAAGGGGCGAACCTTATCATCCTCGACGAGCCGACCAACGATCTCGATGTGAACACGCTGCGCGCCCTTGAAGAAGGGCTGGAGAACTTTGCCGGCTGCGCCGTCATCAGCAGCCACGACCGTTGGTTCCTCGACCGCA
>JBQTIO010000091.1:0-1861 GCA_052388075.1 Nitrospiraceae bacterium
ATTACCCTGCCGGCCTACGTCAGCGACGTGGCGAAGGTGCAGATCTGGTGCGCGTTTGCGGAGGTGTTGCTCGGCGAAGCGTCCTTCGCCAAGTCGATTGTGACAGCCTCCGGCGAAGCGCGCAGCAACGGCATGAAGGCCGACAGCGGCATGAAGCATGACAGCATGGCGATGAGCAAGTATTAGTCGGCGATCAGCGGTCAGTCGTCAGCTCTCAGCTTCCGGTGAGGCTGAGGCTGACGGGTGGCTGCTGGAACTTCGCCGCTGAACGTCGATCAGACTCACCACCAGGGGGGCGGGATACTGAACTCTGGGCAATGTTATTGTGGACCCGGCACCGATTTGCGGTTAGCGGTGCTTTGCAAGTCCATGTCGAGCAGTACAGGGCTGTCGGCGTTCTTGGGGTCGAGTCGAATCGGCATCCGATCGACCATCAGCTTGACCAGCGGCACCGCGGCGATGTGCGGAGCTTTCTGGGATGGAGAGGAATAAAGGGCAATCCGGATATTCTTTGGCCGGTGTGCCTGGGCCACCTGGTTCTTCAGGTCGGGTCCGATGAATCCCACCACCAGGCCGCTCCCGTCGGCCAGCTTATGAATCTCGTAGGAATTCGCCGTCGGCGGCATTCGTTCCAACCCGAGATCAGGACTCTGTGTGACGAGTGCCATGCCAAGGTGCTGTGGCGCGATGAACCCGTAGCTAGCCGTGGGAGCCGATGAGAATCGGGTACTGGACATCGCGAGTTCGGCCACCCCGTTCTTGGCCCTCAATTGTTTCCGCAATTCTTGCTCGCTGCCGGACTGATCGAGTACGACGGCCGCCGGCGCAGATTTCTCGACGGGCAAAACCTCGGTCTTACCAGCGGCCCCCCGGGCCGCATTGAGCGAGGGCGTGAAGGTGACAAGTGCGGTCAATCCCAGCAACGCCGCCGTCAGCACGCGAGGCATCCTGGCGGACCGGGTGGAAACCGGAACAGATTGAATCATGGTGGTCTTGGCTCCCAGTGTGATGACAGCCTGAGGAAGCAGGCCGCGACCATGATTTCAATACCACAATCACCGGCACCACCGTCAATAACTTCCGACCTGAGCGGATCGCCGGCCGTGATCTAACTGTAACCTTCGGACCAAGGCATGGGCTTGAAATGAATGAGTGGCAGGGTGCCGGGAGCGGACCCCACGATGGAGGAATTCAGATTGAGCATGAGATGCTTTTCGGGGGAAAGCAGAGACAGCGGAAAGGTCACGATGAGTCGAGGGGATTTCTCACCTGGGCGGATCATGACAGCGTCGGTGACGGCTTCGCGCCATACCGTGGCTCGTGGTAGCGGCAGCGACTGATTCGTCGGGGACTGACGCCTGGCTTTCACGTAAGCATCGAAGGCGCGCCGTTCCTGTTCAAGATTGTTCGTCCACACCCCGCTTGGACGGACTGCTCGACCCTCGACAGTGAGCAAGAGCAGTTGTGGATCAAAGGTCACAGGCAGGTCGCGCGCGGCCAGTTGAAGCGTGAGTTCCAGGGAGCCTGCCTCCCGATTCCGGAATTCCTCCGCAAAATTGAAATAGGTCGGAATGATGTAGAGCATGACTTCATACTGATAGGTACGGACAGCATTGTTAAGAGACAGGTAGAGGGTAAACCCAGGGAGCGTGATCGCCTGGGGCCAGGAGGGGTGAGATCGCTCCACCTGTGGTGCAGTCTCCCCAACATACGCGACGCTCTCGATTCCCCCGCGGAATCCGCCACAGCCGGAGAGCAACAGCAGGATGAGAATAGAGGGCAGAAATTGCATGGGCGTGCAAACCTCTGCTTGTTGTCGTGTGGAAGCGCCTCCTCTTACAAACTTGGTCATGACTGACAC
>JBQTIO010000092.1:0-4085 GCA_052388075.1 Nitrospiraceae bacterium
TTGACCACCAAAGCCGAATCAGTGGGCTATCACCCGCAAGTCATTCTTTCGGGGCGTCGCATCAACAACGGCATGGGGAAGTTTGTGGCCGAGCAAACTATGAAATTGCTCAGCCAGCTGGGGCGCCCTGTCAATGAGCTCAACGTGGGTGTTATGGGCCTGACATTCAAGGAAAATGTGCCGGACCTCCGTAACAGTAAAGTGCCGGACATCATCAATGAGCTTCGTGAATACGGAGTCAAGGTGCTGGTGCATGATCCGATTGCAGAGAACGAGGAGGCTGTTGCGGAATACGGGATTCATCTCGTTGACTGGAAGCAGCTGACGGACCTCGACGGCATCATCATTGCTGTCGCGCACAAGCCGTTTGCTGAAATGCACTTGGGCGATCTCTTGAAACCGCTGCGTAGTCGGACGGCCGGCGTCGTGATCGACGTGAAGAGCATCTTGGATCCAGACAAGGTGCCTGGTTCTCTCAAGTACTGGCGGCTCTAGTTGGGAGTCGAGAAAGTCCTCAAGTCTTCCACTAGGTTGAACTCCACGTCCCACAGGGCCGATCTGCAATCCTCCATATAGACTTTTCCTTTGAGCACGTCTCACTCTGTAGTATAAGAGATTGAGATTCTACTGACACGATACTTCCCCGGCGAAGGCTGTTTTTCATCCGGAGGAGACATTTCCGTGACTCGTTATGTGGCGTATTTTCTCAATGGCAAGCCGATAAAGCTCGTCCAGATCCTCGGGTTGTTCGTGGTCGCTGGTTGCGCTCTGTTTGTCTCCCCCGATGCCAAGCGGGGCGACCAGCATCTGGCAGCGGGGAAATATGAGGAGGCCATACTCGCCTATCGGGAGGCACTGAAGGAGGATCCGTTCGACCCGGCACTTCAAAGCAAGTACAGCCTGGCTCGCGAACGAGCGGCGGCGATGTGCGAAGAGCGGGGGCGGGCTTTTCTCAAGGACCGACAGCTTGATCAGGCCATAGAGGAGTTTAGACGCGCCCTCGCGATCGAACCGTCGAACCCGGAGCATCAGGCCGGGATGGCGGAGGCCCTTCGCCTCAAGGAGGCGCGAGGTCAATATCGCGAAGCGGAGCGGTTGGCGCAGCTGGGCAGAACAGATGAGGCCATGGAAGGGTACACCAAAGCCACTGAACTGGACCCGACGTTCAAAGCTCCGCTCGAAAGCATCAGCAAGCTGACGGAAGAGCAGCAAGCCATCATTCGCGATGATCGGATGAAACAGCCGGTTACCCTCAAGTTCAGAAATGCGGGCATTAAGGAAGTGCTGGAAGGTGTCGCGAAGGTCGGGGGGTTGACGTTGATCTTCGATAAGGACGTTCGCAACGACCCCATTTCCATCGCGGTTCAAGACACGTCGTTCGAGGATGCGCTGCAGCTCATTCTCAACAGCAATAGCTTGTTTTCCCGCAACGTCTCTCCGGGCGTGCTGATCATCAGCCCTAATACCAAACAGAAGCAGGAGCAGTACCAGGACCTGATGATCCGGACCTTCTACCTGTCGAACGCCAAGTCCAAAGACATGCTGACACTCCTGAAGAGCATGCTCGATTCCAAGCGCATGCATGCCAACGAACAACTGAACACGATCGTGATCCGCGATCAGCCTGAGAAAATTCAGATGGCCGAGAAGATCATCCTGGCCAATGACCGGCAGGATTCAGAAGTGCTCTTCGACGTCGAAGTCCTGGAAGTCGACCGCACGGTCAATCAGACCTATGGACTGACCTATCCGAAACAGGTCGCGGGGGCGATGGTCCCTCCAGGGCCTGTGGGCGTGATCGCCGGGACGCTTGCCCAGCAGTTCACGTTTCGACAGCTGACTGAACTTGGGCCTGACCAGTACCTCTTCAAGCTTCCGACGAATGTCCAGCTGGATTTCTTCAAGCAGATTACGGACGCCAAGACGCTTGCCGCCCCGAAGATCCGGGTGGTGAACAATAAGAAAGCGGAAATTAACATCGGCGACAAACAGCCGATTTTGCTGTCGACGACGAATGTCCTGCCCGGTCAAGCCGCGACAGGCGCGGTGCCGACGACCTCAACGGTGACCTCGATCGAGTTCCGGGATACCGGCGTCAAACTGACGGTTGAACCTTCCATCCGGCTGGGCGGTGAACTCGGGTTGAAAATGAAGATCGAAGTGATTCGTTTGGGCGAGCAGGTCACGTTGCAGGCTTCTCCGCCCATTACGCAGTTCAAGTTCGGCAACCGGTCTGCTGAGACGATGCTCAGCATCAAGGATGGGGAAACCATCATCCTGGGCGGGCTCTTACAGGAGGAAGATCGGAAGACCAGAGTGACGGTCCCGTGGATCGGAGATCTTCCGTTGATCGGCAGTCTCCTCAGTTCGTTCAAGACGGAGCGAGTCACCACAGAGGTGATCTTAACGATCACCCCGCACATCGTGCAGAACATGACACCTCCGGGCGCCAGCACCCAGGCCTTCTGGTCCGGGACGGAATCCACCTATGCGACGGGGCCGATGTTCTCGAGCGCCACAAAAAAGGTGTCACTGTCCTCGGGAAACGGGCCATCGGGACAACCTGCTTCGACCAAAGCCGCGGAGAAGCCAAGCGCCGATCGTTCCTTGGCCCAGCTTGCCGCACCGGGCCCCCTCCTTGCGATTCGACCCGATGAATCGGCCGTTCAAGCCGGGAAGGAGGTCAAGCTCGCGATCCTCGATGGTCGGATCAGCGCATCGGACCAGAGTCTCTTCAGAGTTGAGTTTGACCCGAAGATCCTGCAGTTCAAACGGCTCGCCGAGGCGGAAGTGGTCGGCGCAACAGAGCTGTCATCGGCCACGACCGCTGACCAGGATGGATCGATTGTATTTCGGCTTGCCCGCCCGTCCCAGCGCGCGCCGCGATCCGTCAGCGTGACGTTTCTAGCGAAAGCGCCAGGGGTCTCTCCTGTCCGTGTGGAGTTGGCCGGTTCAGAGGGTGAGGGGCAGGCGTCCGCCTCGGAAGTCGGCACAGGAGTCGTGAGAGTCCGGTGAAGGAGGATGGCCTCACGCTGCTTGAAGTCCTGGTGACGATGACGATCGTGGTGATACTGGCCTCGGTCGCCATGCCGCTCAGCAAGGTATCGACGAAGCGCACCCAGGAAATTGAACTGCGGCAACATCTCCGGGTCATTCGAAGCGCCATCGACACGTTCAAGCTTGAATGGAATCGTGACGGGGACGCCCTGCTGGGACCGGTCTGTGTGAAGAACAGGCTGACGTGCAAGGAGGTCACCAGTTTGTACGGCTATCCCAAGTCTCTCGACATGTTGCTCGGAGTAAAGCTGACGGGGGAAGAGGCCACCGTTCGTGGCACGACGATCCGGCGCTACCTGCGCGTGATGCCGATTGATCCATTGAACGGCAATGCCGATTGGATCCTGCGCTGCTACAAGGATCAGCCGAAGCCGTCCAGTTGGTGTGGGGAAGATGTGTACGATGTGATGACGAGAAGCGAGGCAACCGCGCTCGATGGAACGAAGTATCAGGATTGGTAGGGGCGCCGGCAGGGATGCGAGGGGCTTCACGCTCATTGAGCTGATGATTGTGGTGTCCATCATCGGAATTCTGGCCACATTGGCCGTGCCGTCCTATCAGTCATCCTTGATCAAGGCAAGAGAAACCGTGTTGCGGCAAGATCTCTTTACATTGCGGGAGTTGCTGGATCATCACCGTGCGGATCAGGGGAAGTATCCTCCGTCCCTGGATGGCCTGGTCGCGGCTGGTTACCTCCGGGCGCTGCCGAAAGATCCGTTCACGAACTCGTCAAGTTCCTGGCAGGAGATTTCCGAGCCCACGGAGGGTGGCGTGTTTGATGTGTATTCGGGGTCTGACCTGGTCGGAACGAACGGCGCTGCGTACAACAAATGGTAGACAACCGCGTGAATCCGCTTCTTACTCGAGTCTCAGCGCGACGTGAGCTCTGCATGCTGCGTGGCGCCTGGCGCACGATGGCACTCTGCACGCTTGGATTCGGAATGGGGATCATGATGGCTTGCAGCCCGCTCGAACCTCTCGATGAGCCGGAAGTTTCCGACCTCCAGCTGACCACGGACACGCTCAAG
>JBQTIO010000093.1:0-3196 GCA_052388075.1 Nitrospiraceae bacterium
GTGTCCACGGTGGGGATCACCGAAGAGATCATTCGGCGATACGTGGCCAAGCAAGGGCAGGAAGACGCGGGACAAGCGCAGCTTGAATTCTGAGAGAACCCCGCCTGTCAAGGCGGGGGAATCTATATTCGCAACAGCAGCAAGGAAAATGCCAGGAGTGGAGAGGGAGACCAGGCGCTTCAGATCTTGCCGTCCCCGGCCTAGTTCGCTTGATATTCCCACCAGTTGTAGCCGGTGGGGCGTCTTCATCTAGATGGGGAGTGGATGCTGGTTCAAAGCCGGAGGTGAAGAATGTGAAGGATGGAGAGTATAGCTTTATTCACCATATCGTCTCACCCGCTGCGCCTCCCCGTTCGGGTTTGGCATCTCGTCGCTCGTGAAGCGCAATCGAAACGCCCAGTAGTCAGCTCTCGGCGTTGATCCCCGACAACATGCGTCTGCGCTTTCTATGACCGTCAAGGTTGGATCTCGTGGACCTTCGGGCCCTTCTCGTGCTCCGGCAGTCGGATCTTGTAGCGACCTCCGGTTTCGCACGTCACCAGGATGTCCCCTTGCCGGCTCAGACGATCGATTTCCAGAAACACCTGGTTCCAGGTCAGCTCCGGCACACTTTCGGCCAATGTATCCAGATCACACCCATGGGTGAGTTTGACTGCGTCAAGAATGCGATCGGTGACCGGTATGGAAGAAGCCATGATCAGTCCCTCCTTCTCCGTTGCGGACGCGCTCCAAAGGAAGAACGAGCGGGGAGCTGCATCCGGAAGTGATCTGGTACGAGAATGATTCTGGCGTAGGAGTGAAGAGGACTGTGCGAGGTCCGGCGCGCAGGATGACGGAAGAAACGTGCCGAAGCGGCAGCAGTCACGCTCACTGGAACGTCGGGCATTATGCTACGCCCGTGGAGAGACTCGGTCAACCATTCCTCAATGCGTGATGCGAGCGGGGTTGCCGGGATGAAGGGACGAGCCTAGCCGCCGATTGCCAGCCTAGTGAACTGCTGTGTCAACGCGTTGACCCGAATGAGGTAGGCGCGCACGTCATGATCGCCGCACCGTTGGTGAGGGGTCAGTCGAAAACCGCGTGCAACATAGACGTTGCCCGCTGAGGCTCCGCAGAGATGGATCACCGCGGCCAGGTCTTGCCGCTGCTGAGGTGTGGCGGGGGTGAGCCGACGGTGTGTCATCGCACTTGCGACATGCCGATCGAGCAGGGAAGAGGTCAACTCGATCGCATGGCTCGCGATGGTGCGTGTATAGAGACCATTAAACCAACATGATTTCATATCGTTCCAATGGCCATCTTCAATCACTACATGATCATGCACGCAGTAGCGCTTCGCTTCCTGAAATGTCCCATCGGTGATTTGAAACATGCCGACCGCGCTCGATGCCGGTTGATACCACTCCAAGGGATTCCACGACAGCTCCCAGCGCCAGTAGGTCCGCGCCACCGGATTGCCCGCGCCCTCAAGCTGCGCCAACGCAGCCAGTAACTCCGGAGTAATCACCGATGTGGAATGCTCGCGGAAGAGCGAGCCGTATTGTCGCCAGGTCTCTCGCGGGCTTTTGTCGAGAGTATCCTCGAGCGGGAAGAGCACCTCAGTCGGCTTGTAAAACGCGTGGTAGACCCAGTTGACGGTCAAGAAGAGCACGAGCAGGAGGGCGGCCGTGATGAGAAGCCGTGGGAGAGGCGGAGTTTTCCAGGCGGCACGGAAAAAGGTGCGCAACTCGCGCCAGCGCCGCCGGGCGAAGCGCCACAGGGATTTGAAGGTGCGACGATGCCGGGGGCGGCGGCGGATGTGGCGAGGGGTGCGGAGATTGAGGCGGGGAGGCATGGAGACAATATAACTGACAAGCTTGAATGGAGACCATTTGTATTCAGGGTGCCAAGGGCTGCAAATACCTATGAGTCGCCTGTCTAGCCAGTTGACAGTCCCCGCCAACGAGTCGTAGCCTGTCGCGTATCGCTTCTGGCAACAGCCTGAGTAGTCGCATGTCGCCATTCCTGCTGCTCAATCGGCCTTCGTTTTGGTATTCGAGCGCGCTGAGTCGCACTCGCGTGCGGAGGGTCATTCCGGTCTTCCTCCTCGGGGGACTCTTGACCTTCCTGCAGGCGGGACCGGCTCTGGCTGAGAGGGAATTTGCGCCGTCGTCGGTTGGGAAGGGTGTGCTTTTGGTGGCGAGTCCATCGCTCGATGATCCGAACTTCCGCCAAGCTGTCGTGCTCATCGTGAAGCACGGGCCTGAGGGAACACTCGGGCTCATTCTGAATCGCTCCACGAGCGTTCTCCTGTCCGAGGCGTTGCCGGACCTCGCCGCGCTCAAAGGGACCAACCATCGGCTGTTTGTGGGTGGGCCGGTGGCGTCGGACCGCCTTGTCTTGCTGTTCCGACTCAAGGAGCCCGCGGCAGACGCACGACCGGTGTTCGACGGGGTTTATTTCGGCGCTACACCGGCGCTCCTGGAACGCATCATCACGCAGGCCACGCCGACCGAAACCTTCCGGGCTTTTGCCGGACATGCCGGCTGGGCTCCAGGTCAACTGGAATTTGAGATGCTCCAGGGGGCGTGGGGGGTCTTGCCGCCGGGTTCCTTCAACATCTTTGACAAGGATCCGACAACCCTCTGGCCGGACAGTCTCACCCGCCTCCAGGCGCCGAGAGTCATCTCGAATTAAGGGGATAGCCGGGGCGGTCTGGACTATCCCTCGTGCTCGCCGCCCGCGCACACTTTATCAATCATATTCTTCGATTGCGGGCGGTGCTCGGTCAATGCGCGCAGTTGAGGAATAGATCCAGACCGCCCCTTAAAGAGGCAAGAACAAGCTCGGAAGGGTCATCAGATACCGCCGCGCTTGCTTCGGCCAAGGACGCGTCGCTGCGCGACCGCAGCTTCTCGGCGGTGCGGGGTCCCAGCCTTCGCATCAGTCGCCGGTACGATCTCACGCTGGCTTGTTGGGGGAAAACAGAACGAGCTAGCTCGGAGGGACTATTTACAGTGGGTCCCTTCCGCTGCGGGCGCTTGGTGAGAACCGCGTCTCGGCGCGGTGGGGTTGGGTGGGTGAGAAAGCCTCCCGGGTCGGCGCCACCCGCTAAGAGGAGAAACGAGCAAGCTTGGAAGAAGCTCATAGATCTGTGCTCGCGGAGCCCGCACTCTCAGAAAGGCCCGTTCGACGCGCGGTTGCGAACAGTCAGCCT
>JBQTIO010000094.1:0-5488 GCA_052388075.1 Nitrospiraceae bacterium
TCTGTATGACATTAAATGGCTGGAGGATAGACATGGGTATTCGAACCGTGCGGCTGGACGACGAAACCGAAAAAATACTGAAACACGTGACGAAGAAAACGGGATGGTCTGTGTCTACTGCGCTCAAACGCGGCGTGCTGGTCCTTCGAGATGAGGTGGGCCGTACCCGTCAACAGTCAGCGTTCGACATTTACCGCCGCCTCGACCTTGGGCCGGGCGGGTACGCGCTCGCACCTTCGACTGAAACCCGGCGTGGAATGCAGATTGCCTTGCGCCGGAAGTCGCGCCGATGATCTTGGTCGATGCTGGGCCCTTCGTCGCGCTGTTCGATCCTCAAGATGCCGAGCATACGCGATGCAAAGACATCCTCAGTGTCACACGAAAAGCCCTCTTCACCACCATCCCTGTCTTAACCGAAGCGTTCCACCTATTAACCCCAAACAGCATAGGCGCTGACCGGCTGCGTGACTTCATCCTTGAGGGCGGTGTGTCCCTATGGCTCCTGGATCAGATATCGACGGCGCGAGCGTTCGAGTTGATGGAACAGTGTGGGGATCACCCAATGGATCTGGCAGACGCTTCTGTCATCGTAGCTGCGGAATCGTTACGCACCACTAAAGTCTTCACGCTTGACCTCGCTGATTTTCAGCGATACCGGATTCGCCGGGGCCACCGCCACGTGAAGGTCGATATCCTGGAATGAGAATGTGACGGGCTGGTGTTCGAAAAATGGGTAAGGAAACGGAGCTTATGTGGAACGAGGAGAGATCGTGATCCGTCGAAAGACTTCTGCATACACACCTGCCGGGGCGCTGGCCTTGGGATCGGCAAACACGGCTCGCCAGCGGTTCAATCCCAGGACTCCTTCTCCATAGGGTATCGTTGCCACCTGACTGTGATGCTGTGCGATGGCGGCCATCTTCTTAGCCAAATAACGGTCAATGTATTCAAGGCGGTCCCAGGTAGCGAAGGGGCCCCAGATTTCGTACGCCCAGATACCACCGCTTAGAATGATGCCTGCTTCGAGTACGCTTTCCCTCGCCAGTTTGCCGGCCAGGCGATGGGCCGGATGTCGGTCAAGTTCCTCATCGAGCGTATAGACTTCGGTTGGTCGGAGTCGAGCGAGTATCTCGACGAGTCTCCGTTTGACAGCCGTGGTATTGACCTTGTCCGCCGTGTCCGGTTCGTCACAAAAGATCACGTCTTTTACTCCCAAGACGCCGGCGGCACGGAGGGCCTCCTCTCTTCTCACTTCGGCCATCCGCTGCTCCGTCAACGCAAATGGATTCGATGACCGGCCACCATTCGTCACGACGACGGAAGTAATCACAGCCATGGACTCCACCAGTTTGGCAACCATTCCGCCCATGCCGATTTCCATGTCATCCGGATGCGCGCTGATGATGACGACGTTGTGGTGACTCATGGCCGAGGCCTATTCCTTAGCCCGCATTATTCATGACGGTTCGTCGCGACACCATGGAGTGGCGCGCGACAAGCGCGAGGAGCGGGACTCGCGTAACGTGTGATCCCTGTCTCTACCTGTCGCGCTTTTCCCGCCAGTCTCGCCCGTCTCGCTTGAGTCAGACATCGGCGATTGCAGCAGAAGTGTTCATGAATAATGCGGGTAGGCTTCGTGGGCTACCTGCTGTTCTGCGTGGTAGGAACTGCGGACGAGTGGGCCGGATTCGACGTGGGTGAAGCCAAGGGCCATCCCCTCCTCTTTTAACATGGCAAACTCGCTGGGATTGTAGAAGCGCGCAACCGGAAGATGTTCTCTCGTAGGCTGAAGGTATTGGCCGATGGTCATGATGTCGCAGCCCACAGCCCGAAGATTGCGCATGACTTCGCGGGCCTCATCCATGGTTTCTCCCATCCCGAGAATCAACCCGGACTTGGTGCGCATGCCCAATTGCTTCGCCTTGTCGAGTAATTCGATCGATCGCTGATACTTTCCCTGTGGTCTGATTGCCGGAAAAAACCGCCGGACCGTTTCGATGTTGTGATTCAGAATCTCCGGCATCTCTGCACAGACCATCGCGAGGGCTGTCTCATTCCCTTCGAAATCAGGAATCAAGACTTCAATGGTGCAGCCTGGGCTGAGCTGTCTGGTTTGCCGGATGGTTTCGGCAAAGATCGCGGCGCCACCATCTGCCAGTTCATCCCGGTTCACCGATGTGATCACGGCATGTCTAAGGCCCAACACCTGGACCGCTTCTGCGACTCGCCGAGGTTCTTCATAATCGATCGCCGGCGGTCGGCCTGTCTCGACTGAACAGTAGTGGCACCGTCTCGTGCAGATGTTGCCCAGGATGAGGAACGTCGCGGTGCGTGCGTTCCAACATTCCCATCGGTTCGGGCAGCCCGCTTCTTCGCAAATGGTATGGAGCTTAAGCCGGTCCATCGTCTGCTTGATGTCGAGGTAGTCTGGACCGGTTTTCACCTCGACCTTGAACCAGGACGGAAGGCGCATGGAAGAGCTGATGGCTGATGGCTGATGGCTGATGGCCTGAGAAGAATTGAAGGCTGCAGGCTGCAGGCTGGTAGCCTTGGATGAGTCGGAGGACGAAGATCGGAGTTGGTCGAGCGGGATAAAGCTCATGGAGTCTCCTTGGACAGGAGTAACTCCGAGGGATGTTCAAGGATGCGTTTAAACTCTTTCAAGAAGCCGGCCCCCTGCACACCATCCAGAGCCCGGTGATCGCAGGATAGCGTCACCTTCATGCGCCGGCCCGCCTTGACCGTGCCGTCTTTGGCGACAGGCGCGTCGCGGATGGCGCCCACCGCGATGGATGCTGCCTGCGGGGGGATGAGGACCGCAATGAAGTTTTCCACATCGAACATTCCCAAGTTTGAGATCGAGAAGGTGGCGTCGGTGTACTCCTGCGGTTGCAAGCGTTTCTCCCTGGCCCGGTCGATCAGCGTCCGCGATTCGGTCGCGATATCGTCTAGCGACTTCGCGCCGCAATCGCGGATGACCGGTGTGATCAAGCCGTCATCGATGCCGACGGCGATGCCGATATCAATGCGCGGATGTCGTCTGATGGCATCGCCGGTGAATGACACATTGATTCCCGGATGGAGGGTGAGCGCGATCGCTGCGGCTTTGATCAGCAAGTCGGTGACGGAGGGATGCGTTGTTCGGTTGTGTTTGAACTGATCGCGGAACCGCTCTGCCTGCTCCATATCGATCTCGCTCGTCAGATAAAAGTGCGGCACCGGCGCTTTGCTCTGTGTCGTCGCTCGCGCGATGGCTTTCCGCATCTGGCTCAGGGGTTGGTCTGTTCCGGCGCGCAGCAGCTGCGTTGGCGGCACCTTGGCGCTTACCACATCCTCTTCCACAATTCGCCCGCCAGGACCGGTTCCCGTGATGGTGGAGAGATCGATTCCCCGTTCGGCAGCAAGCACCTTCGCACGGGGCGAGGCGAGGAAACGAATCCCCTCTGGACTCGTTGGTGAGGCGGGTGCCGAAACGGGAGCAGATGGCGCGCTTGTCCTGGTTCCGACGCTGACCGATGGCGCGGCAGTGATCCGGTCGGTCAATGCCGAAGTGATATCCTCATCCGCTCCGCCGATGACGCCGATCAGCGTTCCTGACATCACGGTTGCGCCGTCCTGCACCAGGATCTTGCGCAGGATGCCGGAGGCGAAGGCCTCGAGATCCATGATCGCCTTGTCGGTTTCAATTTCAGCAAGCGCCTCCCCTGCCTGCACCAGATCCCCTTCGCGTTTCTTCCACGCAAGGAGGACGCCCTCTTCCATTGTGTCGGTTAATTTTGGCATTACCACGCGACTAGCCATAACAGTCCCCCACGGATGCTGAAAAAGTCCCCCAACTTCGTTCTCTGGTCGACACAATCCTCAACGTAGCTATGAAGCTACGCCTCCGGTTGTGTCTTCCCTGCGGCCTCGTTGGATGGCCTTTTTGAGCATCCTTAAGATTTGGAGTTGTCATTCAATCATCATCACCATTTAACTGATAGTAGGGCGGCCAAACCACGCGAACAACTTGCTGATCAATCCATCAGGTGTTTCAGGCTGCCTCGGCGGGTCCGGATACTCAATCCAGGGCTCCTGAGAACCCAAGTAGGTACCCTCTCGGACGCTCAGTTGGCTGCGCAGTTGCGAGTAGCCCTGTCCTTGGAGCGTGCGAACTAATTCCTCCAGCGCGGCCCCTGCGGTGTCTTGTGCGGAGGTCACCACGCGCGTCGTCTCATATCGTAGAATGGCTTGATATCCTCCGTCGGCTTGCTCAAACACGATTGGCCTACTGAAGCCGCGTTCGCGTGTATCGACGCCGGCCAATTGATGCTTTTCTGTCTGGTTCATTTGGTTTGTCTGGTCTATCTGGTTGATGAGGTCCATCTTGTCTATCTGGTCTGTCCCGTGGGTCTTGCCCGTGCGAACCGTTAACAAGAAAGACAGAATAGACCTCTCCGACCAGATAGACCGGACAGAGAGCATTCTGTCAGAGAGCCCGGAACACTGCCAAGAGATCGCTCAATGCAATGGTCTTGTTCCGCAGGATGGCGCGCTGCGCCTGCATCGGCTCCATCGCCGAGGCTCGCTCATGGCCGCCTTTCAAGATCGCGGCTCCGAGGGCGAGTACCTCTTTGCATTCCTTCTCGACTTTGCTCTTGACCACCGGATTCACCGCGAGGATGTCCGCCATCGTCGCACGCGTCGTGGCGAGATGTGCGTGCAGTTCCTCATCCGGGTATGTCTTCCTGGCTGCCTCATCGAGGCAGCGATCGAGATACTGCGTCAGGAACACATAGAGCCGAACGAGCGTCTCCGTGATCTCGATATGGCCGGGAGCCTGGGCTTGTGACGACATGGGTAAACGTGCCTCCTTCCTTCGTTTACTGTGCGCCGCACAGGGCTTTGACAGCTTCGACGACGCGCTCCTTGTCCGGGATGGCGGCATCTTCCAACGGGCGACAATAGGGCATCGGCACATCTTCGCCGGTGACGCGCCGGATGGGGGCATCCAGGTAGTCGAACGCCGCCGCGTACACGCTCTCGGCAATCTGTGCACCCAGCCCGCAAAAACGCCAGCCCTCTTCGACAATCACAAGACGTCCGGTCTTTTTGACCGAGGTTATGATCGTTGGGAGGTCCAATGGTTTGAGGGTGCGGGGATCGATGACCTCGACCTCAATGCCCTCTCCACGGAGTTGATCGGCTGCCTCTAGCGCCAGCAGGAGCATCTTCGAATAGGCGACAATCGTCGCGTCGCGTCCAACACGCTTCACCTCGGCAACACCGATGGGGGTCGTGTACTCACCGTCTCCGACATCCCCCTTCGTTCCGTACAGCAATTGCGCTTCGATGAAGATGACTGGATTGTTCTCCCGGATTGCGCTCTTCAGCAGGCCCTTCGCATCGTGCGGCGTGGCCGGCGCGATCACTTTCAATCCCGGCACGTGACAGAACCAGGCCTCCAGACTTTGCGAATGCTGCGCGCCTAACTGGTGCGCTGCGCTGC
>JBQTIO010000095.1:0-7978 GCA_052388075.1 Nitrospiraceae bacterium
AGACGAGCTATCAGGTCATTGTGACCACCTACAAACCCACCGTGCTGGTGACGGCGAAAAAGGCCGAGTTGCACGTGCAGTTCCACCATGATCAGGGCGTCGTTAGTGTCAGCAAGGAACCTGCCGGGGGATATTATCTCCTGGTTGCGGACGCCATTCCCACGACTCAATCAAAAACCCGTATCGATCTCTATCGTCCATCAATAGGGCACGGAGTGCTTATCCAAGCGGTCAGGAATTGGGCGACCGGGGAGAATGTCGGATGCCCCGATCTCACGAAGTGACGCACGCTTACAAGGAAAGACCGTTCATAGGACAGATCGGTACCGGCAGGGCTCTGTTCGTTGTAGTAGTCTGCTGGACGATGACCTGCCTTGCCGGTTGTTCCGGCGTGAAAGCCTACCCGAACCAGCTGGAGAAAAATTTGCACGTACAGACCGGCGTCGCTTCGGGATCGCTGTTCTCCGCGGTGCGCGCCGCCGTCGATATTCATCGGCTGGGCCCAGACTGCTCAACCGACTGTGAAGGGACCGTTCAGCTGAACAGTCCGACGATCGATTTCGGAATTCCGTCAAATCGGTGGAGTCGGTTGGTATTCGTCTTTGCCAGTTACTCCTTCTGGGGCAATCGAAGCGGCACCATATCGTATGAGACACTGCTCAAGCCTCACGTCGGATATCACTATCCCATCAAGGTGACGTACCGGGATGACCAGTACAACGTGGTTATCCAGGAAACCCGTCCTGGCAGCCCGGTGAGCCGAGAAATTGAACACAAGGATCTACAGACCTGCCCGCTGACGTAGGAGACACGAGTCGGATCGGAGCTGCTTGTCGAGGCCCACTCTCTCCCACGGTGGCACCGATGGGGTTCTTCCTCCGAACAGAAGTCCCGCATGCCTGCATCTCAAGACTCGCGGTGATCCTTCATAGCCGCGCGGTGACGGCATTCACCTCGGTGTAGAGTTCCAACACGCCGTGGCCCATCTCGCGGCCCCATCCTGATTGCTTGTAACCACCGAAGGGGAGGGCGGCGTCGGAGATGTTGTAGCAGTTGAGCCACACCGACCCAGCGCGCAGCTCAACCGCAATATGGTGAGCCTTGCGGCATTGCGGGTCCCTATGGTCGCTGAGCACTATCGGTCCTGTCCCGGCGCCCCCTGCCAGAGCATGTCGTAACCAAGCTCTTTGGTTTCTGAACACTTGCTCAACAGGGCGGAGAATTTCTCCCTGAACAGCCGGTCCGCATGCGACCGCTCATGCGCTTCGAATGATTGCCAGTAGGTGACGATGGCGTAATGGGCGTCGGCCGTCTTCGATTCCGTGAGTGAGCCTTGGTCGGAGATGAAGCCGGAGAATTTGAACACCTGCCCTCCGAGGAAGCCGCCCTTGTCGCCTCCATAGGTTTCTTTGACGACCATGCACATTTCACCGACGGCGATCTCCACATCGTCGAAGCTGACGCCGGGCTTGAGCGTCACCGTGTTGAAGAGCATTTTGGCCCCGAAGGGCAGCGTAATTGGACCGAACATGGATTCTCCTCCAGATCGATAAAGTCGCGCACGGCGAAGGCGTCGTGAACCGATTGGCTCAGACCCGCCTGTTCTGACCTCGGCGAGTTCAGCTGAGTTCAGCGTCGAAGCCAGTCGAGCCGCGTCATTCGTGCCTCACGAGTACGGGAAGGGCGAGACGTGTGAGAAGGGCGGGACTCGCCTTGGCAACCTCGTCGGCTCGTCTCGCTTTTCTCGCAAGTCCAGCTATTCGCCGAAATAGGCTTCACGCTCTTGCCATACGCCATCGGCCATCAGCTCCCGTCCTTCTGACTGGTGGTGATCTTTCATAGCCGCACGGTGACGGCTTTCACCTCGGTGTAGAGTTCCAGCGCATCGTGGCCCATCTCGCGGCCCCATCCTGATTGCTTGTAGCCGCCGAAGGGGAGAGCGGCGTCGAAAATGTTATAGCAGTTGATCCACACCGACCCGGCGCGCAGTTCGGCCGCGATGCGGTGCGCTTTGCTGACGTCACGAGTCCAGACTGCCGCCGCAAGGCCGTAGATGGAGTCGTTCGCCGCGGGGAGCACCTCGTTCACGTCCGTGAAGGGCACAGCACATACCACCGGTCCGAAGATTTCCTCCTGCATGATCCTCATCTGCTGCGTGGTGTTGACCAGCACAGTCGGCTCCACAAAGTAGCCCTTGTCGCCCAGCTTGCGGCCACCGACGATGGCCTTGGCGCCTTCGGAGAAACCTGATTCCAGATAGCCGAGCACACGCCGCTGCTGCTCAACCGAGACCAGGGGACCCATCTGGGTGGTGACATCCATGCCCGGCCCGACCTTAATCTTCTTCGCATCCTCCGCCACTCCTTCCACCACCTTGTCGAAGATGCCTTTTTCGACAAACAGCCTGGATCCCGCGCAGCAACATTGACCGTGGTTGAAGAAAATGGCGCTAGCCACTTCCGGGATGCTGGCCTCCACATCGGCATCCTTGAACACGATGTTGGGAGACTTTCCTCCAAGTTCCAACGACACCTTCTTGAGATTGCCTGCGGCAGCCCCAAGGATGAGTTTCCCCACCTCGGTAGAGCCCGTGAAAGCGACCTTGTCCACATCGGGATGGGCCGCCAATGCTGCACCCGCGGTTTCTCCGAATCCCGGCACCACATTTACCACTCCATCCGGGAATCCTGCTTCACAGATCAGCTCGCCGAGTCGCAACGCGGAGAGCGGCGTCTGCTCGGCCGGCTTGAGCACCACGGTGCAGCCAGCGGCCAAGGCCGGACCCAGCTTCCAGGCCGCCATGAGCAGCGGGAAGTTCCAGGGAATGATCTGAGCCACCACGCCGACCGGTTCCCGTAGCGTATAGGCGAGATACTGGGCCCCGGGCGTGTAAGGGACCGAGAGCGGGATAGTGTTGCCTTCGATTTTGGTCGCCCAGCCGGCCATGTAGCGGAAAAGATCCACGGCTAGTGGTACATCAGCCACTCGGGCCACGCCGACCGGCTTTCCATTGTCGAGCGATTCCAGTTGCGCAAGTTCCTCCAGGTGCGATTCGAGGAGATCGGCAAGCTTCCAAATCAACCGTCCCCGTTCCGAGCCGGTGAGTCTGCGCCAGGGTCCCTTCTCGAAGGCGTTCCGTGCCGCGGCGACCGCTCGGTCGACCTCGAGACGATCGCCTTCGGCCACCCGGGCGAGAACCTCGCCCGTGGCGGGATTATAGGTAGGAAAGGTTTTACCCGATGCAGCGTCGACCCAATTGCCCCCGATCAGCATCTTTCTCGTCGCGGCTACGAACGATTGGACTCGCTCGTGCATCAAAATTTGTCCGGTTGCCGTGCTCATGGAGGTCCTCCTCTCTGGAGAGGTTTTGTGGCTATCTGATATGTAGCACCGAAGGCGAACAGCCCCATTATACATGAACGGACATGGGGGATAATCGTGGGCTGGGGAATGCCGAGGAGATATTCCGGAACCGCACAATCGTAGATACAGAGCGGTGCGATTTTCCATTTCTGTTCGACTGCCTAGTGCTCCGATGGTAGGGTTCTCCTCAACGTATGAGCTTCCCCTTCGTCCCACCGACCGTTGCCGATCAGACGGACGCACCTCGCCCGGAGGCTGCCCTTCCACCTGCGGCCGTCTCTGCTCTTTGGCGTGGCAGTATGATCGAGGCGATCAAAGTGGTTCGCCTGGAGCAGCACATCGGACTGAAAGAGGCCAAAGACCAGGTCGACGCGTATCTTCGCTCTCAGCCAGTCTTGCACAAAAAGATGGAACAGGCTCAAGCGGATACGCGTGAGGGCCTATTACGCTGGCTGGTTTTTCTGCTGGCCGGCGGCGCCGTCCTCGGTTATTTCCTCATGTAGACAGGATTCCTTTGAAGCCCGCCCCCGCACTGCCACCTGAGCCGCATAAACAGACCCTGACATCGGTTGACGCTGTCTGACCTGGCAGGCTGGGACTGACTTGTGCCGATCGGGTTACCGGACCAAGCCGAGGCGCAGATTCGCCGGAGCGGGAGGGGGAGCCAGCGGAGGAGGACTGGGCGCAGCGACCGCGGTGACCAAGACGGACTGCCGAGCGAGTTCGGTACTGCCGCTGAGCACACGAAACTCCACATTGTAGGTGCCGGGCGGTCGCTGGACCAGGAGGCAGGATCCGTTGCTGTCGCCGAAGGCACAGTAGGGGCTGGTACGTTCGACATGATCGAGGGTGCCGTTGATCCAGATCTCGATCGACAGGGACCCGCCCGCATTGGTTGTGGCCTGAACCGACCAGGGCTGACCCAGATTCGGTGATCCGAGAACCGTCAGGCTCACCGATGAAGCTGGCGGCGGTGGAGGCGGTGGTACCGGGGGCGGGGTGACCGGCGGGGCTGGAGGCGGCGTGGGCGGAGCACTGGCCGGAGTATAGACCGCGATGTTACTCTCACCCGATTCATTATTCGTGAAATCATAGGCCGTAATGACGTAGTACTGCACCACGGCCGGGGTCCCGATATCAAGACTGGTGACTTTGCCCAGCGTGGCAAGAAGCGTGGCCGTGGCGGAGGTTTTCCCGCAGGACGGTTGGCTGCATTGATAGATGCGGTATCCTGCCAGATCCGATTCGGTGTTCGCATTCCAGGTTAGAGTCGCGGCCAGTGCCAGACTGCTCCAGAGTACCACGAGCACGGGGATGGCGAACGCCAGGCTGAGTTGCAGGACCGGGTGCGGTGCCGCGGTTCCGACCCGCAGTCCTCGTTTCTTGTTCATATAAAGCACATCCATCCACGCAAATCGTGGACATTGCCGTACCAGGCCATGTCAGCGAGAGTGAGGCACTACGGTGACTCAAACGATGGCACGTGTGAGCGAGGTCACTGATGCGCGTAGAGCAAAGCATGTGCCATGCGTTCGGTCTGAGAGATTCCGGCGGGAACCTGCGTAGTTTGACCTACGGGGCGTATAGATCGCCGTGAGCTGTGCGATGACTGTAGCGATCTGCCTTCACACCCCTAGTGCGAAGCGCTTGTTTTTTCAACGGTTCGAACCTGTAGTCAATCGCGTACGGTTTACAGGCTTATGGACTACACCACTTGCTCGCAGGGCAGGACGAACACGTGAAGTGGGAGCGCCTTGTCACCTGCACCGGTTACATGCTCCGCTCGAAATCGGGTGAACCCGTCGATGAGGCGGTAAGCTGCCTGTTCCGCAACCGCGGCTAGGATGATACGGTTGGCGCCAGTGGAGAGTGAGAAGTGGAGCGTGGGACCGGTCTCCCCTTTGCCGCCCACATTCTGCAGTTCAGTAAAGGCGGTGACGTCGTAGCTCTTGAGCAGCGCATGGACCTGTTCCACCATCGATTCACGAAAGACGATGAACAGCATTTTCATAGAGGGTGCCCCTTTGTGGTTGCAAGAAAAATTGTGGTCGCATCCGACGATCGATCCAACTGCCCCACTCCGTTCTTACGTGAGAGACGGCAAAAACACAAGGGTGACCATTGCGGACAGATCGGCGCCGGGTTCGTGCCATTTGCTCGGGAGCGTTCTTTCAAGCGTTGGGGCACAAGAGCATGAAACGACCCTGGCACCAGCATCCTATGTATACATTGCGCAGATGCTGGAAGCCGTAGGAGCCGATGGACGAAACGAGCGCTGAATACGTAGAATGCGATCATCGCTTACACGTTTCACGGGCGAACGGGCGGCAACGAGAAAAATCGGTCGTGGAGGTGGAGAATGAGACCCGAAGCGGATGCATCGGCAGGGCCCATCACGCGCTTTCTGGTCGAGGATCACCGGCGATTGGATGCACTTCTCCAGGCGGCCGAGTCCCAGGCCAAGCAAGTCGAAACAGCGTCGTACAATCAATTTCGAGCCGGGCTGCTGCGTCATATCGGAATGGAGGAAAAAATTCTTCTGCCAGCCGTCCAGCGGCTGCGCGGCGACCAGCTGCTTCCCATCGCATCGAAACTTCGGCTCGATCATGGCGCCCTCGCCGCGTTGCTCATGCCGACTCCCACGGCAGCCATCATTGCGATGATCCGTGGCATACTCAAGAGCCACAATCTCTTGGAGGAGGGCCCGGGAGGATTATACGAGACGTGCGAGCAGCTGGTCGGCTCAGAGGTTAGGAACATCCTGGCCAAACTCCATGCGGCGTCGGAGGTGACCGTGATGCCGTACAACGACGGCCCGACGGTGATGAATGCCGTGCAGCGGGCAGTGGAGCGTGCCGGCTACGATTTCCGCGAGGGAGGCCGGTGAGATAGCATCGCGCCCCGAACCGTGGGCGCCTCGTGCGCAGCGTGCTGCTACGTCTGCACGGCCCCCATTGTCGAACCGGTCTCAGGCCTGTCTCGACAAGCCGCAAAGGGATGCGTTATAAAATGACCACGTTCAGCCGATGCGAGTTCTGCTGAGCGAATAAAGAGGCCTTATGGAACAGTATGCACTCTATTTCGGAATTGTGAGTTTGTTTCTTGCGGCGTACATCCTGGTCAAAGGCGTTGCGGCCGCGTACCGGCAGGGACACGGGGATGGCTCCGTCTCTCTGTTCCCCCCGCCGGCCTACGGAGTTGTGGCATCGGTTCTGCTCACGCTCGGTTTGGGATTCTTTCGGCTGAAACTCCCCTGGTGGGGATTTCGGATCATCTTTCCCGGCACGACGCTGCTCTTTCCGGCCATCATCTATATCATCGGCCGCCGTCCGTCACCGCACCAGGTGCAGACCAGTCCTAAGGGCCAATAGCCCTTTTGCCACCCACACGGGGTCTCTGTCTTCCAATGACAGTGGAAATCCGCCACCTACGCGTCTGGTTGGGCCTCGCGATGCTGAGCTGGTTCACCGGGGGCTGTGCGGCGGTTGATGAGAGGCGGGAGCTCTCCACGGTATCCGCAGTCGATCTCGTCCGCTACGCCGGAACCTGGTACGAGATCGCGCGGTTGCCCATGTGGTTCCAACGGCACTGTGTGGAGTCCAAGGCGGTGTACACCATCCGTGCCGGCGGAACGTTGGGAGTGCACAATGAGTGCGTCACTCGTTCAGGCGAGATTGAAGCGGCTGACGGCATCGGCACGGTTATCGATGGAAAGACGAACGCCCGCCTTACCGTACTGTTCGACAATTGGTTCGCCCGGTTGTTCGGCTCGTCGCGTGAGGGGAACTATTGGATTCTCGATCTCGATTCAGAATATCAGACGGCGGTCGTGGGCACGCCCGATCGGCGACATTTATGGATTCTCGCACGCACGCCCCAGCTTGACGAGGGCACCTACCGTCGTCTGGTCGAGGTGGGCCGCAGATTCGGGTATCCCGTCGGCGATCTCATCCACGATCGGCGCCCAGGTCTCTGACATTAATCCGGACCGTTCGGCCGGATTCCCAGCAGGGGGACGCTTCGGCCACGGGAAGGAAGGATGGGGTCAACGGGGCGCGGTGGACTTCATGAGACTGTCGGCTTGAGGCGGGAGGAATCCTTGGTAGCCGCGATGTCGTTCCGCCAGCTCCAAGACTGAAAAGGGCTGGCCATCGACCGTCTCCGGGGCCGAGAAGATCTGCCGGAGGGCTCCGCCGGGGGCTCCGACGATGTTGCCGGCAAACACCACGCCTTTGTGCTTGAGCCGCTCCACCGCCTTCTCGATGTTCTCGACCCGGACGGCGACATGGTGGAAGACACGGTCTCCGAATGTTTTCACCCACCCGGGAATGATGCTGGTTTTCCCTCGGTCATCCGGATAGGCCTGATCGACGAAGAGGGCCGGGTAGCCCGGCTTCCGATAGACTTTGGCATACCAATCGTCGTACTCGAGGGTTTCATCGTAGGTATAGCCTAGCGAGACAAACGGCTCCGCCCCATGATCGATATCAAAGGTGCGGATCGTGATGTGGTCGACGACCGGCATGATCCCGACCCCGGATTCGTCCAACATGGCTTTCAGCACGCTTGCAGCCCGATTGTGTTCGACATAGTCCGAGACCATCCGCTCAATGAG
>JBQTIO010000096.1:0-1857 GCA_052388075.1 Nitrospiraceae bacterium
AGGAAGTTGCTGATGTAATAGACGAAGGTATTCATCAGCCCTGCCAGCACCGTTGTGGTAAACATGTCGCCGTTGAAGACGTGGCCCATCTCGTGAGCGAGCACGGCTTTGACCTCATCCTCCCGCAGATTCTGCAGAAGGCCGGTGGACACCGCCACCATCGAGTTGTTCTTGCTGGGGCCGGTGGCGAAGGCATTGGGGTCCGGAGCATCGTAGACCCACACTTCCGGCATCGTGATGTGCAGGCGCTGCGCGATTTCCTGGACGGATCCGTAGATCACCTGCTCCGCGCCGGATCGGGGGTGCGTGATTTGCTGGCAGTTGAGCATGGCGCGGGCCATCTGCTTGGAAAAGGCCAAACTGATGAACGCCCCGCCGAAACCGATGACGAGCGACCACACGAGTAACTGTTGGCTGAACACGCCACGCACATCGATGCCGAACGCCGGCAGCACGGAATTGATCAGCAGATTCGCTGTGAACGAGAGCGTGAGATAGATCAGAACGTTCGCGATCAGGAACAGCCCGATACCCTTAAGCCACTTCATTGCAACCCTCCTTGGACCTATACCGTCTCTACGCGGCGAGCGGTCGAGTTAGCTTTATTATACACAAACCGTTTGCTCGATATACACCCGAAGCGTCCAACGCCTTGTGCGGAGGAAATAAGGCCGCATCTTCGAAAGTCAAGAAGGCAGAAGTCCATGAAACGGCGGAGCAAAGTTGACCCATTCTTAATCTTCCTGTTAGAAGGGTCTCGTTGCGGGGACGCCATGCATTTATCCCGTGCGATCGGCGTAGTCGGATTACTGATGACGATGCACACGCCGGCCGGACAGGCCGCGGACGATCTCCGACCCGGATTGTCTTCGGTCGTTGCAATCGAGACCGATGGTGTGCAACGAGCCACCGTCATCCTCGACAGTTATTCCTATACTCCAAACCATTTGATCGTCCGAGCGGGAAAAGCGGTCGAATTGACACTGACGAGTGTCACCACGATTACGCCCCATAATTTTATTATCAAGGACCCGGCCGGTAGCCTGTCGGTCGAGCAAGATGTCGGCGCCGGGAAGACCGTCACCATCACCTTCACGCCGACTCAGCCCGGCATCTTTCCGATCTACTGCGATAAACGTCTCTGGCCCTTGCCCAGCCACCGCGACAAGGGGATGGAAGGGAAGCTGGAAGTTAAGGAATAGGTCTCGTCACGACTACCGCCTCGTCCAAACAGGAGCTGCTGCGCGATCTTCTCAAGCAAGTCTCGCGTCTTTTTTATACGACCTTGGCCGTGGTGCCGTCCGATGTGCGCGATCAGGTCAGCCTGGCGTATCTATT
This sequence comes from Nitrospiraceae bacterium, assembly GCA_052388075.1. Lineage (GTDB taxonomy): Bacteria > Nitrospirota > Nitrospiria > Nitrospirales > Nitrospiraceae > Nitrospira_D. The sequence goes on from JBQTIO010000096.1 coordinate 1,339, forward strand.
CGCTCGGGCGGCGGATACGATTGCCGATACGGACCTGATCGATCGCCCGCGCCGCCTGGATTTTCTCAGCCAACTCAAAGGGCAATTCGTCAGCGATCAGATTGCCTGGGCGCAGGTTCAGAACATTCAACGGGCCCTGGGGCCGTTCCAGCAGAATTCAGCCGAGCAGGTGCTGCTCGAGCGGTTGGATGAGTGTTTCCGGCTCTTCCTGGACTTCTCGGCGGACGACCGACGTCGAATTCAGCGACTGATGACAACGCTCACGCAAGGGATGGAAATGGATCTGAGCGTCTTCCCTGGCAAGGCCGTCGAAGATCTAGTGGCCCTGAAGACGCTCGATGAACTGGACCGCTATACGTATTATGTGGCCGGATGCGTCGGCGAGTTTTGGACCGACCTGATGTGCGCCCATCGGAAGGCGCTGGCGTCGTGGAACGTACGGGAGATGTCGGAGGTCGGCGTACGGTTTGGAAAGGGGCTTCAATTGACGAACATCGTAAAAGATATTGCGCACGACCT
>JBQTIO010000097.1:0-6891 GCA_052388075.1 Nitrospiraceae bacterium
GAAACGCGAACTCCTTTGAATCGTAACCCCCTTGTACGCCCAGTTCCATCCCCCAGCGTGACGATTCGGTCGCGTCCTTCCGCACATAGGCCAGCGCCATGTTCGGAGCCACTTTGTTGTGATGTGACGCGGTCGAGCGACTGCGCCAGAGATCATTGTCCGGAAAATTGAAATTCACGATGTAGCTGACATCGAGATAGGCCCCGTAATGCCAGTTGGTTGTGCCAACCTCCATGGAACTGGGTGAATCGGGCACGGGCGTCGTTTTCTCTCCCGATCGCTGACTCAAGTCTTGAGCCTCACATACAGACACCGCCGCAAATAATCCCCATGCGACCAACAGCCAGCTGGTGTGATCGCGCCATCTGTGGCCATGATTCACGGACTTCAGATTGATCACGGATAGATATTCAGCGCCTACTCGCATCATATGCTCTTTTCAGGGGCGGTGGACCAGCTCCCAAGCCTCGCTCATAAACTATACTTCGTCAGATATCAAAACGGGATAAAATCCGAAGGGGTAAATGCATGTGGAGTGTGAAGGAGGGAGACTCAGGTCACTCCGTCCGGAGCCGATATCCAACTCCCAGTTCCGTCACGAGATAGCGGGGATGGGCGGGGGTTTTCTCCAGTTTGTTTCTTAACTGGCGCATGTAGACCCGTAGATAATGTCCTTCCTCCACATGGAGAGGACCCCAGACTTCCTTCAACAGCTGACGGTGGGTCAGCACTTTGCCGGCATACCGGATCAACGTCGTGAGCAGCTTGTATTCGATCGGCGTGAGATGAATTTCCTTCCCCGAGACAAACACCTGCCGCCGCCCGAGATCCACCTTGAGATCGCCAAGCGTGAACACCGGCTCAAGGACATCGGCAGATTGAGTGGCGTGGCGAAGCGCCGCTCGCATTCGTGCAAGCAGCTCGTTAACCCCGAACGGCTTCGTCACGTAGTCGTCGGCACCGAGGTCGAGTGCCGCCACTTTGACCTGTTCCTGGTCTCGAGCCGAAAGCACGATAATTGGGGTAGCAGTCCATTCACGCACCTGGCGAATGACCTCGCTTCCTCCAAGATCCGGCAAACCGAGGTCCAGCAGGATGAGATCGGGATTTCTGGATTTGGCTTCGGTAAGACCGTCCCGGCCCGTTGCAGCCTCGTATAATCGAAAGCCATGGGCCGGGAGCGTCGTCCGTAGGAACCGGCGAATCTCCGGCTCATCTTCGATGAGGAGTATCGTGGCTTCCTGTGACATAGGACACTGCGACCTCGATTGCTGCTCTTCGATTGGCCAGGATTACGCTTGCCGAGCCTCAGTCTGCTCCGTTTCCACAGGCGGCTGCTGATCCGGTAACGGAATCGAGAAGCGAAAGAGGGCTCCACCTCCAGAGCGATTCTCAGCCCAAATACGACCGCCATGCGCTTCCACGATGCCGCGACAAATCGTCAGCCCCAGCCCGACCCCTCCCTCTCGCGCAGGTTTTCCGCGATAGAATTTGTCGAAGATGCGGGCCTCCTCGCCGAACGGGATTCCCGGGCCTCGATCTGCGACTTCGACAATGACTTCGCGATCGCTCGCCGATGCGGACAGATCGATCGCGCTTCCCGAGGGCGCATACTTCACAGCGTTCTCCACCAAATTGATCACCACTTGTTCCAGAAGCACTCCATCGACAAACACCAGCGGCAGGTCGGCAGGAAACGCCGTATTGACGGTATGATCGTGCAATCGTCCCTCCAGTCTGGCCAGGGCCGCTCCCGCTACCTCATCCACAGGATGCCATTCCTTGTTGAGCTGCACAGCCCCCGCTTCAAGGCGCATCATATCGAGAAGGTTCTTCAGCAAACGGTCCAGGCGATCCGCCTCCCGATAAATAGATCGAGAGAGCTCGAACCGAGCGGTCGAATCGATGTGCCCCTGCTCGTCCAGCAAGCTACTGGCAGCCCCAGTAATAGTCGCCAGTGGAGTCCGCAGGTCATGAGAGACCGAACTGAGTATGGCGTTCCGCATGCGCTCTGTTTCTACACGCACGTGGGCCTGCTGCGCCTCTTCGGACAGACGCGTCCGCTCGATCGCCAATGCGACTTGATTCACCAGGGATTCGAGCAGGTGCAGCTGATCGGGGTCCAAGAGTTGGCTGGACTCGGTCGGTCGAACCGCGACGACTCCGATCGGTCCGGTTGAGCCAACCAAGGGCAGATAGAGCGCGCTGGCTCCCGGGAGCGTATCAGTCCCAAGTCCGGCTCGCTCACTGTGGTCGAACACCCATTGAGCCACACCCGACTCTTTTGGATCCAATTCAAAAAACAGGAGTTCTCCACGTTGCAGTTGCACCCGTTTCTCAGCATCGGCCAGAAAGATGGCGACTTGAGCATCAAACACGTCTCGAAGATGCTTCGCAGCGAGTTGAGCCAGCATGCCGGTTCCCCGATGCGTGGCGAGATCGCGGCTCATCGTGTACATCACGCCCGTGCGTCTTTCTCTGTAGCGTGCCAGTTCGGCTTGCTGGTGGAGACGCACGGCGAGATTGCTGATGACCAAAGCAACCACCAACATCACGCCGAATGTGAGGAGGTATTGGGCATCGGACACCGCGAAGGTGAAGTAGGGCGGCACGAAGAAAAAGTCGAACGTCGCCACGCTCAAGATTGAAGCCAGCACCGAGGGGCCGCGACCACAACGAATCGCGATGACGATCACGGCGATAAGATACATCATGATCAAATTCGCTGCCGTAAAATAGGGGAACATCAACCAGGCGACCGCCGTCGCAATCAACACCCCGAACAAGGCATAGGCATACGCCGAGAATTCACTGGTCCTCCGGAGGCTGCGTCGAACGAGCGGCTGCCCTTCACCCGCTTCTCCCGTAATGACATAGATGTCGATCTCACCGCTTTCATGGACAAGCTCCGACACCACGGAACCGAAGATCCATTCCTTCCATCGTGACCGCACCGGTTTCCCGAGGATAATCTTGGTGGCATTGCGGCTCCGCGCATAGCTTAAAATCTCTTGAGTGATGTTCTCGCCGGTTAATGTGACCGTTTCGGCCCCCAACTGCTCTGCCAGCCGAAGCGTTTGTACCAGGCGATCCCGTTCGGCTTGTGGTAAGCGAAGATGCCGAGGAATCTGCACATACACCGCGATCCATTTGGCATGAAGGTCGGCGGCCATCTGGCGCGCGGCCCTGATTAAACGTGGGCCACGCGGCTTCATGTTCACACAGACCATGATGGTTTCCGTGGCCGGCCAGGTTCGCACCACCGCGTGATCGCGCCGGTAGACTTCCATCTGCTGGTCGACCCGTTCGGCCGTGCGGCGCAAGGCGAGTTCACGAAGCGCGATCAGATTGCCTTTGGCGAAGAAGTTCTGAATGGCGTGCTGGATCTGCTCCGGGACGTAGACCTTCCCGTCTCTGAGCCGTTGAAGAAGATCGTCAGGCGGAAGGTCGATAAGCTCAACATCATCCGCTCGTTCCAGCACAGAATCCGGGACAGTCTCCCGGACACGGACGCCGGTGATTTGAGTCACCACATCGTTCAAACTTTCCAGATGCTGCACGTTGACCGTGGTGTAGACATTGATGCCGGCCTTCAGTAATTCCTGAACATCCTGCCACCGCTTCGCGTGGCGCAGGCCCGGCGCGTTAGTGTGCGCCAGTTCGTCAATAAGAATGAGGGTCGGGCGACGCGCCAAGGCCGCGTCAAGATCGAACTCCTTGAGCACGGTGCCGCGATAGTCAACGGCGCGGCGCGATACGACCTCAAGTCCGCTCACTAAGGCCTCGGTTTCCGCCCGACCATGTGTCTCTACAACGCCGATGACGACATCCACTCCATCGCGCCGCTGCTCGTGCGCCGCTTCCAGCATGGCGTAGGTCTTCCCAACGCCGGGATTGGCGCCGAAGAAGACTTTGAGTTTGCCTTCCAACTGCCGGGCTTCCTCAGCCTGAACACGCTTGAGCAAGGCGTCGGGATCCGGTCGTCCGAGGTTCATGGGAGCAGCTCCCCGCGCAACGTTGAATTCCACTGAGCAAATGATACTTGAATTCTAGGGTAGGCCCGGAGGGGCGTCAACGACAGGATTGATCGTCCAAGCTCGACATACTGCAACCGACGCCTCCGAATCATGACCACCGGACAATGAAGCTCTGGAACTAACTCCTCTCGCCCAGAGCTAGATTAAGCCGAAGAACATCGACTCGTGGTTCTCCAAGCACGCCAAACTGGCGACCGTGGGTGTATTGGACCACGAGATTGCGCACGGTGCTTTCGTCGACTCCTCGAGCACGAGCCACTCTTCTGATTTGGTACTGCGCCGCGGCGGGGCTGATATGGGGGTCAAGCCCGCTTCCGGAGGCGGTAACCAGATCGACCGGTATGGGCAAATCGTTGCCGGGATCTGCGGCCCGTAAGGCCGCCACTCTCGCTCTCACCGCTTCGACGAGCGCAGGGTTGGTAGGTCCGAGGTTCGATCCCCCGGATGCCGCGGCATTGTATGGAAACGGTGCGGTGGCTGAAGGCCTGCTCCAAAAGTATTCCGGCTTGTCAAAATACTGTCCAATCAACTTGGATCCGATTACTTTGCCATTCTGAACAATCAAGCTGCCGTTCGCCTGGTCTGGAAAGAACAGTTGAGCCAGACCCGTGACCGCCAGCGGATAGACCAGCCCAGTGAGAACCGCCAGGATCAGCAACGTCATGAGTGCCGGTTTTATGTGGTCTATCATGAATGCCTCACGCGAGATGGAGTGCGACTAAAACCATGTCGATCAGTTTGATGCCGATAAACGGCACCACCACCCCACCCAACCCATAGATCAGAAGATGACGCCGTAACAATGGCCCGGCGCCGATCGGGAGGTACCTGATACCTTTTAAAGCTAGCGGAATTAGCGCGACAATGACCAGCGCGTTGAAGATCACCGCAGACAAAATAGCACTCTGTGGAGTCGCCAACTGCATCACATTTAGCGCGCTCAGGGCCGGATAGGTCGTTGCGAACGCGGCGGGGATGATCGCAAAATACTTGGCGACATCATTGGCAACGCTGAACGTTGTCAATGCACCGCGGGTCATGAGCAACTGCTTGCCGATTTCCACGATCTCGATGAGCTTCGTGGGATTGGAATCCAGATCGACCAGATTGCCGGCTTCTTTCGCGGCCTGCGTACCCGTGTTCATCGCCACCGCGACATCGGCCTGCGCCAGGGCTGGGGCGTCGTTCGTGCCATCGCCCGTCATCGCGACGAGCCGTCCACCGGCTTGCAGATCGCGAATGAGCTTGAGCTTGGCTTCCGGCGTGGCCTGGGCGAGAAAATCGTCCACACCGGCCTCCGCAGCCACCGCCGCGGCCGTCTGAGGATTATCGCCGGTGATCATCACGGTCTTGATGCCCATCCGACGAAGCTCGACGAACCGTTCCTTGATTCCGCCCTTCACGATATCCTGTAGCCCGATCACCCCGAGCACCTTGGCTCCATCCGCTACCACAAGGGGCGTTCCGCCCTGCTTGGCGATCGTCTCCACACGCGAACGCACGAATTGAGAGAAGTGTCCGCCCTGCGACGCGACATAGGCTTCAACGGCATCCGCCGACCCTTTGCGGATCTCTCGCCCATTAAGATTGATCCCGCTCATGCGGCTTTGTGCCGTGAAGGGAATGAACGTGGCACCCATTTCGCGGATGTCACGCGCACGTAATCCATGCTTCTCTTTGGCCAGAACGACGATGCTGCGGCCCTCCGGCGTCTCGTCCGCCAACGACGAGAGTTGGGCCGCGTCGGCCAGCGCCTGGTCGTTTACTCCTTCCGCCGGAAGGAAGCTAGTCGCCTGACGGTTGCCTAGCGTAATAGTGCCGGTTTTATCGAGCAGCAGCACGTCCACGTCGCCTGCCGCTTCGACGGCCTTTCCCGACATCGCGATGACATTGGCCTGCACCATGCGATCCATGCCGGCGATGCCGATCGCCGAGAGGAGGGCCCCAATGGTCGTCGGAATGAGGCAGACCACCAGTGCCACCAACACAGTAACAGTGACCGGTGTCCCTTGCCCTATGGCGTGCACGCTGTATAGAGAGAACGGCAACAACGTGACCGTCGCCAATAAGAAGATGATGGTCAGGGCTGCGAGCAGAATGGTGAGCGCCACTTCATTTGGCGTCTTCTGACGTTTGGCCCCTTCCACCATGGCGATCATCCGGTCGAGAAAGCTCTCGCCAGGGCTGGCGGTGACGCGTATGATGAGCCAGTCCGACAGCACTTTTGTTCCACCTGTGACCGCACTACGATCGCCGCCGCTTTCCCGAATGACGGGGGCACTCTCGCCGGTAACGGCGCTCTCATTCACTGAGGCCACCCCCTCGACCACCTCGCCGTCCGCGGGAATGTAATCTTTGGCCTCGACAAGGACCACATCGCCTTTCTTGAGCTGATTCGCGGACACCACGCTGAACGTATCGTACCGTTGGAACTGCCGATTCCATACGGCATGATGCTCGCTGCCAGGGTCCACCGTGCCGAGCTTCTTGGCGGTGAGTTCCCGACGTGCGCGCCGGAGCGAATCCGCCTGTGCTTTGCCCCGCCCTTCCGCCATGGCTTCCGCAAAGTTGGCAAACAGCACGGTGAACCAGAGCCACAGCGCGATGGAGAAAATGAAGCCGGCCGGCGCCTCTCCGGTCCCGACCAGCGCCTGCACGAACAAGAGTGACGTGACCATGCTCCCGACCCACACTACAAACATCACTGGATTCTTGACCTGGTGGCGGGGATCCAATTTGCGCCACGCATCAGACAGCGCCTGTCGGATGATCGCCGGTTCAAATAAGGATCGTGCCGGGTGATCTTTTGTCAGACTCGTCATAGACACAGCTCCTGAGACACTACCAAGCGCCT
>JBQTIO010000098.1:0-14180 GCA_052388075.1 Nitrospiraceae bacterium
TCGCGGATGTCGAATCTGGCGGATGTGATCTGGAACAACGCGCCCAAGGCGATTCTGGATCCGTTCCCCAGCCAGATGCCCACCGGGGCCAAGACCGGCGGCTACTGAGGAGAATGGGACGGAGCGCCGACCACATGCACCGGCGCTCCGATCCGTAAGTCGGCGTGAGGAGTCTGGGCTCCGGAGCGGAGCCCAGACTCTTCCGGCTAGCTGAACGAAGGGAGTTGGTTCTGGTGAGAACCACCGTGAGTGAAGCAGGCATCTAGGTTGAGAATCTGGATAGTGCGGATCATGGCTACGAAGATGAGCAAGGTAAAAGAGGGTTAAGTATGCAATGAGTCCGCCAGGTGTAGCTGCCCTAGTCGTTCTTTTTCTCCTTCTTGTTTTCCCCATCCTTTTCCTTCACGAAACTATATGAGAGTCCAACCGAAATGAGCGGCGCAGGCCACCTTGTGCCCTGCTTGCAGCTTGTCACGGAAGTATTTGGAGTCATAGCGAGGATTCTTGTCAACCTGCGCGCGGCTGTGTTAACATCACCCATGTTTCAACTGTCGTTCCTTTCCGTCATCACGTAATCAGTAAGGAGAGCTGGATGAATTCCAGGGTCAAGAACCTGCTGTTCTGGGTTGTCGTCGGCTTGTTCATGATTCTCCTCTTTAATCTGTTCAGTGTGCCGACTCACGCACCGGAGGAAGAGGTCATTTTCAGCGATTTCATGTCGAAACTGGACAAGGGCGATTTCGAGAAAGTCATCATAAAAGGCAATCATATCAGCGGGGTGCTGAAGGACAAGACCCGCATCCGCACGTACTCGGCGGACTATCCCGATCTCGTCAAAGTATTGCGTGAGAAGGATGTTCAAATCGAAGTCAAGCCGCCGGATGAAAGCCCCTGGTACATCACGTTTCTCGTCACGTGGGGACCATTCATTCTCTTTCTCGGCCTCTGGTTTTTCCTCATGCGTCAGATGCAAATCGGCGGGAACAAGGCCTTGTCTTTCGGGAAGAGCCGTGCCCGCATGCTGACGGAGGAACGCAAGAAGGTCACCTTCTCCGATGTGGCAGGGATCGATGAGGCGAAAGAGGAAGTGCTCGAGATCATCGAGTTCCTGAAAGACCCCCGGAAATTCCAGAAGCTGGGCGGGCGTATTCCCAAGGGCGTGCTGGTCGTCGGTCCGCCGGGAACCGGCAAAACGCTCTTGGCCAAAGCGATTGCCGGCGAAGCTGGGGTGCCCTTCTTCAGCATCAGCGGGTCGGATTTCGTGGAAATGTTCGTGGGGGTCGGAGCCTCGCGGGTGCGCGATTTGTTCGAGCAGGGGAAGAAACATGCGCCCTGCATCATTTTTATCGATGAGATCGATGCGGTCGGTCGCCTCCGCGGCGCGGGACTCGGCGGTGGGCATGATGAACGTGAGCAAACGCTCAACCAGCTGTTGGTCGAAATGGACGGGTTTGACACGACCGAGGGCGTGATCCTGGTTGCCGCAACGAATCGACCGGATGTGCTCGATCCGGCCCTGCTGCGGCCCGGACGCTTCGATCGCCAAGTGGTGGTCAATCGGCCGGACCTCCGCGGCCGTTCAGAGATTCTCAAGGTCCATACGAAGAAAGTGCCGGTGGCCGCCAATGTGGAATTGGAAAAGATTGCGCGGGGAACGCCGGGTTTTTCAGGCGCCGATCTCGAAAACCTCGTCAACGAGGCCGCGCTGTGGGCTGCTCGTCAGAACAAGAAGGAAGTGGAGACCGTGGACTTCGAGATGGCGAAGGACAAGGTCCTGATGGGTGCCGAACGCAAGAGCATGATCCTCACGGAGGAGGAAAAGCGCGTTACGGCGTACCATGAAGCCGGCCATGCCCTGATGGCCAAGTTGTTGCCGGGGACCGATCCGGTGCATAAAGTGACGATTATTCCGAGAGGTCGGGCGTTGGGCGTGACGATGCAATTGCCGACCGATGACCGCCATAATTACTCGAAGGAATTCTTGTACAACAGCTTGGCGATTCTCATGGGCGGCCGGGTCGCCGAAGAACTCGTGTTCAAACACGTCACGACCGGCGCAGGCAACGATTTAGAGCGCGCGACAGATCTCGCGCGCAAGATGGTCTGTGAATGGGGCATGAGTGAAAAGCTGGGTCCCCTGACGTTCGGACAGAAAGAGGATGCCGTCTTTCTGGGCCGTGACTTTGCGGCCAAGCGGGATTTCAGCGATCAAGTGGCGCTGGAGATCGACCTGGAGATCAAGCGCTTTGTCACCGAGAACTACGAGCGGGCCAAGCGCGTGCTGACCGAACAGATGACGAGTCTGAAGGCGCTGGCGGAAGCGCTCTTGGAAAAAGAAGTGCTGGATGCGCCGGAAATCGACCAAATTCTTTTACAGTCCTCCTCTCAAACGGTTCCTGCCTAGAACGATCTCGATACACGACGGCTCCCGTTCCGGGGAGGGGAGCCGTCGTCACGGTAATGCATGTTGCAGGGATTGAGCAGCCGGCAGGCGTTGCCTTGTGTCGGGTCCATGTGGGCGCTCTTCGAAACATCGGCATAAGATCGGCGGGGTGCGATCGAGGTGGATCGGTCTTTTTTGCAGGCAGTACTTCCGCACAGCTGGCGCTTGGCCGGAGGACGTGAACTCCGGTGCGATGACCGTCCGCTGGTGATGGGGATCGTAAACGTCACGCCTGATTCATTCTACGATGGTGGGCGGTACGCGAGGCCTGAACAGGCCGTGGCTCATGCGCTCGATCTGGCCGAGCAGGGGGCGGATATCCTCGATATCGGGGCCGAATCGACCAGGCCAGGCGCGCAGCCTGTCGGTGAGCAGGACGAGCTGGCGCGTCTGCTGCCGGTGGTGACGGAACTGGCTCGCCGCGCCAGGCTTCCGATCTCCGTGGATACCACCAAGGCGCAGGTCGCCCGACTCGCTCTTGAAGCGGGCGCCTCCATCATCAACGACGTAAGCGCGCTGCGTCGTGACCCCGACATGGCGGGGGTCATCGCACAGTACGGCGCCGGCGTCGTGCTGATGCATATGCAGGGGGTGCCGCGCTCGATGCAGAACGGACCGCACTATGACGACGTGGTGGCGGAGGTGGCACATTTTCTTGATGAACGCATGCAGGCGGCGGAGCAGGCGGGTATCGCCAAAACGAATATCGTCCTTGATCCAGGCATCGGTTTTGGTAAGCTGGTGGTACATAACCTCCAACTCCTGAACGAACTGTCCACCCTTATGACGTTGAACCGTCCTCTGCTTGTCGGTGTTTCACGAAAGGCCTTCATCGGTCACATCGTTGATCGACCCGTCGGTGATCGGGAGTGGGGAACCGCCGCAGCGGTCGCGCTCGCCGTTGATCGTGGCGCGCAGATCCTCCGCGTCCATGATGTGGCCAGGATGGCGGATGTCATTAAAGTAGCGGCGGCTGTCAGATCGTGTGCGTCATCAACCAGACAGGAGGGTTATGCGTAAGCTCTTCGGAACCGATGGCGTCCGCGGCGTGGCCAATCTCGATCCGATGACGAGTGAAATAGCGATGCAACTGGGGAGAGCGGCCGCGCACATTTTCATGCGGCGAGCCGGACGTCACCAGATCGTCATCGGCAAGGATACCCGCATTTCCGGCTATATGCTGGAATCCGCGTTGACGGCCGGTATCTGTTCCATGGGTGTCGACGTGCTACTCGTCGGACCCATGCCGACGCCGGCCATTGCCTTCCTGACTCGCAGCCTGCGCGCCGACGCCGGCGTGGTGATCTCGGCTTCGCACAATCCCTACCAGGACAACGGAATCAAATTTTTCTCGAGCGACGGTTTCAAATTGCCCGACGAAGTGGAGGCCCGGATCGAAGAATTGATCGTATCGGATGAAATCAGCCATCTCAGGCCGACTGCGGATCTGATTGGAAAGGCCTACCGCCTGGATGATGCGGAAGGGCGGTATATCGAATTTGTGAAGCGGTCTCTCCCCAAGGATCTCGACTTTCAAGGACTGAAGCTCGTGGTTGATTGCGCCAATGGTGCGGCGTACAAGGTTGCCCCCACCGTTCTCAGGGAGCTTGGGGCCACGGTCGAAGTGATCGGGAACAAGCCGGATGGCATGAACATCAATGCCGGTTGTGGGGCTGTTCATCCCGAGCAGCTTCAGGAAGTCGTCCGCCATCGCAAGGCGGATCTCGGCATCGCTCTGGACGGCGATGCCGACCGCGCGATTTTCGTCTCTGACCAGGGCGCGATCCTGGATGGCGATCATGTCATGGCGGCGCTGGGGCTTGATCTGCACCGGCAGGGAATGTTGGCCAAGGGCACGCTGGTCGGGACCGTGATGAGCAATTTCGGGCTGGAATTATCGATGGCGAAGGCGGGAATCAAACTGATCCGCACGCCGGTAGGCGATCGCTACCTCCTGGAGCGCATGTTGGTCGAAGGCTACAATTTCGGGGGGGAGCAATCGGGACACTTCATTTTTCTCGATCACAATACGACGGGAGACGGACTGATTTCAGCACTGCAAGTGCTGTCGCTGCTCAAGCGAACGCAACAGCCTCTCTCAGAACTAGCCAAAGCGATGTCTGCAGTGCCACAGGTCTTGTTGAACGTGAAGGTCACGCAGAAGCCGGCCTTGGAGTCGATCCCCGATATTGACCGGGCGATACGGGAAAGCGAGCGCCGCCTGAATGGCAGCGGACGCGTGGTCGTTCGGTATTCCGGGACGGAGCCGCTCCTGCGGATCATGGTCGAGGGAGAGAAAGACACCGTGATCCATGAAGTGGCCGAAGCACTCGCACGCGTCGTCCGGACGCATATCGGGTAGGGGCCCTCTCTGCATGGGGGAAGCCCATGCTGCCAGCGTTCGCCGCCTCGTTTCTCCTCGGTCTCCTGTTCGGATCGCAGATCCCCTTTGTGCCGATGGCGGTCCTCACCCTCCTGGCGGCCCTGGCCGTCGGGTCGAGCCTGCTTGAGCGAACGAGGCTCATCGAATCCCAACAGGTGCTGCTTCTGTATGTGTCCCTCCTCACGGGCGTTCTCTACTGGCATGTAACCACACCGCTTCCATCTCACACATATCCCCTGTCCCCTAGCCCTGATGTGCTCCAGGCCGAGGTTACCGGGCGGGTCTCGAGCCCCGTGCAGCATGGTCCCGGACGTCAAACGATCATGATCGAACCCGACGATGGCGCTGCGGAGGGGAGACGCGTGCGCCTGGTATGGCGAGAACCGGCTCGCACCTTGTACCACGGTGATCGCATTTCGGTCCGGGCGAGATTTCACCCGCCAGGCGGAACACTGAATCCAGGCGGATTCAATTGGGCTGCTCATCTGGAGCGACAGGACATCCATCTTGTCGCGACCGTCACAGGGATGGATGCGGTGCAGCTGCTGGAATCGGGAGCCGAGACCTGGCGGTGGGGATTGTGGCACCGGCTCGATCGTTGGAGAGGGATGATTCGGGATGCGGCAATCCGCTCGCTCCGGCAGCCTGCGCTGGGGATCTTCCTCGGTATTGTCATCGGCGAGCGAGGCTATCTTCAACAAGAGCTTCAAGAATGGTTCATGGTAACCGGGACTGTTCACCTGCTATCGATTTCAGGATCTCATCTGGGGCTCGTTGCCCTCGTCGTGTTCTGGTTGGTGAAGCACGGCGTTCTTCGGCTCCCGACGCCAGTGCTTCTCGGAGTATCACGGAAGATCACGCCATCGAAATTGGCGATTCTGCTCACCTGGCCGACGGTGGTGCTGTATGCCTTGCTGGCCGGAGCTGAGCTGGCGACTATTCGTTCGTTGGTGATGATTACGCTGGGTTTGATCGCGGTATGGCTCGGATACGAGCGCCATCTGCACCATGCCATGGCCGTCGCGGCACTGGGCATTGTGCTGCATGATCCCCGGGCCATTTTCGATATTTCGTTTCAGCTGTCGTTTCTCTCCGTGCTGATGATCCTGCAAACAGGCTGGTGGATCAGCCGGTGGCGAGAGGCGGCGCCGCCCAGTACGAATGGGATCGTGCAGCCGGTCGCCGGTTATGGCCGTGATGTTCTGTTGATGAGCGGAGCCGTCACGCTGACCTCCTTTCCGCTGGTGGCCCTCTACTTCAATCAGGTCCCTTGGATGGGAATTCTGACGAACCTGATCGCCATTCCGTTCACGGGGATCGTCCTGGTGCCGCTGGGGCTGCTTGCCGCCGCCTGGACGGTTCTCACCGGGGCCGCAGAGCTCGGGATGGGAGGAGGTCTTGAACAGCTTCTCACCTGGATGGTGCATGGGCTCCGCTGGTGCGCCGAACTGCCAGGAGGGGAGTGGCGCGTCTCCGCTCCCTCGATCCCGGCCGCCGTCTTGTTCTACGCCGGGCTCTATGCGGCAAGTGCGCGTCCGGTACCAGGTCGTCTTCGGATCATCGGTGCCGCGCTGGTGCTCTGCCTGGTCGGGTGGTGGCTCCTCTCCCCGCGGGTGGGATTGGATGGCGATCGCTGGCGCGTGACTTTTCTTGACGTCGGGCAAGGGGATAGCGCCGTCATCGAGTTGCCGGATGGCAAGACCGTGCTGATCGATGGTGGGGCGCGATTTGAGCGGTTTGACGCGGGGCGTAGCGTGGTGGCGCCGTTTCTCTGGAATCGAGGCATTCGTCACCTGGACCATGTCGTGGGGACGCATCAACAACTTGACCATGTCAGCGGCTTGATCTGGATCCTGCGCCATCTTTCGGTAGGGCAGTATTGGGGAACCGGCGTCGACCGACCGGAACAGTTCGTCGCTGACCTGAAGGCCGCGCTGAGTGACAGGCAGCTCCAAGAACGAATCGCCATTCGCGGGCAGGATCTGTTGCCGACCGGTCCCTGTCGATTGACGATTCTGAATCCGCCCGAAGGGAACCCGGTAAGACTTCCCGTTCTCCGCCAGAGTGGGACTGCCCTGAACAATCGGTCGATTGTGACTCGACTCCGGTGCGGTCAGCACTCGGTTCTATTCGCGGCAGACATCGAGGTCGCGGGTCTACAGGAGCTCGGCGAGGAGGGACGCGAGCCGGTGACATTCTTGAAAGTACCGCACCATGGAGCGCGCAGTTCGCTCGATCACGATTGGATCGGGCGCCTCCAGCCAGAGTACGCGGTGATCTCGGTGGGCCGGGATAATCCCTACGGGCATCCGGTAACGGCCGTGCTTCAAGCATATGAGGATCACGATGTCGCCCTGTATCGGACGGACCTCGATGGAGCAGTCTGGATCACTGGGCGGCTCTCGAGATCCGAGGTGCAATTGACCCGCATGCGCGATCTCCTTCCGCAGCCGGTCGATCCGCTCCACTGTTTGTGGCGCTGCGAGCGACAGAATTGGGTGCGCCTCTGGCTCCAGTTCCGTGAACGTTCCGGCCTGCCGTTCATCCCGGCCTAGGCGGGAGGGCACCGTCCTTTGCACAGCTTGTCCTACGTCAGTTCGTGCAGACGAGTGGAACAAGGGCTTGCACTCCGCTGCCGTTCCCGTTAGAAGAGTCGGCATGGTCCCCACGGTGGAATGGAAGGACGGAGTCATCCGGCTGTTGGATCAGAGCCGGCTCCCGGAGGCTGTCGAGTTTCTCGACTGTCACGATTATCGTGAGGTGGCCGATGCAATTCGCCAGCTAAAGGTCCGGGGCGCGCCGGCGATTGGCGTGACGGCTGCGTTGGGTGTCGCCCTCGCGGCGCAATCTGTCGCAAGAACGGATTATGCGGGGTTCGCGCAGGCAGTTCTGGCCGTGTGCGATGAACTCGCGGCAACCAGGCCGACCGCCGTGAATCTCTTCGGGGCGATCGAACGGATGATGCGCAAACTGCACTCGCTGCGGGACCACCCGATCCCGTCGATCAAACAGGCCCTCATCGCCGAAGCTCAAGCGATTCGTGACGAAGACATCGCGCTGTGCAAGGCCATGGGCCGCCATGGCGCAACACTCATCGAAGACGGACAGACGGTCCTCACCCACTGCAATGCCGGGTCCCTTGCCACGGCGGGGTACGGAACTGCGCTGGGAGTAATCCGGGCGGCCTGGGAACAGGGGAAGAAGATTCACGTGATCGCCGACGAAACCCGCCCGGTGCTCCAAGGCGCGCGGCTGACGGCCTGGGAGCTCATGCAAGACGATATTCCCGTCACGCTCATCACGGATAACATGGCCGGCACCCTGATGCGGCAGGGGAAGATTCATCTGTGTGTCGTGGGCGCCGATCGCATAGCGGCGAACGGGGATGTGGCCAACAAGATCGGCACCTATTCGGTGGCGGTGCTGGCCAAGGCGCACCACATTCCGTTTTACGTGGCGGCACCCTATTCGACCATTGACTTAAAGACGAAATCGGGGGCTGATATTCCGATCGAACAGCGGAACCCGGCCGAAGTGACTACCATTCACGGGAGCCACCCGATCGCGCCCAAGGGTGTCGCCGTCTACAATCCTGCCTTCGACGTGACTCCCGCCGAGCTGATCACCGGCATCATTACTGAACGGGGTGTCTTCAAGCCCGGTGAGCTGGCCGCACACTTTTCCGTGTGACGATTCCCAGCGGAGAAATCTTCCGAATGGTCCGAGGCGCAGGCTTGCAAGCTCGATGGGGGATACCTATAATGACCCTACGAGTCCTCATTTGATCCTTTAACTATCTGGAAAAAGCCTAGAGACCATGAGTGAACGAACGTTGGCGATCATTAAACCTGATGCGGTGAAAAAGAATGTGATGGGCGACATCATCAGCCGCTACGAACAGGCGGGATTGAAGCCGGTGGCGATGAAACTGATGCAGATGTCGAAGCAGGTTGCGGAGGGATTTTACGCGGTCCACAAGGCTCGGCCGTTCTTCAGCAGTCTCTGTGCGTTCATGTCATCTGGACCGGCCGTGGTGCTGGTGCTGCAGGGTGAAAACGCCATTAAGAAGAATCGGGAACTCATGGGGGCCACGGATCCGGCGAAGGCCGACGCCGGCACGATTCGCAACGCGCATGGGACCAATATCGAGTTCAACGCTGTCCATGGGTCCGATTCACCGGAAACTGCGCAGTTCGAGGTGGGATACTTTTTCCCCGGTATGGAAATCTTCAGTTAGGATTACCTCTCGGAGGGCGCTCACTTCCTTGCCCTTCACCGGCTGCACATTTCGAATCGGAGGGACGGCGCTGATGCTGTCCCTCTGTCTCTTGTCTGGTTGCGCCAAGCGCAGCGTTCAGCTCCCGCCGATTCCGCCGCCCACTGAGGCATCACAGGGCGATCCGGCTCGTGATGCGCAATCACGGTTGCTGAAGGAAGCCTATCGGGCGTTCGTTCAGGAGCGCTATCCGTCCGCAGCCCTGTTTTTCAATCGGTTTGTCGAGACGGCGACTGAATCGCCACGCCTGGCCGAAGCACGGTGGTGGTTGGGGCGCACCTATGAACAGCTTGGTGACTATCGGGCTGCGATGGCACAGTATCGTCTCGTGACGGCCGGGCCGCTCGGGCAGCAAGTGGATGGGCCGCTCTACGAAGGGCACGCGCTTCGCCGGTTGGACGAACTGCGCCATGTACACGCCGATCAGCAGAATACGCAGGCCAGGCAACTGGCATTTCGCGTCACCGCGGGCGAGTTTCCCTCAGGCCTTCTGTTAGCACCCTGGCTTGAGGAGTTAGTGCAGGGAGGGGTGACTGCCTTGGTGATTGAGCCTTTTCCGGGGCAGATGCCCGGGCCTTCGGAATCCACCCTTGAGTCTGTCAAGGGGATCGTGGAGGAGGCTCACCGTGTGGGCCTTCTGCTCTGGCTCACACTTGATCTCCATCGGGGGACCGCCATGGAACTGAGGCCCGAATGGATGGCGAGGACAGTCGGCAGCCGAGGGCAAGACCCAGTCTTTCCGTCGAGGCCCGACATCACGAACGGTACCTATCAGGCGTATCTTGAAGGGTTCATCCGAATTCTCTCGCGTACCGGCTGCGACGGAGTGTTGCTGACGGCCAGGCCTATGACGGGGTTTTCGGACGAGTTCTCGGAGGGATCGTTTCATATGTTTGCTGAGTCATTCGGGGCAAGCCTTTCTCCGGAGGAAGTCCTGCCTGCTCCATTATCTGATGCATCGGTACAAGGACGCGCGGGGATATACTGGCGATGGGTCGGGTGGAAGGCGCTCAGTTATGCAAAACTGGTCATGCGACTGCGTACTGTGCTGCGAGAAGCGAATCCGACTGCAACGATGCTGGTGGAGGTACACCAGACCACAGTGACGGCTCCCCTCCAGGGACTCGAACAATACGGAGAAGATCTCGCTGAGTTGAATTCGCGAAACGGCGGCCTGGTGGTGGTGCGGCAGGAGAGCGCCGGAGCGGGCGTGCTCGCGGAGGCGTTGGGGAAACAGCCGTCGGGCATGATGGACCGTGCCTGGGTTGGAATTTCGCTCAAGCTGGCGACGATTCCTTCGGCAACGGGAGGGCTCTCCCAGGCGATCCGAGATGCAGCCGACACCGGGCCATGGAAGAATCTCCTGCTCCAGGCAGGGACCGGTCCGTCCGTTCCTTGACAAGCACCGGCAGGGCACACTACGATTCCGACGCATGCGTGAAGGTCATGGCGGAGACCGAACCGCCGAAAGACGACAGTCGGTTGTCACGTGACCTGAATCTCAACCTGGACCTTTTCCAAACGGGAGCCTGCTTGATTCCATCCGACTTGCGGTATCACAAAGAACATGAATGGGTTCGTCTGAATGGAAGGCAGGCCACGGTGGGGATCAGCCACTTTGCCCAGGATGCGTTGGGCGACATTGTCTTCTTGGATCTGCCCAAGGTGGGCACCGCCGTGAAGGTGGGGCAACAGATCGGCGAGATCGAATCGACCAAGACGACATCCACCATCTATACGCCTGTCAGCGGCACGATCGCGAAGATCAATGGGGATCTCAAGGATCATCCCGAAATCGTGAATTCGGACCCCTACGGCAAGGGATGGATCGCGATCATTGAGCTCACCGCGCCAGGAGAAGTCGACCGATTGATGACTCCTGCGCAGTATGAAGCGTTCCTCGCCAGCCAGAAGAAAGGTTAAGGCCAAGGTTAAGGTTGAGCCTCGACGTACCGTTCGTGTTCACTCGACCTCAACCTGACCCGTGACCTTGCTATGCCGCCTCAACTTCACATTGCCATTCTTGGTGCCGGGCCGGGTGGATATGTCGCCGCGATCCGCGCCGCGCAGTTGGGTGCGCGCGTCACGGTTATTGAGCGGGAGGCCCTCGGCGGTGTCTGTCTCAACTGGGGCTGTATACCGAGCAAGGCGCTCCTCTCGGTCGTCGATCTCGGCGACAAGCTGAAAAAAGCCGAAGAGATGGGGCTGAAGCTGTCTGCGCCGGCCTTCTATGACCTCGCCCACATGGTTGCACGCAAGGACAAGGTTGTGGCGACGCTCGTCAAGGGCATTGCCACATTGTT
Organism: Nitrospiraceae bacterium; assembly: GCA_052388075.1. GTDB lineage: Bacteria > Nitrospirota > Nitrospiria > Nitrospirales > Nitrospiraceae > Nitrospira_D. The sequence goes on from JBQTIO010000098.1 coordinate 11,406, forward strand.
CAAGCAGTGGAACATCGAACAGGTTCAGGGAACCGGCAGGTTTCTCGATCGGCATACCCTGGCGGTGGCCACGTCAGACGGGAACCGGCTGGAGATTCAGGCCGATGCCATCGTCGTTGCGACGGGGTCGTCCTGGCCCGACCTTCCGCAATTTCCGATCGATGGGCATCAGCTCCTCACCAGTCAACAGCTGCTGGATCTCACCGTGATTCCATCCAGATTGTTGATCGTGGGGGCCGGCGTCGAGGGCTGCGAGTTCGCCGCGCTCTATAGTGGATTGGGGAGCGAGGTGACGATCGTGGAGCTCATGCCTCGCGTCCTACCGTTGGAAGATGAGGAAATTTCCTCCACCCTCGAACGGGAGTTGAAAAAGCGGGGTGTCACGGTACTGACCGGCACCACGATCGACAAAGTAGAGCGGACAGCGCAGGCCGTGGTGGCGCACATCAAGGACGGCACCACGGTCACAGCCGATAAACTTCTGGTCTCGGTCGGCCGCGGGTTCAACTCGCACGGAATCGGTCTGGAACAGGTTGGCGTGGAAGTCGGGCGGCGGGGAGACATTCTCGTCGATGACTATATGCAGACGAACGTTCCCGGGATCTACGCCATCGGTGATGTGGTGGGGAAGGCGATGCTCGCTCACGTGGCTTCCGCTCAAGGTAAGATTGCCGTCCAGAATATCATGGGACATCGCACGGCCATTCGATATGACGTCATTCCTGTCGGCATTTTCACGCTTCCTGAAATCGGTCGTGTCGGCCTGACCGAGTCGGAGGCACGAGCGCGCGCGCAGGCACGGGGTGAGGATCCGAATACCAGCCTGAAGGTCGGCCGATTCCGTTTCGCGGCCCTGGGAAAGGCGCAGGCAACCGGGGAGACGACGGGGTTCTGCAAGGTGATTGCGGAGGCGGCCGGCGGAAAAATTCTGGGTGCCCATATGGTCGGGGCCCATGCGGCCGATCTGATTCATGAAGCCGCATTGGCGATGCATGTCGGCGGGACGCTCACCCAGGTCGCTGGGATGATTCACGCGCATCCCACGCTCGCCGAAGGATTCATGGAGGCCGCCGAGGATGCGGAAGGCACAGCGATTCACCAGGTTCGCAAGAGGACCGTCTGATGCTCTACTCCTTGCTGCTCAAACTGGCCATGCTGGTGGTGACGATGAGCGTGGTGTTTTGGATTGGTTGGTCCATGCCACAGTCCCGATATGTCGACGCAGACCACGGGCCCGATTCGTCAGCCAATGGCGTTCTGCCCGTTCGTTCTGCCGGTGCACCGGCGGTCTCAGCCACGGCTGCTTCACCACTCGATCAACCGCATGCCGCATCTGCTTCGTCACGACGGACGGTCATCCAGCAACTGGACTTGAATCGTGCGACGGAACAGGACTTCGAAGCCCTGCCGGGAATCGGCCCGGTGCTCGCTGCACGCATCGTGCAGTATCGGCAGTCACGAGGGGGATTTACCGGGGTCGATCAGCTGCGCAAGGTGAAGGGGATCGGGAGCAAAACGTTCGACCGCATTCGCGCTCGAGTCAGCGTGACCACGCCGTCGATTGCTTCACCAGGAGGGAGAAAGGCGACATGAGCCAGCTGTCCCGTCAGCTCGATCTCATTCTTCGGGGTGCCGTCGAGGTCATTCAGAGGTCGGAACTCGAAGCGAAACTGAGCCGTTCCCTGAAGGAAAGCCGGCCGCTGCGCGTGAAGGCCGGGTTCGACCCCACGGCCCCGGACCTGCATCTGGGCCACACCGTCCTGATCCACAAACTCAAACACTTTCAGGACCTCGGCCACCAAGTCATTTTTTTAATCGGTGACTTTACCGGCATGATCGGCGATCCGACCGGCGTCTCTGAAACCAGAAAGGCGTTGACGAAGGAACAGGTCCAAGAGAACGCCAAGACCTATCAGCGCCAGATCTTCAAGATTCTCGACCCCGAAAGGACCGTGATCGAATTCAACAGTCGCTGGATGGGGCCGATGACGGCGGACGGATTGATCCAGCTGGCCGCCCATTACCGCGTGGCGCGGATGATGGAGCGCGACGATTTCCATACGCGGTACCACGAGCAGAAACCGATCAGCGTCCATGAGCTCCTGTACCCGCTGGTGCAAGGCTACGATTCGGTCGCGCTGAAGGCGGACGTGGAGCTGGGTGGAACCGACCAGAAGTTCAACTTGCTGGTGGGGCGCGAGCTACAACGCGATTACGGGCAGGAGCCGCAAGTGGTGATCACGATGCCCTTGCTGGAAGGCACGGACGGCGTGAAGAAGATGAGCAAGAGCCTGGGCAACTATGTCGCCCTGGAAGACAAACCGGAAGACATGTTCGGGAAGGTCATGTCCATCAGCGATGCGCTCATGCTCCGGTACTACGAGTTGCTTACGACCGAAGATCTAGGCCGAGTCAAGGCGCTCCATCCGATGGAAGCCAAGCAGTCGCTGGCGGAACGTCTCGTTGCGCAGTACCACGGGGCGGACACGGGTCGAGGAGCCAGGGCCGATTTCCAGCAGAAATTTCAAGAGCGGGAGTTTCCAGACAAGCCCGACGTGAGGCTGCAACTCACCGCTCAGGATCTTCGTGACGGGCAGGGCATCGGATTGGTGGAACTCGTTGCCAAGACCGGTCTCGTTCCCAGCAAAAGCGAGGCGCGCCGCCTCATCATTCAAGGCGGGGTGGAGATCGATGGCCAAAAGCAAATCGATCCCACCGCGGTGCTGGAAATCACGGCGGGCCGGCCGTGCCGGTTGAAGATTGGCCGGCGGAAGT
>JBQTIO010000099.1:0-25001 GCA_052388075.1 Nitrospiraceae bacterium
CGCCAGGCCCTTGTCGGCGCACACCTTCGTCAACGCCGCCGTCAACGTCGTCTTCCCGTGGTCCACGTGCCCGATCGTCCCAATGTTCACATGCGGCTTCTTCCGCTCATATTTCGCCTTCGCCATACGTCGCTCCTTTTTCTAAAAAACCTGACCGTATTGGTTCAGTCGTGCTCGTTGATCGAACGCTCCGGATCGGGCCAACTCTGCATGGAGCCCACGACGCGGATCGAACGCGTGACCTCGTCCTTACCAAGGACGTGCTCTACCAACTGAGCTACGTGGGCCTCTCCCCCCGTGATACGTGAAACGTGAAAGGTGAAACGATGGAAACTGTCTCGCACGATTCGACTCACATCTCACGTTCACGCCTTCACGAATCGCCAGGTGTCTCTCCCGTCGCCATGCTGAACGCAGAAGAACGACTTATCCGTTCGAATTGCCGACTCTTCCCACGCCTTACGTCTCACGTCTTCGCTTGGAGCGGGCGATGGGATTTGAACCCACGACAGCCAGCTTGGAAGGCTGGAACTCTACCACTGAGCTACGCCCGCCTTTTGTCTATCGCTATAGCCAAGCCGGCTCGGCTTCCCTGAACGAATGAATCCCCGAGGGTACGTATCCGCTCGCGCACCAAACCAGGGACACTGGAGGTGATTATCCGGCTCGCTTTATCATAAGCTCGCCGGCCCACGCGAAGCGCGGTTTGGTGGGCAGGCAAGGATTCGAACCTTGGAAGACATAAGCCAGCAGATTTACAGTCTGCCCCCTTTGGCCGCTTGGGTACCTGCCCGCAATCTTCCGTCTATATTCTTCAACACAGCGAAAATCTCATCGCAACATCAGGACATTCCTACTCGAATCGCGCCGGACAAATAACGAGAGTAAGCCTCTCCGCACACAGCTCTCTCTCCTCATTCCAGAGGGTTGATTCGCTGATGGACCAGACAGGCCAGAATAGGAAATGTCGGATTCTATTGATGAAGTTCAGTCATGTCAAGGGGTGAAATGGGTTGGGCATGAATTTTTCTTATTGCTCTGGACGATCCAGCAGCTCGATTCTTGAGCGCTAGGCCGTGAAAAACCTGGGCGCTTCTCCAGGGCTGCGACAACTTTATGAGGGAAACCCAGCACTTGCGTCATCAATTCGGCCGCCTCTCCCCAGGTCAGCTGCGACCGCTTGGCGAGCACCCTCTTCTGAGTCGTTCTCCGTTCATCGGGATCTTCCGGAACATAGTACCCTCGAAAATTTCCGCTCTGAAAGGCCAGATCGAGACGCTGGGCCCACCGGTCCATCTGATCTTGATGCCGCAGAATAGAGCGTCCGCCGTCCTGCTCGACCTCGAGCTGACTCCAGACAGCCCAGCCGAGGAAGACGGCCCATGTTTCGTTCAATGCTTCCCATGACTCTCTCTCAGTCAGATACCGCGATTCCGTCTCATCGTTCCGCTGCGCGATCGGCGTGATTGCGACCTCGCCATATCGACAGGCCTGCTGTATGCGCGCGAACTCCAGCAGGCGCTTCGATTCGCCGCCCACCCCGGTCGATTGCCCCTCCGGCGACGACAGATAATCCATGTAGGCATGGAACAACTCGTGATACAGCACGTCCAGTTCCTTGTGCGTCATCCGGGCGAGCGGCTTGAGCGTGCCCCCGGCCGCGTTAAACGACAGCGAGCGGTTGAGGATCAGGCGGTGCTCGCCCGGATGGTATTCCGCGGCATAGGTGTGGAGGTCGTCGAACTCAACACGGACGAAATCCGGCGGGAGTGCCTTCAAGAATTTTGTCGGCAGCCGAAGCCGCTCCGCTTCAGACAGAAGCCGTTCCCAAATCGAATCTGACGGTGAACCGCCATGGGCCGATTGTCGGGAAGCAGCGTTGACCGGAGAGAGCCCACACCAACAGCACAAGGCGAGAACGAAGCTGACGGACTTTGTGCACACCCTGCTAGTAGTCCTGGTAGCGGGGGGAGCCCCAGCCTTCTCTTCCGCGCTCTTCAACCAGCGCGAGCGTATCCAAAAGATCCGAGGACACATGATCCAGGAACCGGGAGGGCTTCGAGAGCAGCATCCCGCTTGTTTTGTCGTAGACGTTGATGGGGTACGTCAAGAACAAGTGCCGCTTAGCCCTGGTGACCGCCACATAGAACAGCCGCCGCTCCTCCTCCAATTCGTCATCCGTGATGAAGGAATAGGCGGAGGGAAACCGGCCGTCGACGACCCAGATCACGAACACGCATTGCCACTCGAGCCCCTTGGCTGAATGAATCGTGGACAGCACGAGCCTCTCATCGTCCCGATCGGGCGCTTCGACATCCACCACGCTGCCGTCCGGTGGTTCCAGTGCCAGATCGGCCAGAAATTCGTCGATGCCGGGATAGCCCTCGGCGATCGTGTAGAGATGATCCAGATCTCTCGTTCGCTTGGGATAATCGTCGTACTGCTCCTTGAGGATCGGAAGATAGTATTCGTAAATGTGACTTACTTGATGTTCCGGCTGTCGATCGTCCGCTCCGGCCAGGCTCTCCAGGGTGTTCGCCAGGCTCTTGAGTCCCTGCCCCGAGCGGCCGGTCATCCCGCGCAACACGTCAAAGGGTCGTTCGGCTTTCACGATCGCGGCGAGCAGATCCTGCGCCTTCTTCGGCCCTACCCCCTCGACCAACATGAGGACCCGGTGCCAACTGACCGTATCCAGCGGGTTGGCGATCACGCGCACGTGCGCCAGCAGATCCTTGACATGCGCCGTCTCGATAAACTTGACCCCGCCCCGCTTCACAAAGGGTAACCCCTTGCGCGAGAGCTCGATTTCCAGGTCGAACGAATGGAAACTCGAGCGAAACAACACCGCCACCTCGCCCAGCGATACCCCTTCTTCACGGAGTTCAAGAATCTTCTGCGCGATGAATCGCGACTGCGCATTTTCGCCCGCCGCTTCCGCCAGTGCCGGGAGCGGGCCGTCGACTTTCCTGGTAAACAGCCGCTTCGTGTACTTTTCGGCCGCCTCGCCGATGATGCAGTTCGCCAGATTCAGAATCGGTTGCGTGCTGCGGTAGTTTTCTTCCAGCTTGTAAATTGACGTGCCGGGGAAGAGCAGGGGAAAATCCATGATGTTCTTGAACGTCGCGCCCCGGAACGCATAGATCGACTGCGCGTCATCTCCGACGACCATCACATTGTTATGAGTCGTCGCCAGCTGGCGGATCACCTCGGCCTGGAGCCGGTTCGTATCCTGGAATTCGTCCACGAGAATATAGCGATACTGGCGTGAAATCGTCGTGCGGGCCGATTCATCCGCCGCGAGCAGCTGCCGCAGCATCACCAGCAGATCGTCGTAGTCCAGCAGTTGCTTCTGCCGCTTCGCCGCCTGATAGGCCGTCTGCAGCCGACCCAGATCTTCCGAATGATCGGCAAAATGGCTGAACTCTTCAAGAATGATTTCGTCGAGACTGCGGAGCGTGTTCTCGCTCTTGCTGAGCATCTCCATGATCGTTCCCTTGCGGGGGAAACGCTTCTCCTTTGCATGGAGCCCCAATTGAGCGCGACAGAGCGCGATCAGGTCCTCCGCGTCGCCGCGATCCAGAATCGTGAAGCCCGGCTCGATGCCGATGGACCGGCCATAACGACGCAGCAACAGATTCGCGACAGAATGGAACGTGCCGCCGCACACCCGCTGGCTTCTCGCGCCAATCAAATCGCCGGCCCGCGCCAACATCTCCTGAGCCGACTTGCGCGTGAACGTGAGCAGCAGAATGTTCGAGGGATCCACGCCGGAGTCGATGAGGTAGGCCACGCGATAGACCAGCGTGCGCGTCTTGCCGCTGCCGGCTCCGGCAATCACCAAGGAAGGCCCGCCACCGGCCGTCACCGCAGCCAGCTGTTGTTGGTTCAGGGCGGCGGAATAGTCAATGGACAGTTTTCGAGGAACGGCCTCCTCGACGGGGCGCTTCAGCACGTAGGTCTTAACTTCTCGTTCCATGAAGGTGAGCGAAGGAACAGTTTGGCAGTCCGGTTATTCAGCGGAGCCGCTGTATAACATACTCATCCCGCCCTTTCAAAGCCCCGGAAGGCTCAGAGGGCCACCATCGTCCAGAGCTTGACGACCAGCCACACCACGAACGCGATCGCACACAGCACGAGCGCTGCTGTGCCGCCGGTGATCCCGCCTACATAGAACCAGTCCTGGTGTGTCTCTCGATCCGGCCGACTGGCAGCCTCCCGGAGCAGCGCCGCATTGCGTGCATGGCTCCGAAACCAGACCGAGAAGAGATCTCCAGCGATCGGAACCGTTCCTACCGTCCCGTTGATGAGCAAATTCAGGCTCATGCGTGCCAAGACAATACGCGGGAGCTGTAAGCGAGTCGCCAAGCCAAGGATGATCGTGCCGATGAGATTAGCCAGCGCATCGCCGATGCCAGGAATGAGGCCGAGCAACGGATCCAGCCCGATATACAGTGACGTACCGGGAATCTTGACCGTTGTATCCAGCATCTTCGCAAGAAGGTCCGCCACCTCGACCAGATGCTCGCGCGCATCATCAGGCAGCGGGACGTCTCCCGACGATTTTGGATCGCGATGAGGAACCGAGGTTGCCAATTCGAAAGGGCTCATCAAGTCTGCATCACTGTACCAGATGACATACTGAGAGAGCCCGAGGCAACCGTATTGTAGACGGACAGTCGCGGAGAGGAATCAGTCAAGTCGTCAGAAGTCGGCAGCCGGTCGCGATGACCGGTCTTCCGCAGATATCCTGCGTCTGATCGAATCACCAAGCAGGCGATTGTGTGGTCCGCCTCTTTGATCGGCGAACGCGTCTTCGATATAATCCAGCGCAGCACCGGGAAGACCCATGCCCATCACACACACGGAGTACAGCGAGCAACTCCGACAACTGGCCGAACTCATGCTCGCCGTGTCGGGCGAATCGGTCACGATGATGAAGCGCCATGCGCCCGAACAGGCGCTGAGACTGAAGCGCCAGGACGAATGGGGCCTCTATTTGGAATTTCTCAAGATCATGTTCAACCTGACGGACCGGCTCGCCGCGCTGCACGTTCCGATGAAGGATCAACTGGACTTCATGAACGGACTCGAAGATGCGGTGTCGTCGCAGTTGAAGCACGTCCTGGAGCCGGCCTTCGGCAGCCAGGGGGATCAGATGGAAATCGTCATGACGATCGGCGGCGCGGTCGCGGACAGCCGCCAGGCTTACGAGAAATACAGGTTTCTGATCACCGAAGAGTCCAAGTCGAAACATGAGATGTTCCATGACTTCGGTGAGAAGGTGGCCGAACTGCTCGGCGCGCCGGGCAATGCCCAGTTGAGCTCCGCCGCCACGCTCTGTGCCAGCGCCGTCGTGCCGGCGATCAGCGCGGTGCTCCAGGGGCAGGCGCCTCCGTCCGGCGCACCGGCGAACCAGGCGGTGGCCTCCGCCGGCGAACAACCCGACAGAAAAAGCACCACGGGGCAGGAGATCAAGTTGGTCAGCCTGATGTCGAGTGTCTCCGGCGAAGAAGTCGAAACCCGTTGGGGCCTGCACCCGCAATTCCGCCAGGACTTGACCCCCGCTGAGTTACAGCAGCTCACCAAACTCTTGAACCGAGTTGCAAAAATCCTTGGCGAACGATATGCCGCCGTGGCATTCTCCGAACAGTGGGCCTCGTGGCATAGGGCAGGACGCGCCTGAGCGGGCACAAGGAACCGGCCATCCTGCACCCCTTTGCCCCACAGCCCATGTGCCGCCACCTTCTGAGGGAGCTTGCGTGGATAATCCAACCTCGGTAAACGATTCGCCCAACCATTTGCCTCAGAACCTCAGCCGTCTCGCGGAACTGGCCCAGAATCTCTGGTGGAGCTGGACACTGGAAGCGCGACAATTGTTCGAGACCATCGATCCCACGCTGTGGTTTCTCACTCACCACAACCCGGCCAAGCTTCTGGCCGACGTGAAGCCGGACCGGCTTGCGCACCTGGCCGAAGAGCCCTCGTTCCTCCGGCAGTACTCGGCGGTGTTTCGCCTCTTCGACGAGTATCGCGGCAGCAAGAAACACTGGTTCGGCACTCAGTACGCCGATCTGACCAAGATCACCATCGCGTACTTCTCCGCCGAATTCGGTCTGCACACCTCGATCCCCATTTATAGCGGAGGACTCGGCATCCTGGCCGGTGACCATTGCAAAGAAGCCAGCGATCTTGGCATCCCGCTCGTGGGCATCGGATTCATGTACCCGCAGGGCTACTTCCGGCAACGCATCACCCAGGAAGGATGGCAGGAAGCGGCCTACGCGCCGTTCAACCGTGAGGACTCCCCCATTCATCCGGCGCAAACCCCCACCGGCGAACCCTTCCGGTTTACCGTCGAGATGGGCGGCCGCCATGTGACTGCCGTCGTCTGGCGGGTCCTGGTGGGCCGCGTGCCGCTCTTTCTCATCGATACAGACGTCCCAGAAAACAGTCCGGACAACCGGGCCCTCTCCGCCCGCCTCTACGGCGGCGATCAGGAAATGCGGCTCTGCCAGGAAATCCTGCTGGGGATCGGCGGGGTGCGGCTGCTGCGCGCGCTGGGGATTTCGCCCTCGGTCTGGCACGCAAACGAAGGCCATTCGGCCTTTCTCACGCTGGAGCGTATCCGCGAATACATTCAGCAGGGATCGTCGCACGCCGAAGCAAGTGAACTCGTCAGCCAGAGCACCGTCTTCACCACGCATACGCCCGTGTCGGCCGGCCACGATGTCTTCCCCCACCATTTGATGGACCGATACTTCGCCGGCTACTGGCAGCAGCTCGGCCTCTCTCACGACGAATTTCTTCGCCTCGGCGAAACGCCGGAATCACGCGGGCAGGGCTTCAACATGACCGCGCTGATCATGCGCCTGTCGGCCCATGTCAACGGTGTGAGCCGCGAACACGGCCGCGTGACCCGTGAGATGTGGCAGCATCTCTGGCCGGGGTTGCCGTCCGAACAAATCCCGATCCGCAGCGTGACGAACGGCGTCCATGCGCCGACATGGATCTCTCCTGAACTTCATCATCTCTACAGCAAATCGCTCAGCCCCACGTGGACCCATACCTGCGATGATCCGGCTATGTGGCAGCGCGTGATGGATCTTCCGGATCACGACTTGTGGGCCGTCCGTCAAACCATGAAGCGGAAGCTGATGAGCTTTATCCGCGAACGGGCCCGCAGCGGCTGGATGCAGGGACACCTGCAACCCTCGCAGGTGCTGACACGCGGCACGTTGCTCGACCCCGAAGCGTTGACCATCGGATTCGCGCGGCGCTTCGCCACCTACAAGCGGGCCACCCTTCTCTTCCAGGATCTGGAGCGGCTCAAGCGACTTCTCCAGGATCGATGGAGGCCGGTTCAATTGATTTTTGCGGGTAAGGCGCATCCCGACGATGAGCCGGGGCGCTACTTCATTCACGAAGTCCTGAATTTTTGTCATGACCACAAACTGGGCGGCCACATCGCGTTTCTCGAAGACTACGAAATGCATATGGCGAAATATCTGGTCCAGGGTGTCGACATTTGGCTCAACACGCCGCGCTTTCCCATGGAGGCCAGCGGGACCAGCGGCATGAAGGCCGCGCTGAACGGCGTGCTGAATCTCAGCGTCCTCGACGGCTGGTGGGTGGAGGGCTACAACGGCGCCAACGGCTGGGGCATCCAGCCCATGGCCGAACCGGCCGACGCCCCGACCCAGGACCGTCATGACCTCGAACAGCTGTATCGCCTGCTGGAACAGGAGGCCGTGCCGTTGTTCTACCAACGCGATCGCGACGGCATTCCCCGCGGCTGGCTCCAAATGGTCAAGGAATGCATCCGCACCATCGCCCCGCAGTTCTGCACCAAACGCATGCTCAAGGACTATGTGGGCATGATGTACAGCGCTGCTACCCTTCGCGCTCCCTCGACATGGTGACCCGGTCCGATTGCCCTGAGGCTCATCCGCAGCGCCTCTCCTCCCATGTCACCGGCGCGCTTTTCCTGAGTGCCACCATCGCCCTCTGTCCCGTATCGGCCTCCGCTGTCGGCTCTGCCGGCAAGACCGCCTCTTCCGTTGAGTCACGCGCGGCGGAACTCTTCAAGGCCGGTGACTATGCAGCCGTCACGATCCTCTTCCAGGGATTGCCTCCCGATACAATGGCCTCGAAGCCATTGTTGCGCCTCTCCCTATTGAGTTACGTCCGTCTTGGGCGAGCGGACGAAGCGCTCGCGATCTATACGAAGTTGAACCCCCCCGGGGAAACCCACGACGCCGCGCTCCTCCGTCCCCTGGCGCTCGCCGTGATCACCAGTCGTGTCCGGGACCGCCAGGAACATGTCCGCATCGCGGCCTATACGGCCCTCGCCGAACTGGGGCTGCGTGAAACGGCGGCGATCCTGGAGGATGGCCTGCTGGACTCCTCGGTCCTCGTCCGGGCCCGCGCCGCAGAGGCTATCGGGAAAGTCGGGCTGGCTGCGAATTCCGGCGCACTCCGGCGCGCCCTTGGCGATGAGATGCCCACGGTCCGCATTGCCGCCATGACCGCCCTCGGGGAGGGCCAGGCCACGGATCTCACCCAGCGATTTGTTGAAATCAGCCGCAGGGCGGAGGGGCCCGAAGCAGTGTTCGCCGATGCGGCCCTCTATCGACTGGGCCGATCGGATAAGTTCGCCGACATTACCGCGTCCGCCACGCTTCCGGATGCCGACGTGCGCATGGCGGCACTCGGCATCCTCGGACGCTTGAAGCGGCCGGCAAGTCTGGCAGTCCTGGCCCAAGCTGTGTATGATCCCATCCCGTCCGTGCGTGCCTTCGCCGCGGGCGCGCTCGGAGAGTTCGGCTCTCCCGATGGCGCGGCGCCGCTGACCCATGCCGTGGGAGACGAGACAGCGATGGTTCGCGCGGTCGCCGCAGGGAGCCTCGGACGGCTGGGCCTCAGGGAAAATCGCCCCCTGCTGCAGGCCCTGACCAGAGACTCCAGCTTTCATGTACGCACCAGCGCGGCCGAGGGACTGCTCCGGCTGGGCGATCCGTCGGCGATTTCACTCGCAGCCGAACTGGCACGGCACCCCGATCCTTCCATCCGCGGAGCCGCCGCCCAGGCGTTGAGCGTTACAGCGGAGCAACAGGCCTTGTCCATTCTGCACACACTGTCACAGGACCAGCAGCCCCTCCCCCGCCTGATGGCTGCCAAGGCACTGGGGAAGCACTCGGGAGTCGTCGTCCCGACACTGGTGAACCGCCTCAAGGATTCGGACGAAGCCGTTCGAATCGCCGCAGCCGCCAGTTTATTGCAGCAACTGGTCCGACCGAGTTCGTCGCAGCGCCGTCACTAACCGGGAAGGACTGTCATGAAGAAATTCTTGGGCGTGCTGCTGTTGGTGGTCGCATCATTCGGCGGGGGCTACTATTTCGGACAGCGGCCTGTCGGCACGTTGCAACAGACGGTGTCGGAACTTCAACAATCGATGAAGGACCTGTCGCGAAACGTGGTTGATACGACGATGGGCATCGAGCGCGATCTCCGCCGGCGGCAGGGGCTCATCGATGCCAAGTCCCGGCTGGTGCAAGCCAAGGCCAACGTGTTCGACCGGAATTTCGGCGATGCCGCAAAGGAACTCGCCGAGGCGGTCGAAGCCCTGGAGGGGGCGACGAAAGGGAGCAAGTCGGACGCTTCGGCTGATGCAGTACGGGATCTGGCGGGTTCGCTGCGGGAGGTGCGTCTGGAGAGCGCGATGGGGAAACCGGTGCCGCTAAAGAAACTGGATGAGCTCCAGCACCGGATGGATCAGTTGCTGAACAAATGACTCACGCGTTGGCCGGCTGAGCCACCGGCTGTTTCTTCCACTTGGCCAGAATTCGCTCCACCCGCATCTTCACGACCATATCGGGATCCTTGAGCAGCGGCTTGATGGCCTCGCGTCCCCGCTCGTCGCCGATCGATTCCAGCGCCGCCGCCGCCGTCAGGCGCGTGAACCAGTCCTTGTCGCCCAACATCTCGACGAGCGGATCGATCGCCTCGACGTCCTTGATCCGCCCCAGGGCAAGCACCGCACACTTGCGGACGTTTTCGTCTTTGTCCTTGAGCGCCGCGATCAGCTTCGGCACACAGGGGCCGCCCAGTTCGACCAGCGCGTTGATGGCATCGTCCTTGAACTCATCGTTCCGAAGCTGAAGCATCAAGGGATCGAGCACCCGCTCGTCCCGGATCTTGCCGAGCGCCGCAATGGCATACTTGCGCACTTCCCAGTCGCGCAGGAGTTTGAGAAGCATCTCGACGGCCTGGGAGCCCACCTGCCCCATCGCTTCAATCGCCACTTCACGAACCTGCCAATCACCGTCGCGCAAGGCACGCGCCAATGGTTCCACGCACCGCTCATCCCCCATCTCGCCAAGGGTAATGACAGCCTCCCGGCGGACCACCCAGTCCGGATCAGTGAGCAGATCGATCTGGATATCGATCTCATCCTTGACCTGTTCCTCTTCAAGGGCCACCGGGCCCTGCACGCCAGCCTGCACCTCGTCAGACACCTGCGGCGGTACCATGGCCTGGTCGGCAGCAGCCTGATCGGCCGGGTCATCACCGACCGGCCGGGTGGGTGGCAGGATCTCCTGAGGCTGGGTGTCTCGTTCCTGTTCCATACTCAATCCCCTGGAGCAAACGAGGGATGATCGTCGGATAATTACGCCGATGCCGGCGCGGCTGCCGCACCTTTGCCGCCGGCCGCATGTTTCTTGCGCAGCGCAAGGGCGCGTCGTTTGCGCTGTTCCCGCTTCAATCGCTTCCGCAGCGTCCGCAGTGCGGCATCGCCTTCAACATTGCCCGATACGCTCCGTTTAGCTGCAATGGTTTTCTTCAATCGAGCTTCTTCCGACTCCGCTGTTGTTTTCTTCGCCATGCCCTCTCACTCCCTGTCCAATGGTGTATTCGACAATCGACTCCCGCACCAAGACGCGCAGTCTAGTGGAGAGGTTTCTGCACTGTCAACCGTGCGAGGGATTCCGGGCCCGGCTACGAAAGCAGGAGCGTCGGATGATTCCGGTGGGTTGGATCGGCGGACAGGATCGACGGTGCCCATTTCCAGCGGCGCTGGAGGAGGATATCCGTGGGAGGCAGACGATGCATCGCGGCCATGGATGAATCCGCCCGGTCCAGCTGCGGCAACGGGAGCGACGAGGCAGCCTGTTGCTCCAGCCGGCGGACAGCCAGGAGCGCCGGCGTCGCCGCGACGGCTTCTTCCGCCTGGATGACGAAATCCGGTCGGTGATCTCCGATCACTTCCAGCTGAATGACCGAAATTCCTCCGTCGATCATCCCTAACTGGGTCGCCGCGCCATAGGAAAGGTCCAGTATTCTTCCATTAACATAGGGGCCGCGATCATTGATTCGTACCCGGACATGCTTCCCGTTCAGCAGGTTCACGACCCGCACCATGCTTCCAAGCGGGAGGGTCCGGTGGGCCGCCGTCAAGGCCTCCATATTGAAGATCTCCCCGTTCGCGGCCAACTTCCCATGGAACTGAGCCCCGTACCAGGAGGCCACCCCCCGGTCCTTGATCCCGACATCCAGGCCGCTCTCGCCTTTGGGAATCCAGGAACAGGCCCCCAGCGAAAGGCACACGACAACCGCGAGCATTCCAAGAATCCCCTGCCGACGAGGCCGAGTCTGTCCGGACATCCTCTGTCCCACCTTTGCCTGACGAGGGAAAAGCAAATCCATGGTTCCCAGGGTACGAACGCAGCGCAATTTCAACAATACCGTCAGAGTATCCCTCTCCCCTACCTTGGTATGAAGGAGCGCCACTCCGTCGTTTGATGAGCGAGAGTACACAAACGTACTGCGAAGGCTGTTCTTAGTCTCAGCGGTAACTCTATATATAAGGAGAAGGGAACCGGAGTCAATCCCTCAGGACGGCCGGACATGTCGCTGAGGCTCTGGGTGGCACAGCTTTTTGCCTGCCGCTACCGTCGCACAGTGCCGGCCACTCGATGGCACAGCTCGCACGGCCAGGCCCGCCGTATTGACTGCCTCGAGCGGACTGAGTAAGATCCCTCGTGCAGAGGGGATGCTTGCAGTTTCGAGAGCGGTGCCGCTACACCCGCCCACGGTTGATCGTACCGTTATCACATCCATGATCGACGTCCACAACATTACCAAGCGGTACGGACATCATACGGCCATTGATCGGGTGACCTTCTCGGTAGCCAAGGGCGAGGTGTTGGCCTTCCTCGGTCCCAACGGAGCCGGGAAAACCACCACCATGCGGATTCTCACATGTTTCATGCCCCCGACGGAGGGAACCGCACGAGTCGGCGGTTTCGACTGTGTCGATGAATCGATCGAGGTCAAACGCCGGATCGGCTACCTGCCCGAAACCCCCCCGGTCTACCAGGAGCTGACCGTGACGGAGTATCTGACGTTCGTCGGTCGACTCCGCGGGATGGCAGGACGCAATCTCACCTCGGCCCTCGATCAGTCGATCGGACGGCTGGAGTTAGGCTCGGTTCGCCACCGCTTGATCGCCAACCTTTCCCGCGGCTACCGCCAGCGTGTGGGACTCGCCCAGGCCCTGCTGTACGATCCGCCCGTGTTGATCCTGGACGAACCGACGGCGGGGCTCGACCCGAAACAGATCATTGAAATCCGGGAATTGATCAAGAGCCTGGCTGGCTCGCATTCCGTGATTCTCAGCACCCACATCCTTCCGGAAGCCACCGCCGTGTGCCAGCGGGTGGTCATCATCAGCGCTGGGCACATCGTTGCGGAGGATAGCCCCGAGCAATTGTCGGCCCGGCTGCGGCAGTCGGAGAAAATTTCGGTCACGCTCAGGACGCCCTCCACGGGCTGCGAGGCGAAGCTGCGCGCGATTCCCGGCGTGCTGAATATTTTCCCCGGACAAACCGGCGGGAATTTCCTCATCGAATGCGCGCTCGGACGCGACCTGCGCGACGAGATCGCCCGTGTCGTGGTGGCCCACCACTGGGGGCTGCTCGAACTGCGTGCCGTCTCCATGACCTTGGAGGACGTGTTCCTTCAACTCACGCGCCACGAAGACAACCAGCCGCAACCGGCGGAGGCCATGGCCGCCCGGACCGCCGATGGAGCCGTCGCCACAGAGGACCCCGTCGCATGACCCCGGTGCAGGCCGTCATCGCCAAGGAACTGCGCGGCTGCTTCGTGTCGCCCATCGTATACGTCGTGGGCGCCGTGTTCCTGCTCATCTTCGGATTTCTGTCGTACCTCTACGTCGGGTTCGCCGGCGCACAGGCCATCCAATTGATGCAGATGCAGGGAGGCGCGCAGATCAACTTGAACGATCTGGTGTTTCGCAATCTGTTTGCCAGCATGCGCCTGGTCCTGCTGATCATCCTGCCCATCCTCACCATGCGCTTGTTTGCCGAAGAACGGAAGTTGCGCACGTTCGAATTCCTGATGACCTCGCCCATCAGCATCATGGAAATCGTCACGGGCAAGTTCGTCAGCGTGTTCCTGATTTACCTGGGTCTGTTGGGACTGACGGGGCTGGTCCCGACGCTGTTGATGCTCTTCAGCGACTTCGATTGGAATCCGGTCCTCACCGGCTATCTGGGGATGGCACTCCTGGGCGCGCTGTTTCTGTCCGTCGGCATATTCGCGTCGGCGCTGACGGAGAATCAGATCGTCGCCGCCTTCGTCAGTTTCGGCCTGCTCCTCATCGGCTGGCTCATCTCGGGACTCGGCTCCCTGCTCGGCGACACCGCCTCGGGCCGCGTCATCGCGTATCTCTCGTTTATGGAGCACTATGACCGCCTGGTTCGAGGGCTGATCGACACGAGCGATCTCGTCTATTTCGGCAGCAGCTTGATCTTCATGTTGTTCCTCACGCACCGGGTCGTGGAATCGGCACGCTGGAAATGAATCTGAAAACGTTCCCCCTCGGCATTCTCGGCATCATGCTCGCTGTCGGCGGCATGATTGCCTATAGTCTGCGGCCCGATGCCCTCTGGGCCGTCACGCTTGCGGAAATCCTGGCACTAACCAGCCTGATTCTGTTCTTTGTCCTGCATTTCGAGACGGTCAAAGCCTTGTCCGGCCGGCGCTCGACGCGCATGGGCGTGAACAGCCTGCTGATGGTGCTGTTGTTCTCCGTCATTCTCGTCATCGTCAACTTCCTGTCATCCCGGCATTCCGTACGGTGGGATTTTTCCGAGAATCAGAATTTCACGCTCGCGCCTCAAACCTACCGCGTGCTTCGCACGCTCCCGCACGACGTCAAAATCACGGTGTTCACGCGGGAGAAAGATCCCGGCTATCAGGCGTTCAAGGAACGGCTGGAGAGCTATCGTCAGGCTTCAACCAAACTGGCGGTGGAGTTTATCGACCCGGAGAAGCAGCCGAAGCTCGCCCAATCCTACGGGATTTTCCGAACGGACACCGCCATTTTCGAGAGTAACGGGCAGACCATCAGGGTCACCTCGCCCTCGGAGGTGGAACTGACGGGCGCGTTGCTCCGTATTTCCAAAGACGCCAAGAAGCGGATCGTCTTTGTCGAAGGGCATAGCGAACGCAGTCTGGAGGACAAGGAGCGCAACGGGTTGTCGTTCGCCAAAGAAGCGTTGACGAAACAAGGCTACGATGTCGGCACCATCTCCCTTCTCCAGGAATCCGCCGTTCCGGGCAACACCACCATGCTGGTCCTCGCCGGTCCGCGCCGCTCCGTCACGAAGGAGGAACAGGACCGGATTGAGGCCTATGTCGAACAGGGCGGCCGTCTCCTGGTCCTGGTTGACCCCGATACCCAAACCGGGCTGGAGTCCCTGCTCGCCCACTGGGGGCTCGGTCTGGGGCCCGGCGTGTTGGTCGATCTACAGGACAGACTCGCGCAGGGGGATCTCACTGCCCTGCTGGTGCGGACGTTCACGGAACATGAAATCACGCAGGACCTCACATCGGCCGTGCTGTTCCCGCTCTCGCGACACGTCACCTTCGACGAGCAGGTCGGAAAAGAATGGGAGTACGTGCCGCTGGCGCGCACCTCGGCCAATAGCTGGGCGGAAACCAACATGCAGGGGCGTGTCGTCAGCCTGAGCGAGAAAGAAGACGTGAAGGGCCCCCTCCCGATGGCAGCGGCCCTGGCACCCAAGAAGGCGCCGGAAGAAGGCAAGCCCCGCCCGGCCATTGTCCTGGTCGGCAACTCCACTTTTGCCACGAACGCCTTTTTCAATTTTCCGGGCAACAGCGACTTCTTTCTCCACACCGCCGGATGGCTGGCCGAGGAACGCGATCTGATCTCCATCGCACCGAGAGAACCGGCGCTCCGGCCGTTCACGCCGAACCCCACGCAGGAACGCGCACTGCTCTACATCCAGGTCGTGTTCCTCCCACTCATGACATTTCTCACCGGCCTCCTGGTGTGGAAAAAGCGCCGACGGCTCTAGTGTATGGCGCGATACTGGCCCACCTATCTCATGGTCGTCGTGCTGGCGGGACTCGGTGGCTACCTCTATTTCATCGAACTCCCCGCCCAGCACCGCGAAGACAAGCAAGCGCGCGAGGAGAAACGCCTGCTCTCCTTCCCCGAAACCGCCATCACCGGCATGACCGTGGGGACGGCGCAAGGTGCGGTCGAACTCACGCGCGCCGAATCAGGGCCATGGACCATCGCGGCCCCGCTGCAAGCGGACGCCGATGCCCGCGAAGTCCAAGCCCTCTTGCGGGCGCTGGTCACCGGCTCGGTCACCCGCACGATCGAGCAAGGGGCCGCCGCGCTCGCCTCATTCGGGCTCGAGCATCCGGTGACCGCCATCACCATCACCGCCGGGACTGAAAAAGAAACCATTTCGATCGGCGAGAGCGGTCCCCTCTCCAATACGCTGTACGTCCTCCGGGAATCGGACCGGAAGGTGCTGCTGACCAACCTGGCCCCCAAGGATTTCCTCAACAAGACGTTGATGACCTTTCGGCGGAAGGAGCTCTTGCGGTTCGTGCAAAACGACATCGACCGCGTGCGCCTGACCTACCCAACGACCGAAATCGTGATCTACAACATGGCCAAGGGCAAGACCAAACCGTCCTGGGAGATCCGCTACCCCGTCGAAGCGAAAGCCGATCAGACCGAAGTCCGATCGCTCCTGTTCCGGCTGGAAGATCTGAAAGCGCTCGGCATCATCGATCCCGGACCGGAACGGGACGCCGTCGAGAAAACCCTGATGGCGCCGAAAGTGAAGGTCACGGTGCACACCACAGACGGCGATCAGACGGTCAAACTCTATCAGTCGGACCCGCAGAGCGGCGAGGCGATCGCGGAAACCACCGCCGACGCGCCGCTCTATCGTGTCAATCCGATGATGATCACGGACCTGACAAAGGAGCTCTTTACCCTGCAAGACAAACGATTGCTCGGCGTCGACTCGCCCGACATCGCCATGCTCTCGGTCCAGACGCGCGATACACGGTACGTTCTCATCAATCAGAACGGGGAATGGGTGCTGGAAGATCGACCGACGGAGAAGCTCAGTCAGGAAGCGGCCGATCTGTTTGTGAGCCGGGTCGCGAATCTCCCGGCGGAGGAACGTGTCATCAAGCAATCGACGCCGCTGGCGCCCTATGGCCTGCTGGCTCCCACCGCCGAGTTTGTCGCCACCGGCAGAGACGGGAAGGTCGCCGGCAAACTCACGCTCGGCAACCACGTGGGTAATCTGGTGTACGCCACCGGACAGCGCCTGCAAGGTGTGTTTCAGGTGCGCCCGGATCTCCTCACGCAGATTCCCTCGAAGGCCGACCTCCTCGCCACATCGCAGGACAAAGCCGGTTAGCGGTCGCTCGTGATCTGCTCGGCGAGATACTGCTCGAGACCAACCTGCGTAATGGTGTCCCGCTGCGTTTCAATCCACTCGATCTGCGCGTCGACAGCCTTGCCCATGTCTTCAAGCAGGTGACGGGTCGTAAAGTCCGCGACCGCGGCACAGTGCCGCACCCCGTCACTGAGCCGCACCAGCAGGTCCTGCTCAGCCTTGAGATCGAGCGTCAATTGTTCGGGGACCGTGTTACCCAGCAGCAGAGTCGTCAGACGGTGCACCTTGGGGACATGCTCCAAATAGAGAATATGGCCGATGAGGGTGTCGGCAACCTTCATCTTATCGATGCTCCGCGCGCGGACCTGGCGGTGCAGCCGGTCGTAGCCCCAATGCTCACAGAGCTTGGCATGCACAAAATATTGATCGATGGCGAGAAGGTCAGCGGACAGAATGCTATTCAGAATGTTGATCACACCCTCTTTCGCCTTCATGGATGGCTCCCGCCCCCCTTGCGATCGTCGACACTTCCGCCAGGAAGACATTTTGTTCCTGACACCATGTTCTCCCAAGCCTACCGCGTGAGATTCCGCGTCAGTCCGTATTCCAGACGGTAACACCCTACCATGACACCAATGCGCTGACTCGTCATCAGACGGGCCTCCGTTCATCAGGATAACAGATGGGAAATCGACGGGAGGGACGAAGGGTGAACGGCATGGGAGCCTCACAGGGAGGCGCATTCTAGGAGGGAGGGGAAGACCGGTGCAAGAGCAGAGGGGAGCGGAGTGCCAACGCTAGTGCCCCACGGTCGACGAGCCGCCCCCCCCTTCCGGGTTACATTCTTCGGGTAATGCGCTCGGCTCACCCCCCGGCTACGCTTTGTTCAGGAGACCAGTTGGCACGGAGTGCAGATGACGAATCGGACCGTGACGGCTGTGCACCAGCGCTGGGCCAACGCCGCGAATGCGGCTGAAAGGAGGCCCCATGTGGTTCTTAATGATGGTGCTTCTGAATGGGATGCCGGGATACTCTCAAGCCACAGTGCTGAATACCTACGCCACGTCGGAGCAATGCCAGACCGCGCGGAATCGCGTGGGCTTTGAGATGGCGGAAGCGTATCCCTATGAGCGTGATTTTGTGATTACCTGTCAGTTGAGCCCCAAGCACAGCGCCTGAGCGCGGCGGACGGCTCAATGGGGAGCCGGCGGCGAGACCAGACTCCCCGTATGGATTTATTCACCCACAGGGATGCCTGCCGATGAAGTAGCCTGCCCCGTTGTAGACCCAGGGAAAGTCTCCCGCCCCTTTTGCGTTGTCCCACAAGCTCACGCCGCCACCGGCTTGGAACTCCCCGCACCTCAATTCTTGGCATTGAGCCGGAACTGTTCTAAAGCCGCTTCGAGGTCGGCGACGATTCCGGGACGAGAATTCATGGTTCCTAGCACCGTTCCTCATCTCGAACCGCTGAATCGCGCGCAGGGGATCTCAGTGGAAATGCACCGTCATGTCTGCCGCACAAAGAGAAGATATTTCCTTGGCGGGTGGCACCTTCCACGTTATGGTCAGACCGGTAGCAAGGCGAGAGAGATGAAAGGATTCCTCGATGCGATCCTATGACATGCTCGTCGTCGGCAGTGGACCCGCAGGTCAAAAGGCGGCTATCCAGGCGGCGAAACTCGCCAAACGCGTCGCGATCATCGAGAAGGCGGCTCAACTTGGAGGGACATCCGTCAACACAGGCACCTTACCGAGCAAGACCCTCAAGGACACCATCGAGTTCTTCCACGGAATTGCACGGCGGGGATTTCCCCATCTGGGTGCCGAGTTCACCAGCCGCATCACCGTTCCCGACTTGATGGCACGAAAAGATCAGGTCATCAAGACGGAAGTGGCCGTCATCACCGACCAATTGCAGCGCAACGGGGTGGAGGTCGTCCAGGGCACCGCAGCCCTTGTCGACCCGCATACGCTGAGTGTGGCGCGATTGGATGGGCGAATCGATCAATTCCAAGCCGCCGTCATCATCCTGGCCACGGGGTCGCGACCACGGCGGCCTCCGGAGATTCCCTTCGATGACCTGACCATCTGCGATTCTGACTCGATCCTCACCACAACAAACCACCCGGCCAGCATTATTGTCATGGGAGGTGGCGTCATCGGGGCAGAGTATGCCTCGATGTTTGCCGCCTTCGGGATCCGGGTCACCCTGATCGATCGGCGGACGCATCTTCTACGGTTCATGGATCAGGAGGTCATGCAAGTCCTCGAGGCCCAGATGCGACAAACCGGTGTCACCATGCGGCTCAACGAGGAGAGTATGGGCATCGCCCTCAACGCGCAGGGGCAGGCAGTCGTCCGCCTCCGCAACGAAAGGACCGTCACAGCAGAAATGTTGCTCTTTACCATGGGGCGAATCGGCAATACGGAGGCGTTGAATCTCGCCACGATCGGCCTCACGACGGACAAGCAAGGCCAACTACAGGTCAACGCCCATTACCAAACAGCCATCCCGCACATCTATGCGGCGGGGGATGTCATCGGGTTTCCCGCGTTGGCGGCGACCTCCATGGAGCAAGGCCGCCTCGCCGCCTGCCATGCCTTTCAGGTGCCCCAGCCGTCCGAGCAGAAGGTGATTCCATACGGCATCTACAGCATTCCCGAGGTCTCCATGGTCGGGAAGACCGAAGAGGAACTCACTGCCGCCGGCATCCCCTACGCAGTCGGCCGGGCGTTCTACCGGGAAGTCGCGCGCGGGCACATCAGCGGTGAGCTTCACGGGATGCTGAAACTGGTCTTTCACCGCAGCACGCGAGCACTCCTGGGGGTACACATTCTGGGAACGGGCGCCACCGAGCTCATTCACATCGGACAATCGGTCTTAACCTACGAAGGCAGCGTCGAATACTTCGTCCACAACGTCTTCAACTACCCCACCATGGCGGAATGTTACCGCATTGCCGCGCTCGACGGACTCAACCGGTTGCAAGCGCGCCACCATCCTCAGCCGAGTTGATCAGAGCGGCGCAAGCTGGGCGGGACGCGATCAGTGGAAACCCTCTTGAAGCTCTCCTGGTCCGGCCCTGCGCCGAACGTCAGGAGACGGCAAGATCCGCCAGCATCGCGTCCGCCGCCTTGCGGCCGGACAGAAGCGCCCCATCCGACGTGCCCGTCTTCCGATAATCCCCGCAGAGGTACAGACCTGCGCTCAGCCGCGGGGAGCCCCCGTCGTCAGGCCCGGGCAGCAGCTCGACCGGAGGCGCCGGCGCCGGGCGTTACAGTACGTCGCTGAATTGCCGAGAAGAATTCTTGGCAGGCTCCTCGGGACTCTTGAAGCGGAAGGAGAAGTCTCGCAGGGTATGATCTGGAGAGAAGCGGAACCACCCTTCAGCGGTGTGATGCTGATCCGATTTCGATTTGCCCTGGGGATAGAATTTGAACCGCAGATTCCCGCGACGATCGCCCGTCACATCATCTGGGACGATGGTGCCCGTGAATTCGACGTGGTCCTCCAGCGCATCAAGTGCCTCGTTGAGAAGTGAGCGAAACACACTCGTCGAGAGTCCCTGCTGGAGCGGCTGCTCGGGATCAAACGGTGCTGGCTCGTCCGCCCAGGCCAGGGGGGTCATCAGCAGGAGGAAAAGGGCCGCCGCGGATACCTTTGGCATGCCAGTACTCTATTCCCGGAGCGCCACCCGGTCAAGGCCCGGTAAGGGAAAACCGTTCGTGGCACCGGTTCCTACTCCTCGTCCCTCGCCCTGCTTGCAGCTCTCTGCCAAGTAGCCTACAATTCTGTTGGTCTCTCGCCTTTTCCACCCCCACCCAGGAGGTTGCCATGCAAACCTACATCAGTCTCGTGAAGTTCACGCAGCATGGGCTGCAAACCATGAAAGAGAAAGGCATGGATCGGGCAGAGATCGTCAAACAGAACGCCAAGGCCCTAGGCGGGAAACTGGTGCAGGCCTACTATTGTCTCGGCAAGTATGACGTCGTCGCGATCTGGGAGTTTCCCGACAACAAGACAGCCATGAAAGCGGCGGTCATGAACGCATCAATGGGCCACATCCAGCTTACCACCATGCCTGCGATCGGCCGGGAAGAGTGGAAGGCCTTGATCCAAGACACGCTCGGTAAGAAAAAGTAGTCAGGCCGTGCTTACCAGGCGTAGGCTTCCGGTGCGGCGCCACCGGGACCGGGGAAAAGGCTGTCGAGCTGTTTCACCGTCTCCTGGCTCAATGAAAGGCTCAGCGCGCGTAGCGATCCGTTTAATTGCTCAATCGTTCGCGGACCGATAATCGGCGACGTGACCGCCTTTTGATGCAGCAGCCAGGCAAGCGCCACATCCGCCTCGCGCTCGCCGAGTTGCCCACAGAGTGCGGCATAGGCTTCCAGCCGTGGCCGGTACTTTTCGATGTCTTCCCGCAACTCCTTATCCGTCCGACGGCCCACCTTCGCTGGCGCCAAGGCCCCCGCAAGCAGCCCGCGCGCCAGCGGACTCCACGGGATCAGACCGATGCCATAGGCTTCACAGGCCGGGATGACTTCCAGTTCGATCGTGCGTTCATTGAGATTGTACAGGCTCTGCTCCGACACGAGTCCAAGGAAGTGACGACGGCGCGCTGACTCCTGGGCTTGCGCCAGATGCCACCCCGCAAAATTGCTGCTGCCGGTGTACAGAACCTTGCCCTCACGGACCAATTGCTCCATCGCCTGCCAGATTTCCTCCCATGGCGTCTCCCGATCGACGTGATGCATCTGATACAGATCGATGCAGTCCGTTTGGAGCCGCCGGAGGCTCTCCTCACAGGCTCGTTTGATATGCAAGGCCGACAAGCGCGACTGATTCGGCCACTCGCCCATTCGGCCGAAGACTTTCGTCGCCAGCACGACCTTCTCACGCCGCCCGGCACTCTGCGCCACCCAACGGCCGACGATCTGTTCCGTCCACCCTGCCCCAAGCTTCCAGCCATAGACATTCGCCGTGTCGAAGAAGTTGATCCCCAACTCCAGCGCCCGATCCATGATGGCAAAACTGTCCGCTTCGCTCGTCTCGGGCCCGAAGTTCATCGTGCCCAGACAGAGCCGGCTGATCTTCACGCCCGAGCGGCCGAGATGCACATACTGCATGGAGGATCGTCCTGGCTTGCAGCTACACGACAGCCTGTCAAACAGCCTGCATCATACCATTACAACTGGTCCAGGAGGACAGAGTGCCAAGCCCACACAGAGGGGACGATGCCCGCTTGATGCAGGTCACGTCCGCAAACGACTGCCTTCAGCGGGAACGGCTCAACGAATGACAGGGCACGGAAGGCTGCCTGACTCGATATGGAATGCATGCGCCCGCCAGACAGCACGCGTGAACCAAGCAGTGAGAACAGACTCCCGACCCCGTTGTGTTGCACCCATCGTCGGATTCCAAGACCTGATTCCCATCCTGAGCCCGAGTGGTTCGGTCGAGGGCATTGCGGCCCTGTCGCTTTTTACGCGTTTTGCTTGCTTTTTTAAGCATTTCGATTACTCAGTTGTTCTTGGGTACCCTTCTTCAGAGAGAGTTGCATGTCATGTGGATCCATCGCTGTCACCAGAGACCCCCAAGGGTGTTGACGAACGGGCCGGGAATAGATGCCCGTGGAAAGAGTCTGTGCAATGGCCAGAATTCTTGTAATCGATGATGAGCTAGGCATTCTGGATCTACTCGACGATGTTCTCCACCGCAAGGGACACGACGTAGTACTGGCGGAAAATGGCCGAACGGGGTTGAAACTATTCCAACAGGAGCGACCGAATGTGACGATTTTGGATTTCAATATGCCTGACGTCGGAGGGCTGGCCGTTCTCAGGGAGATTCGGACTCTCGATCCACAGGCACTGGTCATCATCCTGACAGGGTTTGGAACGGAAGAGAGAGAGCGGCAGGCCCTTAAGTTGGGCGCAGCCCAGTTCCTCGAAAAAAACTTCGTCTTGCACACCCTGGGAGCGACGCTGGATCGTGTCCTGACGCAGATCGGGAGGACCATGGTGGTGGACGAACGACGAAAGTTCCCGCGTTTCTTAATTCAATTCCCGGTTTCCTTCTTACAAGATGGCATCATGATTGGCGACGGCACCGCCTGTGACCTGTCGGCGGGGGGCTGTACAGTGGCGAGCCAGGTGAACGTACGACCAGGCGATCATGTGGAGCTGCAGCTCTATCTGCTTGATTACCAAGAGCCGACCACGCCACTGATGGTCGAGATCGCAATGGTCCGCTGGGCCATCCAACAGCAGTGTGGCCTGGAGTTCATCAGCCTACCGAGTGAGGATAAAACGCGACTTTTTCAGTATGTAAAGACCCTCCAGACAACCAGCTCCTGAAGGGCGCGTTAACCGGACCTGGGAATCCCTAAATGCCGAGGCGGGGATGACCTTCCTACAGGTTCCGATTGGACCAAGGCGTTTCATCATTGCGGGAGCAGCTCCCCGGTTCAGGTTGGCCCGTAACCGGTGCGCAATCGTGAAGCCGAGGCGGTAGGTGCCATCATGATCACATATGAACCACCATTCATACGAAGGGAATCGCCGTTCATAAAATTTTCCATGCTCTGGCCCTGATCGCTCCAGCTGTCAGGCTGACCATCAATCCCCCAACGTCTCGCGGAAAGTTAAGAGGCTCTCCCCTTACCAGCATTTGCGATCTGCTCCTCGACGCCAATTGCTGAGCACCGCTTCACCTAGCATGAATATTGCTCAACGGGCAGGCAGTAGCTCGTTGAAGAGCAATGGTGGGGGAAAAGTAGGATGGCCACCCGCACATGACGAATCGGACCAGCGAAGGCTCTGCCCGGTGCCGGGCCAACGCCGCGAATGCGGCTGAAAGGAGGCCCCATGTGGTTCTTAATGATGGTGCTTCTGAATGGGGTGCCGGGATACTCTCAAGCCACAGTGCTGAATACCTACGCCACGTCGGAGCAATGCCAGACCGCGCGGAATCGCGTGGGCTTTGAGATGGCGGAAGCCTATCCCTATGAGCGTGATTTTGTGATTGCCTGTCAGTTGAGCCCCAAGCACAGCGCCTGAGCGCGGCGGACGGCTCAATGGGGAGTCGGCGGCGAGACCAGACTCCCCGTACGGGTTTATTCACCCACAGGGGATGCCTGCCGATGAAGTAGCCTGTCCCGTTTTAGACCCAGGGAAAGTCTCCCGACCCCTTTGTTTTCCATGGCGAGTGCCAGCCAGTCAGCCCGCTTGATTTTCAAGACAGTTGCTGATCCCCATCTTCCTATCTGGTCGGTGAGACGTCAGCCATGTAGAATACCCCCGGTCTTCGTTCCAATGACTCGATCGTAATGAGGTGTCTATGGCAATAGCCTCGATCATGCTCCCGCTCGGAACGCCTGCTCCCCCGTTTGCGCTGCGCGATGTCGTGACCGGGCAGCCCTACAGGCTTGACTCGTTTGCCGGCAAGGCCGCCTTGCTGGTGATTTTCATGTGCCGGCACTGTCCCTATGTCGTGCATGTCCAGGACGAAATCGCCAGGATTGGACAGGACTATGCGGACAGCGGGCTCGGTATCGTCGGCATCAGCAGCAACGATCCGGCGAGCTATCCCGACGACGCGCCGGACCGGCTCAAAGACATGGCCCAGCGCCTTCACTTCCGGTTTCCGCTCTGCTTCGACGAAACACAGTACGTCGCCAAGGTCTACAAGGCCGCCTGCACGCCGGACTTTTATCTGTTCGATCGGGACCGGCGACTCGTCTATCGCGGGCAGCTCGACGACAGCCGTCCGGGCAACAACAAGCCCGTCACCGGCCGCGACCTGCGCGCCGCCATCGACGCCGCACTCACCGGCCGGTCGGTCGATGCCAACCAAAAGCCCAGCATCGGCTGCAGCATCAAGTGGAAGCGCGGCAACGCGCCACCCTACGCCTGATGGAGCACGAAGCTCTGATGGGGTGTCGCTTCAAGAACGTGCTCCATGGCGTTGATGGGATGCAGGGGATTGTCGGGGCGGTATTGGTTGATGGGGTTGAACCGGTGGTCGCTCATGTCCTGCCCCCTCACGACGTGCCGCAGGCCACTTCCCACAGCGCGTGATTGATCGTCTCCGGTCTGACTGGCAGCCAGTGGTCCTTGTCGACGTATCCATCATTCCGTCTGCCTGTTCCCATATGTTTGAGGAACGACGAGTGCGCCAGCAATCGCAGGCGCTTTTGCGCGCAGTCGAATTCCTTGTGGGTCGTCGTCGACAAAAATCGGCTG
>JBQTIO010000100.1:0-11596 GCA_052388075.1 Nitrospiraceae bacterium
CAAGCTCAGATCGAGCAACTGCGATCGGAGGTGCAAACCTTGACGATGGAAAAGACGCAGCTCCAGGGCCAGGTCAACGAGCTGTCGAAGGCCAAACAGGACCTGCATGCGCAGATGGACGAGCTGAGCCGGGTGAATCGAGAGAAGACGGGGATGATTTCGAGTTTGCAAAACCAGGTCGATGCGCTGCGTGCGAAATCGATGAAGGCGGCGGCTCCCTCCAAGAGCCCAGCGAAAACCGCCGCGAAGCCAGCCCCGAAACCAACGGTCAAGAAAAAGTCCCCCACCAAGCGGTAACGGATGCCGTCAGCTCGAACTCGGGGAGCTCCCTGAGGAGGGGGTACTACCGGACGGTGTCGAGGCCGTCGCGGAATTCGCGGCGGCAGGGGCTGCGGGCGTCGTCCCCGCATCCGCCGTCGTCTCTTTCTTCGGATCGGCAGTCGGTCCGGGGGACTCGCCCGTAGGTGGCTTCATCTTCTCCGAGTAATCGGTGACGTACCATCCGCTGCCTTTGAACATGATGGCGGGAGCCGAGATGATTCTGCTAACCGACTTCCCGCATTGTGCACAGGTGGCGACTGGGTCATCATTGATGCTCTGCTTTAATTCAAATCGATACGAGCAGTCCTGACACAGGTATTCATAGGTCGGCACGTTCAACCCTCCGCTGCTGATTCGGTAACTTGGGAAGTGATAATACCGTGAACGGGACAGTCAAGACAGGGCTGATCATGCCGAAAGCCTTCCCAGCGCCTGTGCAAGGCGATCCAGCCCTTTCCGGATGGTCTCCATGCCGGTGGCATACGAGAGTCGGATGTGATCCCGGCTGCCGAACGGTTCGCCGGGCACGATGGCCACATGGGCATCCTTCAGCAGGTAATTGGCCAAGTCCTGCGGCGACGCGACAGGGCCGCGCGGTCCCTGCCGGCCGAGCACGCCGCGAATATTCGGAAAGGCGTAAAACGCGCCGCTCGGCATGCGACAGGTTACGCCGGGCATCCCGTTTAATCCATCGATCATGCATTTTCGCCTGCGATCGAATTCGACCACCATCTTGTCGGTGAACGGCCCACCCAGCTTCAGCGCGGCGACCGCCGCTTTCTGAGAGATCGAACAGGGATTCGAGGTGCTCTGGCTCTGAATATTGGCCATCGCCATAAGGAGTTCCTTGGGACCGGCCGCAAATCCGATGCGCCAGCCGGTCATGGCATAGGCTTTCGATACCCCGTTGATCACCACCGTTCGGGCCGCCACGTCCGCACTGAGGGCCGCGATGCCGAGGTGCGTCGCGCCGTCGTAGAGTATTTTTTCGTAAATCTCGTCGGAAATGATCACCAGGTTGTGGCGAAGCGCGATGGTCGCAATCGCCTCAAGCGTGGATCGATCATAGGTGGCGCCGGTCGGATTACAGGGACTGTTGACGATGATCGCTTTGGTGCGCGGCGTAACTAGGCGCTCGAGATCCTCGGGGTTGATCGCGTACCCGTTGGATTCACTGGTCGACAGGAACACGGGCGTCGCGTCGTTGAGCAGGACCTGGTCGGCGTACGAGACCCAATAGGGCGTCGGAATAATGACTTCGTCACCCGCTTCCAGAAGTGCCTCGGCCAGATTATAGAGGGAGTGTTTGGCGCCGCACGACACGAGAATCTGCGACTTGTCATACCGCAGTCCCTGCTCCGTTCGCAGTTTCTCGATGATGGCCTCTCGCAGGTCGTCGATTCCGGATGACGGCGTGTATTTCGTAAAGCCGGCTCGAATCGCCGCTTCCGCCGCGGCTTTCACAGGCTCAGGAGTATCGAAGTCCGGTTCTCCCGACGAAAAATCGACCACATCGAGTCCTTGTGCGGCCATGGCTTTCGCCGTCGCCGCCATGGCGAGGGTCGGGGATGGTGTGATGCGACTGACGCGCGCGGCAAGTTTCATGCTTTGAGTCTCCGGATACGTTCGTGCAGGCGGCGCGCCACTTCGGGGTGCAGAAATTCAGTCAGGACGCCGCCGTGATTCGCCACATCTTTGATGATCGTGGAGGACAGGTACGAATATTCTTCGCTCGGCATCAAGAAAACGGTTTCCACGTTCTTGGCGAGTTTGCGGTTGATGAGTGCCATCTGAAATTCGTGTTCGAAATCAGAAATGGCGCGCAGCCCGCGGATTATGGCATGGGCACCGGACCGTTCGACATAATCAACCAGCAACCCGTCGAAGGACGTGACTTCCACCTGGCCGAGGTCCTTCATGACCAATTTCACCATATCGAGACGCTCGGCCAGGTCGAAGAGCGGATGCTTGGTCGGATTGGGTGCCACGGCGACCACCACCTTGTCAAAGACGCGCAGGCTCCGGGTGATGATATCAGTGTGGCCGTGCGTGATGGGATCGAACGTGCCGGGGTAGATGCCGATCTTCATGGCTGTACCGGGCCTGTACAGGAGTAGAGCGATAAAGCCGTATCTCCGTAGCGGTATCGGCGCAGGAAGGTGCCAGGTCCCAGGGAGAAGGGGAGGGTGGTCTTGACGGCATGTTCGACAAGCAGCCACGCATCGTCGGCGAAGAGACCGCCGGTCGTGGCATCAGCAAACAAGGATTCCAGTTCCAAGGTCATCGCGTAGGGCGGGTCGGCAAAGACAATATCGTAGGGACCGTTCCATCGAGCCGGCTGTCGAAGGAACTGCGCCACCGTCTGGCGGTGCACTACCATTCGACGGCCCATCGTACAGTCCGATATATTCCGACGGAGGAGTCTCAGGGCCTGCGTGCTCGATTCAACGCAAGCGACATGGGTGGCTCCTCGGCTTGACGCTTCGATGCCCACGGCACCCGTCCCTGCATAGAGATCAAGAAATCGACTATTCATCAGGCGATTCCCCAGGATTGAGAACAGCGCCTCCCGTACCCGGTCGGACGTCGGACGGAGACCTGCTCCCTGCGGCCCCCGGAGGAGCCGGCCCCGGTGGGTTCCTGCGATGACTCGCATGTCAGGCCACCACTCTTGTCACGAATTCGCGACTGTAACATAGCGTTTTTGAAAGGGTCAAGAAAACCGAAGCGGGAGGGCGTTGTCAAACCGGTGGGATCAGGGCTTTCCTGTTTAGTGTAATCGAAGCCGCGGCGACACCATGAGGTTTCTCTTTTGACGGTCTTCCGGAGGAGGGACTATAATGCGGCGGCTGATACGCGCGGGCGGAGTCACGCCGCATAGTGCCGAGTGAGAAGAAAACCCCGGTGGTACAAGTTTATCGAGCGGCCACCGGTTGAGTCTCGCGTAGCGCCAAGCTCTTTCTCCGGTTGTTGGAAATGGTGCGGTCGATTATCGCGCCGCAGTTGATACATTTCCACGCGTAAAAAATGAGAAAGAAATCCGAGAAGCGTTCCAGCATCATCAGGCCTTTGCACTTGGGGCATTCCATCGATCCCTCCCAGGTATCGGCGTTAACAGCTGTGGCCGTACCAAAGCAAGAGCTGCACCAATTTGTCGCCTTACGATATTTCAATGACTTAGGAGTTACGTATTTGCCTCAAGGGGTAAAACTCGTTAGTTCGCTTGGTACAAAAACGTCCGCGCTGTCATCTTTTTGCGCGACGATGAGGGACGTATGACGGGGACCGGTCGCCGAAAGGGTATTTCGCACTGGCCTGAAACTGAACGTCCCCGGGAACGCCTCCTAGCCAAAGGTCCGGACGCCCTCTCCGATGCGCACCTCCTGGCGATTCTGCTCAGAACCGGTCGGCGCGATTCGTCCGCCGTACAGGTGGCGATCGAATTGCTCGATCGAGTCGGGGGCGTGGGGGGGTTGGCACAATGCGGCATGGATGAGCTCTGTTCGACCCAGGGCGTGGGGCCCGCAAAGGCGGCGCAACTCAAGGCGGCGGTCGAACTGGGCAGGCGGTCCATGGCAGTGCCGCTTTCGACCGGCATGCGCATTTCGTCGAGTGCGGAACTCTTTAGGCATTTTCACCCCGGACTCCGCGATCTGAAACACGAGATCTTCAAGGTGGTTCTGCTGGATGCGAAGAATGTCGTGCTGAAAGAGGCGACCGTTGCGAAAGGGAGCTTGACCCTCAGCGTCGTGCATCCCCGCGAAGTGTTCGCGCTCGCGGTGCGTGAGTCTGCGGCGGGCATTCTCCTTCTCCATAATCACCCCAGCGGAGATCCCCTGCCGAGTCCAGAGGACCGCCGGTTGACGGACCGGCTGGTGGCGGTCGGCAGGCTACTTGGCATTCGGGTGTTGGATCACCTCATCATCGGAGATGGCCGGTATGTGAGTTTTGCCGACGAAGGATGGCTGACCAGCCCCGCGGACGACTAGGAGATAGGGCACGGTGGCTTGGTCGCAGTGGGAACAGGGGAGGGCGATGGTCTAAACAACTTTCTGCTCAATGAGGAGGGTATGCCATGGACAAACCCTGTGTGGAGCCCGTCAGAAATGTCGCGATTGTGTCCAATGTCGGCGCAGGCAAGACATCCCTCAGCGAAGCGATCCTGTATGTCGGCGGGGCCATTCCGGTCCTCGGCTCGGTCATGCAGGGGACGACGGTTTCAGACTTCGAGCCGGAGGAACTTCATCATCGCAGCTCCGTCAGTACCGGCCTGCTTCAGTTCAGCTTCAATCACACCCATGTCAGTCTCCTCGATCCACCCGGGGCGCTCAGTCTACTCGGTGAACCGCTCGCGGCGTTACAGAGCGTCGACGCGGTTATCGTCCTGCTGGATGGCGGCACCGGAGTCCGGACCGAATTGGCCCGGATCTGGGAACGAATTAAGGCACTCGAATTGCCCTGTCTCTTCTTCGTCAACGGCCTGGATCGGGAAGGGGCGTCGATCGAAAGCGCGCTGGAGATCTGCCGCAAACAACTGGGTTGCACTCCGATTGCTATGGCAGTGCCGGTTGAGTCGGGTCCCCGGTTGGAGGGCGTCATCGACGTCCTCCATAACACACTCGTACGATCCGGGCCGACCTCCGCCAAGGTCGAGCCAGGGCCGGTCCCGACGCATCTGGAGCCGATCCTGAAAGACGTACGCGAGGGGCTTGTCGAGACCGTGGCCGAGAGCGCGGAAAATCTGCTTGACGCGTACGTGGCGCAGGGAGATCTGGAGCAGGAGCAATTGGTCCAGGGATTGCGTGCCGGCATCCTCGCCGGACAATTTCATCCGGTGTACGCCGGGTCCGCCACCCGCAACGTGGGGGTGTGGTCGTTGCTGAACGCTATCGTGGCCCTGTTGCCGTCACCTGCCGAACGCGGCGCGGTGTACCCGTTACGGGGGGTGCATCCGGATTCTGGACAACTGCGCGAACGTACGGGGCAGGCGCAAGAACCGTTTTCGGCCTTCGTCTTTAAGACGCTGATCGATCCCTTTGTCGGTCGGTTGTCCTATTGTCGCCTGCTGACGGGGACAATCCAGGCCGACTCCACCGTGTGGAACGCCTCGAGGCATGTTCATGAAAAGCTCGGGCACTTCTATTCCCTGCTCGGGAAACGACATATCCCCGTGGGAACGGCAAAAGCCGGGGAGATCGTCGCCATCGGCAAGTTGCGGGATACGCAGACCGGCGACACGATCTGTCAGGAGCATGACCCCATTTGTTACCCGAGGCTGAGGCTCCCGCGGGCGGTCTTGTCGTTTGCGATCGAGGCCAAATCGAAAGCGGAGATCGACAAGGTCAGCCTCGGCCTTCATAAACTGATCGAGGAAGACCCGACACTGGAATTTTCCCGTAATGCGGAGACGAAAGAGATGGTGCTCAGCGGGATGGGCCAGCTCCACATCGACCTGGCACTGGAGAAGCTCCACCGAAAATTCGGTGCCGACGTGACGCTCCACACGCCGAAGATTCCCTATCGGGAAACGCTACTGGTCAAGTCGCAGGCGCAGGGAAAGTACAAAAAACAGACCGGCGGCCATGGCCAGTACGGCGACTGTTGGCTTGAAGTGACGCCCTTACCCCGCGGTGACGGCTTCGTGTTCGAGAACCGCGTCGTCGGAGGTGCGATTCCCCGAAATTTTATCCCCGCCGTGGAGAAAGGGGTGATCGAGGCGATGCACGAAGGAGGACTGAGCGGATTTCCCGTGGTCGACGTCCACGTGGCGGTCTATGACGGCTCCTACCACGTGGTCGACTCTTCGGAGATGTCGTTCAAGATCGCGGGGTCGATGGCGTTCAAGAAAGCGATGGAAAGCGCGCATCCGGTGCTGCTGGAACCGATGATGACCGTCGAGATCGAGGCACCGACCGACGCGGTGGGCCCGGTGATGGGGGATCTGAACGCCCGCCGGGGTCGCATTCTGTCGGTGAGCGCGAACGATCATGCCGAGCAAATCAAGGCGCTTGTGCCGCTGGCGGAACTGCTGAAGTATGCACCGGCGCTCAATGCGATGACGGGCGGCAGGGGCAGCTACGCGATGGAGTGCACCGGGTACAGCGAAGTGCCGCGCGAACTGACTACTCGGATCATCGAGCAGCACAAAGCGGAGCGGCACGCCCTGGCGGCGCACTGATTCCGGTCACTCGGTGGTCTTGAGGACGACGTAGAACGCGCGGTTCTCGCGGAGGACTCGAAGCAGGACGGTGTCTCCGCGTCTCACACGAGAGATGGCCGCGGTGAATTCTCCGACGGAGCCGACTTCCGCGCGATTGACCTCCTTGATCAGGTCGCCTTCGCGCAGACCCTCGGCATGCGCCAGACTGCTGGGTTCCACTTTGGTAATGAGCACACCTTTGGACTCGCGCAACTTGAACTTGTCCGCCAATGCCGCCGTCAGATCCTGGACGTCAAGGCCCAGCTTCACTTCCGTTCTGGTTTGCGGGATCGACGCCAGTACCGCCGCATCGCGCCGCTCGCTCAGAGGCACCTCCAATGTCAAAGGCTTGAGGTCTCGGACCACCTCAATCTTCGACATGGCTCCGGGCGCGAGTGCTCCGATCAGCCGCGACAGCTTGTTGGGCGAGTCCACCACCGTGCCGTCTATTCTGACGATGATGTCGCCCGGCCTGATACCCGCCGCCGCGGCCGGATCCTTGTCGAAGACTTCATTGACCAGCACTCCCTCGCCCTCCGCGACGCCGAATTTCTTAGCCAGATCGGGCGTCAAGGGCTGAATACCCACGCCGAGCCATCCCCGCACCACGCGTCCCTTCGCCATCAGCTGGGCGATCACCTGCCTGGCCATATTGGAGGGAATGGCAAATCCGATGCCTTGCGCAAAATTGATGATGGCCGTGTTGATCCCGATGACTTCGCCGCGCAGGTTGAACAACGGTCCCCCGGAGTTTCCGGGATTAATGGACGCATCGGTTTGAATAAAGTTTTCGTAGCGCGACAGATTAATATTTTCCCGTCCGATGCCGCTGACGACACCGAGGGTCACCGTCCGATCAAGCCCGAATGGATTTCCGACCGCCAGCACCCACTGGCCCACCTTGACGGTCGACGAATCCCCAAATCGCGCGCTGGGGAGCGGCCGGTCGGCTGTGACTTTCAGCAGCGCCAGATCGGTGTCCGGATCCTTGCCAACCACCTGCGCGATCAGTTTGGTCTTGTCGGACAGCCGCACCTCGATCTCGGTGGCGTCGCCGATCACGTGGTTATTCGTGACGATGTGACCGTCGGGGTCGACGATCAGGCCGGAGCCGGATCCTGACGCGTTCGGAGCTCGTTCACTCGGCCCTTCTCGAAGGCGACTCTGGCTCTGGACCGGGAAGAGGTTCACGACCGAGGGTTTGGCCTGTTCGGCCAACTCGGTGATCACCGTCTGGATTTCTTCCAGGACGCGGAGGCCGGGCGAATCTGTCACTGCGGCCAGGGCGATCGAGTCCTTCCAGAGAACGGATGACAGGCACAACCCAAGACTCGACAGGAGCAGGGAGCAGTACCAAGTGGATGGATGTCGGATCACGCAGTGCGCCCCTCGTTCGACAAGATGGTTCTTCAAGTCCGGCTGTTATTCTATCGAAGAACCGGGGATTTGCCTACCGTTCTACGCAGATTTGGTCGTGAGCGTCTTGATCGGGCGTTGGCTGGTAAACCATGCGACACATTGATCCAGATCCGACTCGTGTCCGATCAGCACGACGATATCGTCAGGCCGGAACACGAGATCGTCCGATGGGGGCAGCAGGAAGGGGCCCCGTAGAACGGTTGCAATATGAACCGAGGACGGTCGCGGCATGGCGCTCACGGGCTGTCCGACCGCGGCGGCACGACGGGTGACGGCCATGCGCTCGATGCCGGCGGTTCGGAGACTCAAGTCATGCTGGAGCCGCAGGAGGTCCTCCTGGATGGCTTCAAGCTTGAGTTCCCGGATCTGCCCGTCGACCTCCAGCAGCGATTGCTTCAACTCATGGATGCGAACCGTCGTACGCGCCAGCGCGGCATCGAGGACGGCACTGGTGGACTCCGGGTGCTGGACGGTCAGAAAGCGACGGGCGACCTGGTCGACAATCTGCTGACCGAGGTCGGCGGCGTGCTGTTCCATCTGGCGCAGCAAGGTCGAGGCGTGCCAGTGGAGGCGAATGATTTGAACCTTGCGGTTGACCCGTTCAGAAATCGCCAGGACGGCCTCATAGAGGGCGCTGCCGGTGATGGAGAGTTCCTTATGGAGGCGGGTGAGGAGCTCAAGATTCATAGTCTGATAAGAGCCATTATGTTAACTAGTGTGTCTGTTCAGATCGCCTCAGCCTACCTACTCCCCCCCCCACCTCAGCCGGCCACTACTCATCCAGCGGAACCTTCCCCAGCTTCGAGCAAGTTCCTCTTACCCCATCACCCCGCACAATGCAACAACCTGACGCTTGTCTTGAAGCAAGATTCAAACAAGGTCGACAAACCAAGACATTTGCATTCCCACGGAAACACCCCGTACTATGATTGCCGAACCCCATGCATTGCACCAAGTGTAAGTCCAAAGCCGCCATTCAGTTGCCACGCCACAATGCCGCCTTCTGCACCGGTTGCTTCAATTGCTTTGTCCATGACCAGGTGGCGAAGGCCATCAAGTCGCACCGGATGTTCGGCAAAGGCGACCGTATTCTGGTGGCGGTCTCAGGGGGCAAGGATAGCTTAGCCCTCTGGGATATCCTCCTGAAGCTGGGGTACCGGGCTGATGCCCTCTATGTGCATCTCGGCATCGCCGGGTATTCGGACGCCTCTCATGCCAAGACTCTCCGCTTTGCCGAGACCATCGCCGCCCCCCGTGGCGCGACTCTGCATGTCCATGCGGTCGAACCGGAGGCCGGTGCCGGCATTCGTGAACTGGCGATGCTGGTTCATCGACCGACCTGCTCAACCTGCGGCACGATCAAACGCTATCACTTCAATCGTGCCGCCATCGCGCAGCACTACGACGTGATGGCCACGGGCCACAACCTCGACGACGAGGCCGCCCGCCTGTTGGGCAACCTGTTGCGCTGGCAGGAGGAATATCTCGACAAGCAGGCACCGACTCTGCCGGCCTCTGTGGAGGGGTTTGCCAAGAAGGTCAAGCCACTCTATCGCCTCACCGAACGCGAACTCGCCGCCTACGCTGTGCTGAATCGCATCGATTACATCGTGGATGAATGCCCGATGGCTCACGGGGCCCGCACGCTCCTTTATAAGGAAGTATTGAACCGGCTTGAGACCGAGTCCCCCGGCACCAAACAAGCCTTCTATTGGGGGTTCCTCGACAAACAGAACACCTCGGCAACCTCCCCACTCACGATGGCGGAACGGGATCGCTCCACCCTGATCCCATGCGCTACTTGTGGCCAGCCCACCACCGCGGAAGTCTGTACCTACTGCAAACTCATGGCACGAGCGAAAAGAACAGTCACAAGCTGACAGGCTGACACATTGCAGAAATCGAGCAGCTCATGGCCGCCTCTGATACCTGTCAGCCTGTGTCCTGCTCGCTTGTCAACGTATGGGGTACCCACTTACCAGCCTGTACCTTCCTCAGTCCTCGATGGTTGTCCTGTTGGATCTCTTGCAAAGCCCTGAATGACGCCGTAATCTGAGCCATGGGCACGACATCCCGCGACTATTATCAAATCCTCGGCATCTCTCGAGGGGCTTCTGCCGAGGACATCAAGAAAGCCTACCGCCGCCTCGCCCGCCAGGTGCATCCCGATCTCCATGGCGGTGTGAAGAAAGCCGAGATGGAAAAGAAATTCAAAGAGCTGAACGAGGCGCACGAAGTTCTGTCCGATCCGGACAAGCGGAAAAAATACGATCAATACGGCTCCGACTGGGAACAGGCCGAGGCCTACGAACGGGCGCGGCAGCAGGCCGGCGCGCGCGCCTACCGCAGCAGCGATGCCGGCGGTACCTTCGGAGCCGAAGCCTTCTCGGATATTTTCGAAAACCTGTTCGGCGGCCAAGGATCCGCCGGTCGAGCGCCACGTGGATTCGCAAGCCAGGGGGAGGATCTGGAAACCGAGGCGGAGCTCTCGCTCCGGGAAGTCCTGACCGGAGTCACGAGACGCATCAATCTCAGGGAGCCCGTCGTCTGTGCCGATTGTCAGGGCAGGCGAACGATTCGCGGACGGCCATGCCAGACCTGCGCAGGCGCCGGCTCCGTGTTGGAGTCAAAAACGATCGAAGTGCGGCTCCCCGCCGGCGTACAGGATGGGACCAGAGTGCGGGTTGCGGGGAAAGGCCAGCCTGGCATGAACGGCGGGAAACGTGGCGACCTGTACCTGCACGTTACCATTGCGCCGGATCGGGTCTTTCAGCGGCATGGAAGCGATCTTCACGTCATTCTGCCTGTGTGGCCTTGGGAAGCGGCGTTGGGCGCCGAGGTCATGGCCCCGACACTCGGCGAGCCGGTCCGCGTGAAGATTCCGTCCGGCAGTCAGTCCGACAGTAAACTGCGGCTGAAAGGAAAGGGATTGCCGACTGCCTCCGGTAGCCACGGTGATCTGTTTCTGATTCTCCGGGTTGTGATGCCCCCGTTCTTATCAGATGAGGAACGCAAGGCGTATGAGGAATTGCAGCGCCTCCGCCATCACGATCCCCGGGCGGATCTTCTGGCCCTGGCCCGGCGCGGCTGACGGAATGCGAATCAGTTTGCCCGCCCGGCGGGCATCCTTGCTTGCGTTGCTTTGATCGCTGTGGCAAGCTGGATACGTTTACGTCTCGGTGCCGGCGCCATGGGCTTGAGCCGGGGTGAGGAACAACGACGTTTCCAGCCCGATGAATTTCCCACTGGCCTCTGTATCCGGATTGACTCCCCTGCCCTGGACTTGCGGGCAATCGAGAGCTGGCAGACACGATCATCATTCCAACTGACAATCCAGTGAGCGGACGCATCAACCAAAGGAGGGATTCATGAAGCGAACAACACACAGGACGGCCGTACTCGGCGCGGCCTCAGCCATCATACTGGCGCTGGGCGTCTCTGGTGCGTGGGCGAACGATCCCAGCTACGGACATGGAGGGCGCGGCCACGGCACCATGGGAAGCCACAGCATGGGCATGATGCATCGGGGCGCCGGCCACCTCATCCGGCATCTGCTCAAGCATGAAGCTGATATCGGGCTCACCCCCGATCAAGTGGCCAAACTCAAAGACATTCAATTAGGTCTCGACAAGGCGCGCATCAAGGCGGAGGCCGACA
>JBQTIO010000101.1:0-1746 GCA_052388075.1 Nitrospiraceae bacterium
CGGTGCCGGGTTGGGGTGCTATCAGATGTACGTGATGGATTTGGAAGGTCAGACGGTGCGCGTGGTTAGCACCGGCATGGGCGCGACGACCTGCGGGTACTTTTTCCCCGGCGACCGCCGCGTCCTCTACTCATCGACCCATGCTGCGGGACCGAATTGTCCGCCGAAGCCGAAACGGGACGGTGCCTATCGCTGGGCGCTGGACGACTATGATGTCTATGCGGTGCGGATCGACGGACAGGAGATGCAGCGACTGACGTCCACGCCCGGCTACGATGCCGAAGCGACCATCTCGCCGGACGGAAAAACCATCGTATGGACTTCTGTCAGAGACGGAGACCTGGATCTCTATGCCATGAACCTTGACGGCACGAAGACCCGGCGCCTCACCGACGAGGTGGGATACGACGGCGGCGCGTTCTTCTCCCCGGACAGCAAGCGGATCGTGTATCGCGCCTCGCACCCGACCGATCTGGGCGAGATCGCCCGCTACAAGGAATTGTTGGCGCAGCGGCTCGTGGAGCCGGGTCAGCTGGAAATCTTCATCATGAATGCCGATGGATCGGCCAAGACACAGGTCACTGCGAACGGGGCATCGAACTTCTCTCCATTCTTCCATCCGGATGGCCGGCGCATCATTTTCTCTTCGAACATTGAAACCAGGGGAGAAGGGGGGCGGCCGAGCTTCCATCTCTATTTGGTGGGTGACGACGGAACAGGGTTGGAGCGTCTCACCGTAGAAGGGCATTTCAATAGTTTCCCCATGTTCTCGCCGGACGGCAAGCGGCTGGTGTGGGTGTCGGACCGCAATGCAAAGGAACCGGGCGTGTTCAACATCTTTCTGGCCGATTGGATCCCCTAGGACGGAAATCGGTGATGAGTGATCGGTGACGAGTTAGGAGAATCCGGAAACCTTGGTCCCGTGCCACGAATCGGCGGGATTGCCGCCCTCTGTTGTTCCTGTGCCGCGCTCGCCATCGCATTCATGGGGGTCGTCCAGCTCGATCTTCCGATCGTCCGTTATGTGAGATCAGTGACGATCCACCTTCCCTGGGATCAGCTCACGATTCCCTGGATGGCCTTCACCAGCAATGCGGGAGACTGGATCGGCGAAGGATCGCACCTCGTCGCTGTGAGTGTGGTCCTCCTGGCTGTCGGGTGGTTCTTCTTAAAGCCGACCGTCAGGACCGCAGGGATCGAGACACTGGTCGCCCATGGGATTGCCGCCCTGCTGACGAACGGACTCAAACACCTGATCGGAAGACCTCGCCCGAAATTCGTCCATTCGGGAGACTGGCAGTTCACTCCTTCCTTGATGTCGGGACTCGACTCCTTTCCCTCCGGACATACGGCGGCCAGTTTTGCCGTTGCGACGGTGATGGCGAAACGGTTCCCGGCCTTAGGTCCGCTCTGTCTGGGGCTCGCAGTGTTCGTTGCACTGAGCCGCGTGCTCCGTGGGGCGCATTTCCCGACGGATGTCGTGGGTGGCGCCGTGTTGGGTGTGCTCAGCGGTTCAATGGCCTCGGCGCCGTTGAAAGAGTGGTGTGCCTCGCTTCGAAGCGGGCTGCTGAACGCGGCCATCGGAACCTGCGCGCTGTTTGCCCTCCTCTGGACGTTGTCGCATCAGGTGGAGGAAGGGATTGCCTCGGTGCTCCTGGTCGGGCTCGGCGTGGTGACCACAGCCACTGGACTGTGGCTCCGCCGTATCGCCTGGGGTAGCGGCACAGGGTCCGGTCCTTTCCGGTC
>JBQTIO010000102.1:0-26584 GCA_052388075.1 Nitrospiraceae bacterium
GTGTGACGGCCGAGTTGATCAGCCCGATCGCGATGGATCAGGGCCTCCGTTTCGCCGTGCGCGAGGGCGGCAAGACCGTCGGCTCCGGCGTCGTCACCGAAATCTTAGCGTAGCGAGCAGCTGACAGGCGGATAAGCAAGACGAGCTGACAACCAGGACGGGGCGAGGGCGGCAGGGAGCGTGTCAGCCTGCTACCCTGTCAGCTTGTATCGAGGAGAGAAGAGTGAAGGTCGATCAGCGAATCAGAATCAGATTGCGGGGATTCGATTATCGGGTCCTCGATCAGTCAGTGGCGGAGATCGTCGAGACCGTGCGACGCAGCGGAGCCAAGGTGGTCGGTCCGATTCCGCTCCCCACGAGGATCGAAAAAATCACGGTGCAACGATCGACCCACGCGGACAAGAAATCGCGCGAGCAGTTTGAAGTGCGGACGCACAAGCGCCTGCTCGACATCATGGAGCCGACGCCCGAGACGATGGATTCGCTCATGAAGCTGAATCTGGCCGCGGGCGTGGATGTGGAAATAAAGTTATGAGTTTTGAGTTGTGAGTGTTGAGTCGTAAGGGCTCCTTCAACTCAAAATTCAACATTCACAACTCAAGACTGGTTGAGTCGAAATGACGAACGGATTACTCGGGAAAAAACTGGGGATGACCCAGATCTTTGATGAGAGTCGCTTGACGCCCGTGACGGTGATCGAAGCGGGTCCCTGTCGCGTGGTGACGGTGAAGACCAAGGCGCGAGACGGATACGAGGCCGTTCAACTGTCCTTCGGCGAAGTGAAGGAGCGCAAGCTGTCCAAGGCGGAACTGGGTCATCTCAAGAAGAGTCAGGCCCCGGCGAGTCGCGTCCTGCGCGAGTTCAAGAAGGACGGCGAGGTGGCGGAGGGGCAGTCGGTCACGGTCGGCATGTTCAAGAAAGGCGACTGGGTCGACGTGATCGGCATCTCAAAGGGCAAGGGATTCCAGGGGGTCGTGAAACGGCATCACTATGCCGGCGGGCCGGAGTCGCACGGCTCCATGTTCCACCGCGCTCCCGGTTCGATCGGCGCCAGTTCGTTTCCCTCGCGCGTGTGGAAGGGGAAGACGCTGCCGGGCCATATGGGTGCGGAACGGGTCACCACGCAACGATTAAAAGTCATCGAGTCCCGGCCTGATGAGCGCCTCCTGTTCGTCAGGGGAGCCGTCCCCGGCGCGGCCAATGGCATCGTCGTCGTTCGGAAGTCCAAGAAGAGCTGAGTCATGCCTACCGTTGATATCGTCGATCTGCAGAAAAAGAAAGTCGGGACGGTTGACCTGCCCCCGGAAGTATTCGGCTGCGAGCCGCGCGCGTCGCTGGTGCATGAGGCCGTGATCATGCAGCGGGCCTGTGAGCGGCGGGGAACAGCCTCCACGTTGCGGCGCGGAGAGGTGCGGGGATCCGGCCGGAAGCCCTGGAAGCAGAAGCATACGGGGCGGGCGCGGGCGGGGTCGGTCCGGTCGCCGGTGTGGCGTCACGGCGGGAGCGTGTTCGGGCCGAAGCCGCGAAGCTACGCCTATTCGATGCCCAGAAAGAAATATCGGGCGGCGCTGCAGAGCGCGCTGTCGGCCAAAGTGGCGGAGAACCGGTTGTTCGTCCTGTCTGATCTGTCGCTCGAACAACCCAAGACGAAGTTGCTGGCCCAGGCGCTGAAGCAGTTCAGTGACGGCGATCACGCTTTGATGATTCTCGGCGCGGGACAGCCCGGGGTCTTGCAGGCTGCCAGGAACTTGGGCTCGGTGAAAGTGCTCAGTGCCGATCAATTGAATGTCTACGATATCGTTCGCGCCCAGGTGGTGGTCATTCCCGAGCGGGAGCTGGGTCGCGTGAAAGAGGTCTGGTCGTGAGAACGGATGTGCATGCGGTGCTGGTTCAGCCGCTGTTGACGGAAAAGATCACGGGACTCCGTGAGCGGACCAATACCGTCGGGTTTATCGTTCACTCCGATGCAAATCGTGTGCAGATCAAGCGGGCCGTCGAAACGCTGCTGAAGGTGAAGGTCGAGAAGGTGAATGTGATGAACGTCCGTGGGAAGGTGAAGCGCCTCGGGCGGTTTTCCGGAAAGCGATCCGACTGGAAGAAGGCCTTCGTCACCCTCAAGAAGGGTGAGAAGCTTGAACTGTACGAGAGCGCCTAGGTGAGTTCAGGAAGGTAGGACCGGAACCATGGGGTTGAAATCGTATCGTCCCACGTCGCCAGGCCGTCGGGGTATGACGGCGGTCACGACTGAGGAATTGAGCAAGAAAAAATCGGAGAAATCGCTGACCTCCTTCCATCCACGGAGCGGCGGGCGCAATAACGACGGCCGCATGACCGTGCGTTTCCGCGGCGGAGGGCATAAGCGACTGTATCGGACGATTGATTTTCGCCGCGACAAGGTCGGCATCCCGGCGCTGGTCGAAGCCATCGAATACGATCCGAACCGGTCGGCCCGCATTGCATTGTTGAAATACCGGGATGGAGAGAAGCGATACATTCTGGCTCCGGTAGGGCTGAATGTACGCGACGAAGTGCAATCGGGTCCGCAGGCTGAAATCCGCCCGGGGAACGCGCTGGCATTGGCCAGCATGCCGCTGGGAACCACCGTTCACAATATCGAATTACGTCTGGGCAAGGGCGGTCAGCTGATCCGGAGCGCAGGCGGGTTCGCGCAGGTGATGGGACGCGATGGCGATTACGTGCAGGTCCGGTTGAAGTCCGGCGAGATGCGACGAATTCTGGGCGCTTGCATGGCGACCGTTGGGCAGGTCGGGAAT
Source organism: Nitrospiraceae bacterium (assembly GCA_052388075.1). Classification (GTDB taxonomy): domain Bacteria; phylum Nitrospirota; class Nitrospiria; order Nitrospirales; family Nitrospiraceae; genus Nitrospira_D. Next base: position 2,775 of record JBQTIO010000102.1, read on the forward strand.
CTCGATCACGAGAATATTACCGTGGGGAAGGCGGGACGGAGTCGATGGAAGGGGAAGCGGCCGCACGTACGCGGCGTGGCCATGAACCCGGTCGACCATCCTCACGGCGGCGGCGAAGGGAAATCCGGGCAGGGCAATCCACACCCGGTGTCTCCGTGGGGTCTTCCGACGAAGGGCTATAAAACCAGGCAGAACAAGAAGACGGACAAGTTTATTATCGCTCGCCGCAAATCAGGGGTGCGCAATGCCTAGGTCGATCAGTAAGGGGGCGTTTGTCGATGACCATCTGCTCAAGAAGGTTGAGCAGATGAATCAGACGAAGGATCGAAGGCTGATCAAGACGTGGTCGCGACGGTCGACGGTCGTGCCCGATATGATCGGGCATACGTTCGCGGTTCACAACGGCAAGAAATTCATCCCGGTCTTCGTGACCGAGAACATGGTGGGCCATAAGCTCGGCGAGTTCGCTCCCACCCGGTTTTTTAAGGGGCATGGCCAGGCCAAAACGGAAAAGGCCGTGGCGCTGAAGTAAGACAGAGAGCAGGATTTCATCGATGACGGAAGCACAAGCCATACTTCGATTTGTTCGCGTCGCGCCCCGCAAGGCTAAGCCGGTTGTGGACATGATTCGCGGGCAGCAGGTCCCGATGGCCCTGGCGATGCTGAAGCACACGCCGCGTCATGCCGCGCGCGTGATTGAAAAAATCCTCCGTTCCGCTGTGGCGAACGCGGAACAGAAGGAACTGGGGGACAGTGAGTCGATGGTCGTCTCGAAAGCCTTCGTCGACTGCGGCCCCACGTACAAGCGAGTTCGCGCAAGGTCACTAGGCCGCGCCAACGCCATCCAGAAGCGGACCAGCCATATTACGGTGGTGGTCGCGGCACCGACGCTGCAAGACAGGAAGAAGTAGCGCACATTCCGTTACGGGCACTGAGGCAGACACTATGGGGCAAAAGTCGCATCCAATCGGTTATCGGCTGGGCTACAACTATACCTGGAGCTCTCGCTGGTACGCCGGCAAGGACTACGCCAAACTGCTTCATCAGGACATCAAGATCCGGAAGATGGTCAAGGCGAAGCTCTACCATGCGGGGGTGGCGAAGGTTGAGATCGAGCGCTCGGGCGATCAGACCCGCGTAATCATTCACACGGCGCGCCCCGGCATCATCATCGGCCGTAAGGGGGCGGAAGTCGATAAGCTCAAGGCCGAGCTGGAAAAGCAGTACGGGGGGCAGGTCTACGTCACGGTGAAGGAAATCAAGAAGCCCGAACTCGATGCGCAGCTGGTCAGTGAGAATGTCGCGACCCAATTGGAGAAACGCGTGGCGTTTCGACGGGCCATGAAGCGCAGCGTCCAGTCAGCCCTTCGGCTCGGTGCACAGGGGATCAAGATCATGGTGGCCGGTCGCCTGGGCGGCGCGGAGATTGCGCGGACCGAATGGTATCGTGAGGGGCGTGTGCCCCTGCATACCCTCCGTGCGGAGATCGACTATGGATTTTCCGAAGCGCACACCACCATGGGGCAGATCGGGGTCAAGACGTGGATTTACAAAGGGGAGCTTCTGCCCGCTCAGCCCATGAAGTCCGAATCGTCTCTGGACCGGCGGTTCGGGTAAGGAGGTCGAAGGGTGCTAGCGCCGAAGAAAGTTAAGTTCAGAAAGATGCAGAAGGGCCGCATGCGGGGCAAGGCCTATCGCGGCGGGCAGATTACGCTGGGGGAGTTCGGCTTGAAAGCGTTGGAGCCGGGATGGGTCACGAGCCGCCAGATTGAGGCCGCGCGTATTGCAATTACGCGCTATGTCAAGCGCGGCGGGCAGGTGTGGACTCGCGTGTTCCCCGACAAGCCGATCACGAAGAAGCCGGCGGAAACTCGAATGGGAAAAGGCAAGGGCAATCCCGAATACTGGGTCGCGGTCGTGAAGCCGGGCCGGATTCTCTATGAGATGGACGGGGTGACCCCGGAGATCGCGCGGGAGGCCTTTCGTCTCGCGTCCCACAAGCTGCCTGTTGCGACCAAACTCGTGGTTCGGGGAGAGGTCGGTTGAGGCGAAGCGAGGGGGAGTGAGGAATAGCGGACATGGCGCTGGATCTGAAAGAGTTGCGGCAACTGACTGAATCCGAGCTTGTCGACAAAGAAAAACAGCTCGTGCAGGAACTGTTCAATCTCCGGTTTCAGTTCGGCACGGGCCGGCTTGAGAATCCCATGCAGATCCGGAAGACCAAGCGGGATATCGCGCGGATCAAGACCGTTCTCCACCAGGCGAAGGGCCGAACCGAAGGACCGAAGGGGTAAGGGGCATTATGTCTGAGACGGCGAAGCAGCGTCACTGGTTTGGGGACGTCGTGAGCAACAAGATGCAGAAGACGGTCGTCGTGGTCGTGGCGAGGTCCGTCGTGCATCCGGTCTACAAGAAGGTGCTCAGGCGGGTGACGAGACTCAAGGCGCACGATGAAAGCGGGATGTGCAAGGTGGGAGATCGCGTCAAGCTCGTGCAGACCAGACCTCTGAGCAAAGAAAAGAATTGGCGGGTCGTCCAGGTGATGGACAAAGGACAGCCTGGAAAATAGAAGGGGGCGTCTGTTCGGGGTCTTCCGATCTCGATGCGCGCATGGATGGTCGCGATGATTCAGAATTACACATACATGGATGTCGCCGATAATTCCGGAGCCAAGCAGGCGATGTGTTTCCATGTCTTCGGGGGCACGAAGCGGCGGTACGCATCCCTGGGGGACATCGTCGTCGTAGCCGTGAAGGAAGCGATTCCGCAGGCGAGCGTGAAGAAGGGAGATGTCAGCCGCGCGGTCATCGTGCGGACGACCAAGGAGGTCCGGCGTGAGGATGGATCCTACATCAAGTTTGACCGCAACGCCTGTGTCTTGATCAATAAAGAGGGAGAGCCGATCGGGACCAGGATTTTCGGGCCGGTTGCGCGCGAGCTACGCTGGAAGAAATTCATGAAGATCATTTCATTGGCGCCAGAGGTCTTGTAGGGCGAGCGCATGAGGGACATGGTGCAGGCACTTCGAAAGAGTCGAATTCGAAAGGGCGATACGGTCGTCGTGATCTCCGGCCGTGAACGGGGCAAGACCGGGAAAGTGCTCTCGGTCGATCTGGGCGCCGGGAAGGTTGTCGTGGAAAAGCTGAATGTCATCAAACGGCACACGAAGCCGAATCAGAAAGCCAAACAGGGCGGAATCCTTGAACGGGAAGCCCCGCTGCAAATTTCGAACGTCATGTACCTCTGTCCTGTCACGCAGAAGCCGACCAGAGTGGGGATCCGGATGCTGGACGATGGCCGGCGCGTGCGATTCAGCAAGCGATCGAACGAGACCGTTGAGTAGGGTGAGGAGCGAGGAATGGCGAAGGTTGAAAAAGGCCGCCCCGACAAACCGACCGCGCGAAAGCCGGCGAAGAAGGAAACCGCTGCGCCACAGCAGTTGGACCAAGGCAGTGAGGAGTCCAAGTTCCGTCCGCGGCTGCGCGACCAGTATCGGCAGCAGGTGGTGCCGGCCCTGATGAAGGAGTTCGGTTACAAGAACGTGATGCAGGTGCCGAAGCTCGAACGCGTCGTGTTGAACGTGGGAATGGGAGAGGCGATTCAGAACGTGAAGCTGCTCGAGAGCGCGGTGACCGAGTTGGGGACCATCACAGGGCAGAAACCTGTGGTCACCCGTGCCAAGAAGGCCATTGCCGGATTCAAATTGCGACAGGGTTTGCCGATCGGCGCCAAGGTGACACTCCGGAGCCGCCGGATGTACGAATTCTTCGATCGGCTGGTGACCTTAGCGCTTCCCCGGATCCGCGACTTCCGTGGTGTCTCGCCGAAGGCGTTCGATGGCCGCGGAAATTATACCTTCGGGCTGAAAGAGCAGTTGATCTTCCCCGAGATCAAGTATGACGAAGTGGCCTCTATTCATGGCATGGATATCACGATCGTGACGACGGCCAGGACGAATGATGAGGGAAAAGCCCTGCTGAAGCATCTTGGGATGCCGTTCCGCACATAGCGGCGGTCGGACCCCGGCGACGTCTGTCGCACAACAGAAGGAGTGCCTGTGGCGCGATTAGCATTGAAGAATAAAGCGGCATCAAAGCCGAAGTTCGCGTGCCGGAGCTATCATCGGTGCGGTGTCTGTGGCCGGGTGCGGGGATATCTTCGCCGGTTTCGGATGTGCCGAATCTGTTTCAGATTCTTGAGCCTCCGCGGCGAAATTCCTGGCGTGCGGAAGTCGAGTTGGTAGTCGGCGAAGCGCGACGCGGCACGTTGTCTTAGAGGGTGGAAGGATACCATATGGTTACGGACCCAATCGGCGATCTGCTTGTTCGGTTGAAGAATGGTGCTCAGCGCCGGCACGAGACGATTACCGTTCCGTCCTCGAAGCTGAAACGCGCGATTCTTGAACTCTTGAGGAGAGAGGGCTACCTCGACGCCGTGGAAGACGGGGTTCAGGATGGACACCCGGTGTTGAGCGTGCGCCTGCGATATGTGGACGATGGGCAGCCCATGATTACGGGACTCGCACGGATCAGCAAGCCGGGACGGCGAGTGTATGTCGGAAGCAAAGCTATTACGAAGGTTCGCAACGGGATCGGCATGTCCATTCTCTCCACCTCGCGAGGGGTCATGACCGATCAGGAATCCCGCAGGAATAAGCTCGGCGGCGAGGTGCTGTGTTCCGTCTGGTAGCCGGAGTGAATCTGTCCGGCGGCGTAAAGGCGTAGAAGACCATGTCACGAATTGGAAACAAACCGATCGCGATTCCGGGCGGAGTCGAAGTCAAGGTGGCCGGATCGACCGTCTCCGTCCAGGGGCCCCTGGGCAGGTTGAACTGGTCGCTCGTGCCGGGAGTGGGTGTGGCGGTGGAAGGCGGGCAGGTGATCGTGAGCCGGTCCAGTGACGATCGAAAGATGCGCGCCTTGCACGGCCTCGTTCGTGCCGAGCTGAACAACATGGTTCACGGGGTCACGAAGGGCTACGAGCGTTCGCTGGAGATCACGGGCGTCGGCTACAAGACTCAGCTTCAGGGCCGGACCATGAGCTTCAACGTCGGCTATATCAATCCCGTCGTGTATCAGCTGCCGGCCGGAATCGATGTGAAAGTGGATAAGCAGACCCTGATCAATATCAAGGGGGCCGACAAGCGACTCGTCGGTCAGGTGGCGGCCAACCTCCGCGCGATCAAGCCGCCCGATGTCTATAAGCAAAAAGGCGTTCGATACCTGGGTGAAGTCCTGAGGAAGAAGGAAGGCAAGACAGGAAAGTAGGCGGCGACGATGAATAATGCCGAGAAAGTGCGACAGCTCGAACGAAGACGCCAGCGTGTGCGCCACGCGATCATGGGAACCGCGGAACGTCCGCGGCTGAATGTGTACAGGAGCAATCTGCATATCTATGCTCAGGTGATTGATGACATCGGGGGCACGACGCTGGCGGCGGCTTCTTCGCTCGAGCAGGCTCTGCGGAAATCGCTCAAGTCGACCGGAGGTATCGCGGCGGCCAAGGCGGTTGGAAAATTGCTTGCCGATCGAGCGAAGGCCGCGAAGGTGAGCGCCGTCGTCTTTGATCGTGGCGGGCGGCGGTATCATGGCCGGATCAAGGCTCTCGCCGACGCGTCGCGCGAAGGTGGGCTGCAGTTCTAAGTCCGGCGGATCCATGAGGGGCCCCCGCTCAATCGGAGGCGGGGAAAGAAGAAAAGAGGCACTGCGTGCGAGTCAATCCGGATGAGCTGAGCCTGAAAGACAAAGTCGTCTTCATCAATCGCGTGGCGAAGGTGGTGAAGGGCGGCAAGCGGTTTAACTTCTGCGCACTGGTTGTGGTCGGCGACAGCCATGGGTGGGTCGGAATCGGCAAAGGCAAGGCCGCCGAAGTTCCGGTTGCCATTTCAAAGGCGGTCGAGCAGGCCAAGAAGCACCTGGTTCACGTTCCGCTCAAGGGCGGATCGATTCCGCACGAAGTGCACGGCCGGTTCGGCGGTGAACATGTGTTGCTCAAGCCGGCCGTCGACGGGACCGGCATTATCGCGGGCGGAGCGGTTCGGGCCGTGGTCGAATTGGTCGGCGCGCATAATATTATCGCAAAAACACTCGGTCGAGGAAATCCCTTCAATACCGTGCGGGCCACGCTGAACGGCCTCACGCAATTGAGAAACCCCGATGAGGTGCTTCGCCTCCGGAGACAGACGCCGGAGGAGCGGCAAGAACGGGTGACAGTCTGATGAGCGGGCAGTCAAAGCCATCCACCGCGGGCGGGTCGAACACTCAAGGTGTGCGCGTGACGTTGAGGCGCAGCCCGATCGGGACGCCCGAACGGCATCGCCTCGTCTTGCGCGGTCTGGGCCTCCGGCATATCCGACAGACCGCGGTCCATCCGGACACGCCCCAGGTTCGCGGGATGATCCAGAAAGTGGCCTATCTGCTCGAAGTGGGGAAACCATGAATCTGCATGAACTGAGGCCGGCGAGAGGCGCGAAGAAGCGACGGAAACGCATCGGCCGTGGGCCCGGTTCCGGTCACGGGAAGACTGCGACCAAGGGGCACAAGGGTTTGCTGGCTCGATCGGGCGGCGGCAAGCGGCCCGGCTTCGAAGGCGGCCAGATGCCCTTGATTCGGAGGCTGCCGAAATTCGGGTTTTCGAATCCCTTCCGCACGCAATACGCGATTGTGAACGTCAAGAGTCTTGAACATTGGACCGGTGGCGACACGATCACTCCGCAAGCGATGGTGGAAGCCGGATTGGTCAAGCGGAGCAAACTGCCGATCAAGATTCTGGGCAGCGGAGAGGTGAAAAGGCCGTTCGTCGTTCAAGCCCATAAGTTCAGTAAGTCCGCAGAGGCGAAAATTCAAGCGGCTGGAGGCAGAGTCGAGGTTATCAGCGGTGCTTGAGCGACTTCTGACCAGTGTTCAGAATATCTTCAAGATTCCCGAGCTACGTACTCGCCTCCTGTTCACGCTCGGGATGCTGGTTGTGTACCGAGTCGGGGCGCATATTCCGACTCCGGGTATCAACGGGGAGGCCCTGTCCGAGTTCTTACAGAAGCAGGGCGGATCGCTGCTCGGCTTTCTGGATATTTTCTCCGGCGGATCGCTGTCCCGCCTGACGATCTTTGCGCTGGGCATCATGCCCTATATCAGCGCATCGATCATTCTCCAGCTGCTGACGGTGGTCGTTCCACACCTCTCGAAGCTGGCGAAAGAGGGTGAGCGGGGCCGGAAGAAAATCATCCAGTACACGCGATTCGGGACGATCGGCATTGCGTTGATTCAGGGGTTCGGAATCGCGATCGGGCTGGAGCAGATGAATCAAGGCATGTTCGTGCTCGATAAGGGGTGGGCGTTCCGGCTCATGACAGTGATCACCCTGACGGCGGGTACGGGGTTCTTGATGTGGTTGGGCGAACAGATTACGGAGCGGGGGATCGGGAACGGGATTTCGCTGATCATTTTCGCCGGTATCGTGGCGAGACTGCCGGCAGCCGTGGCTCAGACGTTTGATCTATACAAAGTGGGTCAACTCAATATCGTGCTGCTCGTCGCCTTGGCGGCGCTGATGGTCGCCGTGGTGGCGGCGATCGTGTTTCTGGAGAGCGGGCGCCGGAAGATTCCCGTGCAATATGCGAAGCGTGTCATCGGGCGTCGGGTGTATGGAGGGCAGAGCACGCATATTCCGCTAAAAATCAATACGGCAGGCGTCATCCCTCCGATTTTCGCTTCGTCTATCATTGCGTTTCCCGCCACGATTGCAGGGTTCTTTGAAACGCCGTGGGTGAAGGCGATCGGCACGCAACTGTCACCGGGGTCGATACTCTATACGCTGATGTATGTCGGTTTGATTTTGTTCTTCTGTTTCTTCTACACGGCGGTTGTGCTCAACCCGGTGGATATGGCCGACAATATGAAAAAGTACGGGGGATTCATCCCCGGCATCCGGCCCGGGCAGCGGACCTCGGACTATATCTACAATGTGCTGACCAAGATCACGTTTGCGGGAGCCATTTATCTGGCGATCGTGTGCGTCATCCCGGAGTTCCTGATTTACAAACTGAATGTTCCGTTCTACTTCGGCGGGACCTCGTTGTTGATCGTGATCGGCGTGGGGCTTGATACCGCGCAGCAGATCGAATCGCATATGCTGATGCGCAATTACGAGGGATTTCTGGGTAAAGGCATGGCCCCGTTACGCGGGAGAAGCGGCTAAGGGTGATGCAGCTCGTGTTTCTCGGCGCTCCCGGTGTCGGCAAGGGTACGCAGGCCGACAAAGTGGCAGCTCAGTATGGGGTGATGAAGATTTCAACCGGGGATTTACTCCGGGACGCGGTCCGCAATCACACCAAGCTCGGGCTCGAGGCCAAGGGGTACATGGACCAGGGAAGGCTGGTGCCGGATTCGGTCGTGATTGGTTTGGTGCGGGATAGGCTGGCTGACCCCCGTTATGCGAACGGGTTCATCCTTGATGGGTTTCCGAGGACGGTCCCGCAGGCGGACGCACTCGGAAAGGTTCTCGACGAGCGGAAGATTCACCTGGATCGCGTGATTAACTTCCGTGTCACGCGCGAGGAGGTAGTCAAGCGACTAAGCGGGCGCCGGAGCTGTCCCAAATGCCAGGCGACCTATCACGTGCAGTGGGCCCCCTCGAAGCGAGGCGACCTGTGCGATCGTTGCGGCGAAGCGCTGATTCAGCGAAGCGATGATCAGCGGGAGGCGATCGAGACGCGGCTGAAAGTGTACGAAGAGCAGACGGCCCCGTTGATCAGCTTCTACGAGAAGAAAAATCTGTTGTCTCATCTCGATGGGACGGGGGCTGTAGAGTCGGTGTACCAGAACCTGACGAAAGTGCTGGCGGCCTACGATATGGCATGATCATTCTGAAAACGCCTGCTGAAATCGACGTCATGGCAGAGGCGTCCAGAGTGGTCGCTGAGGTGCTGGAGATCGTTCGGAAGGCTGTTCGCCCTGGCGTCAGCACCGATGAACTTGATCGTCTGGCGGAAGAGGGGATTCGAGCCAGGGGGGGAATTCCGGCGTTTAAGGGATACCGGAGCTATCCGAAGACGCTTTGCGCGTCCGTGAACGAGCAGGTCGTTCACGGCATCCCGTCGAAGAGACAGCTCAAGGAAGGGGATATTATCGGGCTGGATCTCGGTGCCATCGTCGGCGGATTCTATGGGGACTCGGCGGTCACGGTGGCGGTAGGGCGGATTCCTGAGGCGACGGCCAAGTTGATTCAGGTGACGGAAGAGGCACTCTATCTGGGGATTGAACAGGCGGTGGTGGGCAACCGGCTGACGGATATCTCGCACGCGGTTCAACGTCGAGCCGAATCGGCTGGCTACTCGGTCGTGACGGAGTTCGTGGGGCATGGAATCGGCCGGCAATTGCACGAAGAACCTCAGGTGCCCAACTATGGAAAACCTGGGCAGGGGCCCCGGCTGCAGGTAGGGATGGTGCTGGCAATCGAGCCGATGGTGAATATGGGCGGGAGCGCCGTGCGGATTCTGGATGATCGGTGGACGGCTGTCACCGCAGACGGAAGCCTGTCCGCGCATTTCGAGCATACGATTGCCATACAGCCGAGAGGCCCGGCCCGCGTGCTGAGCCAGCGCTCGGAAGGGTCGACGTAAGTTTTCAGGAGAGAGAACAGGAGTACGTGGCGAAAGAAGACATTATCGAGGTACAGGGCTCCGTTGCGGAGACACTCCCGAATGCGATGTTTCGGGTGAAGCTCGATAATGGACACGTGATCTTGGCGCATATCTCGGGGAAAATGCGGATGCACTTCATCCGGATTCTCCCCGGCGACAAGGTGACCGTCGAAATGTCGCCCTACGATTTGACCAGAGGCCGGATTACCTATCGTTTCAAATAGCGGGGAGACGGGGAACGTATGAAAGTGAAATCATCAGTGAAGCCGATTTGCGCAAAATGCAAGGTCGTCCGACGACGACGGGTGGTTCGGATCCTGTGCGAAAATCCCCGCCACAAGCAGCGCCAGGGATGAAGACGTGAGACGTCAAACGTCAACCGTCAAACGCGGTCCTGTGTTCTGCGCCTCACGAATGACGAGTGGCGTTTTTCGATTCGACCGAAGGGAGACATGATGGCACGTATTGCTGGCGTCGATTTGCCGAGAGGGAAGCGGGCCGATATCGGCTTAACCTATATCTACGGGATCGGACGGGTGGCCGCTCTGCAGATCCTCAAAGCGGCCGGCGTCGATGGGGCGATCCGCGTCAAGGATCTGAGCGAGGACAAGATTGTCAAGCTACGCGAGATCATCGAACGCGATTACCGGGTCGAGGGCGATCTTCGCAAGGAAGTCTCGTTGAATATTAAACGGCTGATCGATACGGGTACCTACCGGGGCCTGCGTCATCGTAAAGGACTGCCGGTGCGGGGACAGCGGACAAAGACCAATGCGAGGACGAGGAAGGGGCGGCGGACCGGTGCGGTCAGCAAGCCACGGCCGACGGCCACCAAGGCGATCCCGGGGACCTAACATCTTCTGCGAGTGAGGTAAGGAGTTCGCATGAGCGTCAAGAAGGGCAAGAAGAAAGAACGGCGGATCGTCCAGAGCGGGGTCGCCCATGTTCAGGCCTCGTTCAACAATACCATTGTGACGATTACCGACATGAGCGGGAATACCGTGGTGTGGGCCAGCGCAGGCAACCAGGGCTTCAAGGGTTCCCGAAAGAGCACGCCGTTTGCCGCGCAGCGGGCCGGAGAAGCGGCAGCCCGCAAGGCGATGGAGAGCGGCATGCGGCAGGTGGATGTCTACGTGAACGGGCCCGGGTCCGGCCGTGAATCGGCGATCCGGTCGCTTCAGGGAGCGGGTCTGCGGATCAATCTCATTCGCGATGTGACCCCTATTCCGCATAACGGATGCCGGGCGCCGAAGCGCCGGCGGGTGTAACAATTCCGTGAAGCGTGAAACATTAGACGTGAAGCGATGCGGACTGGACTGAGAAGCTGTTCTGCTCGGCTCACGTTTTACGTCTCACGCTGAACTAACGAGGAGGAAGCAGTGGCCAAGTATCGCGGTCCTGTGTGTCGGTTGTGCCGGCGTGAGGGAGAGAAGCTCTTTCTCAAGGGCACGCGCTGCATGACGGAAAAGTGTGCCATCGAGCGTCGGAGTTATCCGCCCGGCCAGCATGGGCAGGGGCGTCAGCGAACCTCCGACTATAGTCTCCAGCTGCGCGAAAAACAGAAGCTGCGGCGTATCTACGGCCTGCAGGAGCGTCAGTTCCGGGGCGTCTTCGAGCGGGCTGAGCGGCAGGCCGGCGTGACCGGCGATGCGCTGCTGCGCCTGTTGGAATGCCGTCTGGACAATGTGGCCTATCGATTGGGGTTCGGCGCGTCGCGCAAACAGGCCCGTCAGGTTGTCAGTCACGGCCATCTCACGATGAACGGAAAGAGGATTACCGTGGCCGGAGCGCTTGTGAAGGCCGGCGACGTGATTGAAATTCGCGAGCGGAGCCGGAACCTGGCCGTGATCCAGGCCTCGTTGGAATCCGTCGAGAGTCGAGGGATTCCCGACTGGCTCGAACTGGATAAGGGAGCGTTCAAGGGCATCGTGCGTGCCCTGCCGGCTAAAGAGCAGATCACGTTGCCGGTGAACGAGCAGATGGTCGTGGAGTTGTATTCCCGATAGCCTGTACGGCGGCGAACCGGTGCCGGTTCATAAGACAGAGCGTGATCTCAGGGTGCAAGTGACGGGAAGGTAATGGAGGGGGAGTCATGATCAAAGCGATGAAGGACTTTCAGGTCCCGATGCGGGTGGAAGTCGATAAGGATGCGCATTCCCCGACATTTGGTCGATTCACCACCGAAGCGTTTGAGCGGGGGTTCGGCACGACGATCGGAAATGCCCTCCGTCGGGTGTTGCTGTCGTCCCTTACGGGGGCGGCGGTCACCACGGTGAAAATCGAAGGAGTGGTGCACGAGTTTTCCACGATTTCCGGCGTGACCGAAGATGTCACGGCGATCATTCTAAACATTAAGAGCCTGCGCTTGGCGCTCCACACGGATAAGCCGAAGACCATTCGGTTGAGGAAGAAAGGGCCCGGGGAAGCGAAAGGGTCCGACATCATTCACGATGGTGATATCACGATTCTCACTCCGGATCTGCATATCGCGACGCTGGACAAGGATGCGACCCTGGATATCGAAATGACGGTCAAGCACGGACGCGGGTACGTGCCGGCTGAACGCAATAAGGAGGAAGGGCTGCCCATCGGGGTGATTGCCATCGACTCGATCTTTTCTCCGATTACGCGGGTGAATTTCCACGTTGAAAACGCACGGGTCGGTCGCATGACCGACTATGACAAACTGACGATGGAAATTTGGACCGATGCCACCATCAGTCCGCGCGATGCCCTCTCCACCGCGGCCGGTATCTTGCGCGAGCATCTGGACATCTTCATCAACCCGGAGGAGCGGAGCGAGGGAAGGAGTGAGCCCGGCTATGAAGAATTGCAGCGGGAAGTGAACAAGAATCTCTCTCGCAGCGTGAACGAACTGGAACTGTCCGTTCGTGCGGCCAATTGTCTCAAGAACGCGAATATCAAGACGATCGCCGATTTGGTGCAGAAGTCGGAAGGGGAGATGCTCAGAACGAAAAACTTCGGGAAGAAATCTCTCAACGAGATCAAAGAAATCTTGTCCGAAATGGGGCTTTCGCTGGGCACCAAGGTGGAGGCCGCGTCGCCTCACAATGGAAGTCCGAAGTCAGAGTAATTCTTGAGCCGAGGGGAACGCTGTGCGACATCGGAAAAAAGGACGACAACTCGGGAGACAGACGAAGCATCGCTGGGCCTTGTTTCGCAACCTCGTCACCTCTTTGCTCGATCACGAGCGGATCGAAACGACGGAAGCCAAAGCCAAGGAAATCCGCGGGTTCACCGATCGCATGATTACGCTCGGCAAGGAAGGCACGCTGCCCGCGCGCCGGCGTGCGCTGGGGTTTCTGCGAAGCAAAGCCGTCGTGTCCAAATTGTTCAGCGATGTCGCCGGTCGCTTCAAGGATCGGGCCGGAGGATACACGCGGATCGTGAAGACTCGTCGGCGCATCGGGGACGCGGGTGAGCTGGTGGCCATCGAGTTGGTCTCGCGTGTCGAGACGGCGACCAAGAAGAAGTCGGCCGGCGCGCCGGCTCAGCCCTCGGCGGGTGAACCGGGGAAGCCCGCGTAGCTTCCGGAGCGGCCCTCCCTCGGTGATAGGCCTGTAAAACGGCTCCTGCGTGGACACGCGCGGGAGCCGTTTCCATTTCCAGATCCCCGCAGGACGTTTACTTGCCTCGCCATGCATGCTACGATCGTGCCAGGTTTGTACTTGGCCAAGATCAGGAGAAATCCTCTCGCATGTGGGAGCTTATCGCGAGGCGAACGCTTCTCGGGTTGAGTGTATGCTTAGCCGCCTTTCTGGGCTACCTCCTCTTCATCAACGGGGATTCAGTTCCCACCAGCCGGCCGGCGCCTGCGGGACCGATGGAGCAGGCGGATGCGAAGATTTCCGAGTTCACCTTCACGCAGTCGAAAGGCGATGCCATTCAGTGGCAGGTTCAGGCCAGGCAGGCGCGGTTGTTCGAGCGGGAGAAGCGGGCGTTGCTTACAGGAGTCGACGTCACGCTGTTTGGCGTCAAGGGCAAAGAACTGACCCTGTCAGGCGACGAGGGAACGCTCGACACCGCGACCAAGAATTTCGTGCTGGCGAATCGGGTGGATCCGCTCGTCGTTGAAATCGGCAGCGGCTACACGATTTACACCAATCATCTCGTCTGGACGGATGACGCGAAAGAGATTCGCACCGATGATCGCGTCCGGATCGTGGGCCATGGGCTCCAGGTGACGGGACGCGGATTGCTCGGGCGGATGGAGTCGGAGGAATTCCAGGTTCTGGAGGATGTGCATGTGGATCTATCTCCTGCTTCTTGAGGTACTTCTGCTCGGATCCTCCCCGGTCGGCGTGGCAGCCGAATCCGGGCTTTCGAAAAAAAGTGGAGAGTCGCCTGCCGTCCCGACGACCATCACGTCCAAGAAGATGACGGTGCGGAACCAGGAAAACCACGCGGTGTTCGAAGGGACGGTCGTGCTGACCAGAGGGACGCTCGTCGTCTATTCGGATAGGATGATCGTGCTATTCACTCCCCAGGGCACGGAAGAGGCGCAATCGGGCGCGGGAGGGCGGGATCGGGGTGAGCAGGCCAAGACCTCTCCCTCACCAAAGGGGAATGACGGGATGCCGGCGGTGTCGAATCGTTCGGTGAGCCGGATTGAGGCGACCGGCCACGTGAAGATCGAGAATGTCAATTCCAACGCGACCTGTGAGAAGGCGGTGTATTTCACCGACGAGGAAAGGATTGTCTTGACCGGCGATCCGGTGGCTTGGGAAAAGGGAACACGCGTGAGCGGAAAGCAGATTACGGTCTATCTGGCGGAGGAGCGGAGTGTGGTCGAGGGAGGCACCCACGTCCGTATTGAAGGTGAGGGGAAAAACGCGCCATGACGCAGGGGGTACGCATGGAGGCCGCCCCGCTCGCCGACCTGTCACCGGCGAAGCGGACGGAGTGCCTGCGTGCCAGCGGGCTGCTGAAGAGTTTTCGAGGCCGTAAGGTCGTCAAGGGCGTGGCGATTGAAGTACGGGCCGGGGAAGTCGTGGGACTCCTGGGGCCAAACGGAGCAGGTAAAACGACGATCTTCGATATGATCGTGGGGATCTGTCAGCCAGATGAGGGCGACATCACCTTGAACGGCGCGTCGGTGACCGACCTGCCGATGTACAAGCGGGCGCGTCGGGGAATCGGTTACCTCCCGCAGGAGTCGTCGGTCTTCCGCCGGCTTTCGGTAGAGAATAATGTCTTGGCGGTCCTGGAAATGCTGGGGTATGCTCGTAACGAACGTGCTGAGCGGGTAAATGCGTTGCTGAAAGAGTTGGATCTCGAGCACATCAGGACGAGCATGGCCTATGCGCTCTCTGGAGGGGAGCGGCGGCGTCTGGAGATTACCCGTGCGCTGGCGACTGCGCCGTCGTTTATGCTGCTGGACGAGCCGTTTGCCGGAATTGATCCCATTGCCGTGGCGGACATTCAGCAGATCGTCACGCGGCTGAAAGAAAAGGGGATCGGGATTCTGATCACTGATCACAATGTGCAGGAGACGCTCTCGATCGTCGATCGGGCCTACATCATCAACGAAGGAGCGATCCTGGAAGCGGGAACTCCTGAGACCATCGTGCAGAGTGAAACCGCCCGCGCGGTCTACCTCGGAGAGCGGTTCAGGTTGTAGCGGAAGCAGGCGTCCGGAATGAAACTGCGACTGGATCTGAAGCTCAGTCAGAAGTTGATCATGACGCCGCAGTTGCAGCAGGCGATCAAGCTGTTGCAGCTGTCCCGTCTGGAACTGCAGCAAAGCCTCGCGCAGCACCTCCTGGAGAATCCGTTGCTGGATGAGGTGCAGGCAGACGTGGAGGAGCCCGAAGAGGCGGAGGCTGCCGCCGCAGAACAAAAGGTTGAGGAAGTGCCGGTTTCGGCCGGTCAAGACCAGGCTGAGGAAGGCGGCACACCGGAGGAACGCGGTTCACCGGAAGAATTCTCCGCGTCCGGTTGGGAGGAATACTTCGGGAGTGATCGCCGCACCGGCGATTCCGCCTATTCGTCTGCGCCGCAGGACGAGTTCCCCTCTTATGAGCAGACGGTGGCGAAGGCCACATCCCTCGGAGAGCATCTACTCTGGCAGTTGTCGCTGTCCGGACTCTCTGCGCGCGAGAAGGCACTCGGCCGGTTGATCATCGGCAATCTTGACGACGATGGCTATCTCCGGATCACGCTGGCGGAGGTGGTGGCCGGGACCGATTTTACGGAAGCCGAGGCCGAGTCCGTGTTGAAGGACATTCAGACGTTTGACCCCACCGGTGTGGGCGCCCGGGACCTCCCCGAGTGCCTGTTGTTGCAGCTGAGGCACCTAGGCCGCAACCCGATCGGCTCGTTAGGCTCACGGCCCGGAGCGCTCAAAGGATCGATCATCGAAGCGATCATTCTTCGCCATCTGAAGGACCTTGAGAAAAAGCAGTATGCGCGGATCGCGAAGGTGTTGAATGTGACGGTCGAAGAAGTGTTCCAGGCGACCAAAGTCATCGAGGCCCTCGAGCCCAAACCGGGCCGGCCCTTCGCAAATACGCAGAACTATGTCATCGTGCCCGACGTCTTCGTGGTCAAGAATGAAGGGGAATGGGTTGTGCTGCTGAACGACGACGGCCTGCCCCGCATGCGGATCAGTCCCTATTACAAGCAGCTCATGGCTTCAGGCCAGGGGGGTACTCCTGAGACGAAGGCCTACATGGATGAGAAGTTGCGGGCCGCTCAGTGGGTCATTCGCAGCATCGAACAGCGCAACAAGACGATCGTCAAAGTCGTGTCGAGCATCGTGAAATTTCAGGAGGGCTTTTTCGACCACGGCATCCAGCACCTCAAACCGCTGGTTCTCAAGCAGGTGGCCGAAGATATTGGCATGCACGAATCGACGATCAGCCGCGTGACAGCGAACAAGTACATGTATTGCCCGCAAGGCATGCTGGAGCTCAAGTTCTTTTTCAATGCCGGGCTGCAGCGCGCTGATCAGCCGTCCGATATGCATTCTTCCGTGTCTGTCAGAGAGATGATCCGAAAGATGGTGGCCGAAGAGGACGCCAAGCAACCGTTGAAAGACGAGGAGATCGCCGCCCGGCTGCGCACCCTCCAGGTTCTTATCGCGAGGCGGACCGTCGCCAAGTATCGAGCGGAAGAGAATATTCCGTCTGCCAGCCAACGGAAGCGTTTCTTCTGAGCACCGTCGATGAAGTCAACCCGGATTCATTCCAACTTCGGAGGGACGTATGAAGCTGAGAATCACCGGACGGCATATGGCGCTTACCCCTGCGCTCAGAGAGTATGTGGAAACGCGGTTCGGCCGGCTCGATCGCTACGGATTGAAGGGGGGATCCCTGCAGGTCGTCCTGGGAGTGGAAAAACTTCAGCATAAGGCGGAAGTGGTTGGAGCGGTGAACGGCAAGTCCGTGCAGGCGAAGACATCGACTCGGGAGATGTACGCGACGATCGACGCGCTCGTGGATCGGGTCGACGCGCAATTCAGAAAATGGAAAGGGCGGCTTGTCAGCCATAAGCCGGACAAGACCCGCCGGTCACTGACCCAGGTCGGCGCCAGATGAAACCATGGCGAAAGGCTGCCGCCGCGTAGTCGAATGACGACGGTTCCCCCAGAGCCCAGCTACCTATAGCGCGCTTATGTGATTCATGGGTCCGGTTTGGGCCCAGGCTCGTCGACGGGTCTTCCTCATATCTTTCCCCGCTAGCAGTCGCAGGGCGTATGGACTGGTGCAGCGAAGGTGAGCGCCGTGGCACGGCTTAATTTGGTCATCGTCAGCGGTCTGTCCGGTTCGGGGAAGTCGCATGCGCTGAAGGCGTTCGAGGATGTCGGCTATTTCTGTATCGACAATCTTCCGCCGGCGCTGCTGCCCACCTTTGTCGAGCTCTGTAATCAACAGAACGGCGAGATTACCAACGTCGCCCTGGGCGTCGATATACGGGAACGGGTGTTCTTCTCCGATCTCGTCGGCATTCTGGAGCGGGTGAAGAAGCTCGGACATGCCATCCACCTGCTCTTTCTCGAGGCGCGTGAAGAGGTGCTGATCCGGCGCTTTTCCGAATCGCGTCGCCCGCACCCCCTCCTGCCGCATCTGCCGGTGCTGGAAGGCGTCCGCTTCGAAAAGGAGCGGCTCGCCGAACTTCGGCGGCATGCCGATCGGATCATCGATACGTCCGATCTGACGGTGCATGAACTGCGGGAATTGCTTACCAAGCAATTCCCGCGGGAGTCGGTGGGCAAAACATTGACCATTTCACTCCTGAGCTTCGGGTATAAGTTCGGCGTGCCGTATGATATCGACTTACTGTTCGATGTCCGATTCCTCAAGAACCCGTATTTCGTGCCCGACCTCAAATCGCTCCCCGGGGATGATCCGAGAGTGCGCGCCTTCGTCCTTGCAGACCCTGATGCCGTGGCGCTGATCGGCCAGCTGGAGGGACTGCTCAAGTTCCTCATCCCGTATTTCGAGCGAGAACAACGCAGTTACCTGACGATTGCCATTGGGTGTACCGGCGGCCGACATCGCTCAGTGGCGGTTGCCGCGCGTCTCCAGGAAAGTCTCTCCGCGATGGGCCATGACGTGGCCCTCAAGCACCGGGATATTCAGAAGTCATAACGCTGACGGACACCGAAACGAGTTCGGTCCGGATCGCTGAACGCCGTTTTGGAGGATTCCTTGACAGGTGGAGTATGTTGACTATACTTAGCCTTGTGCATGTTCAGGCGTGCTTTCCTAGGATCAATTCGCGACGTGAAGCAACGTAAGTTATTATTTCGACAAACGGGGTTCAAGACAGATCAAGTGTGTAACCTGTTCGACATTTCCAAGGCGACACTGTTTCGCTGGGAGCGTACGGGAGTGATTGCCGGGCCTCCGCGCGATTGGAGAAACTGGAGGCTCTATACGAACAAGAATGTGGCTGAAATCAAGAAAGTTATTCGCGCACGCAAGATTGTCGTGTAGAGTGGCAAGGAATGCATATGCTGGGTTCATTCAAAAATCTCTTTGAAACAGACATCGTCTCAATGTTGACCCCGCGTCGTCAACTTGTGGGGCTCGATATCGGATCCAGCGCCATCAAACTGGTTCAGCTGAAGCAGAGCAAGGGACGGTACTTTCTCCAGAAATTCGGCGTGAAGCCGCTGGAGCCGGAAGTCATCGTCGACGGGACTGTGATGGACGAGGGGCGGGTCGTGTCGGCCATTCGAGAGCTCTTCGACGAATCCAAGGTCAAAAACAAGCAGGTGGCGATGTCGATCTCCGGGCACGCCGTCATCGTCAAGAAGATCAGTCTGCCTCCGATGCCAGACGAAGAACTGGAAGGGCAAGTGAAGTTGGCGGCCGAACAATATATCCCGTTCGACATCAACGAAGTGAACATCGATTTTCATGTCTTGCCTCCGGACCCCGCGGCAGAGCAACAGGGAGATATGTCGGTCATTCTTGTCGCCGCCAAGAAAGACAAGATCAATGAGCTGACCGAGCTCGTCAAGGGGGCTGGTCTTGTACCGATGGTCATGGATGTGGACGCGTTTGCCATCGAGAACATGCACGCCATTAACTATCCGATGGCGCAGGATGAAACCACCGCGCTGGTCAACATCGGCGCGAGCGTAATGAACGTGAATATCATCCGCAGCGGTGCCTCTTTGTTCACCCGCGACATTCCGCTGGGCGGCAACCGGTACACGGAGGCAATTCAGCGTGAGATGGGCATGTCCTATGAAGAGGCTGAGGAGAGCAAGAAGGGGGAACGAGGCGGCGACCCGGCCGCGGCCTCGCTCGGAAACGTCATTGATAGCGTAAACGGAGAAGTCGCGTCCGAGATCGCGAGGACGGTGGATTACTTCAAGACCTCGATGGCGAACGCGGAACTCGATCGCGTGCTCGTGTGCGGAGGTGTGGCGAAGGCCCGGGGGCTGATCCAGCACCTCGGTGATCGGATACAAACGCCCGTCGAAATGGCCGACCCGTTCGGTGAGATCGATGTCACGGGAAGCGACTTCGATGCGGATGCGCTGGCCGAGCTGGCTCCATCGGCGGCGGTGGGTGTCGGGCTGGCGCTGAGAGCGGTGGGTGACCGATGATTCGCATCAACCTTCTTTCCGGCCCGAAAACCAGACAGGCGAAACCCCAGTATGATGTACGCGCGCAGGTACTGCTTGGCGTGGGGATCATCCTGGTGACCCTGGCGGGCTGTTGGTGGTACTCGGCTTCCCTCGAGAATGAAATCGAGGCACAGCAAGAGGAAAAACAACAAAAGGAAAAGCAATTGGCTCAGCTCAAAGAGCAGGTCAAGCAGGTGCAGGATTTCGAGCAAAAGAAGAAACTGCTTGAGGACAAGAATCGGATCATTGACCAACTTGAGCGGTCGAGGATGGGGCCGGTGAAAGTTCTGGATCATGTCAGCCAGAGTCTCGAACCCTTGAAGGTGTGGCTGACGAGGCTGGGGGTCTCCTCCGATACGATTGAACTGGAAGGCAAGGCGCTGACGAACGACGATGTCGTGGAATTTGTGAACAATTTGCGACGAACCGACTATTTTTCCGGCATCAATCTGCAGGAAAGCAAGGCAACAATTGAGAATAAGCTCAACGTGTTTCAATTCCGCTTGGCATTTCGCCTGAAGGGGTAGGCATGGCACGGCCTTCGCTCAATCTCGATGCGCTTCGCAACGTCCCGGCCCCGCAGAAGGCCCTGCTCCTGCTGCTCCTCGTCGGCGGCATCGTGGCGGGGTTCTACTTCTACATCGCAGAACCGAAGTCGACGACCATCGCGGCGCTGCAGGCGGAGAACGGCAGGTTGGAAGGGGAAATTCAAACGCTCACCATAAAAGTGAAGCATTTGGACGAGTTGGTGGCTGCGAGCAAGCAGCTGGAAATCGAACTGGCCAAGAAGAAGGAACGGCTTCCGCCTGAAGAAGAAGCGATCATGCTCTTGAAGCAAGTGTCGGATCTCGGCGTGCGCCTGGGGCTCGATATCAAACTGTGGAGGCCCGGCCAGCAGGCGGAGGATGCATCAAAACTCTTCGTGAAGATGCCGGTAAATGTGGAAGTCTCAGGCGTCTATCACACCGCCGCCCTGTTCTTTGACCGGATCACCCGGCTTCCGAGGATCATCACGGTCTCGGGCCTGAAGATGGGGTCGCCCAAGGTTGAGCAGGGGCGGATCGTGGCGCAGACGACGTTTGACCTGATTGCGTATGCCGCTCCAGCGGAGAAGCCGGCTCCTCCGGCGCCGGCCGCTGCAGCAGCCGCTGCGGCGGCACCGAAACCGGCTCAGCCCGGCAAGTAGGGGAATCATGAGGTTATGCACAGGGTGAGTATGAAGAAGTCTTGGACACATCGCAGCCTCATCCGCAACGTGATCGCAGCCCTCGTGTGTCTGATCGGGGCGTGGAGTGGCGTGGTCCAAGCTGGGCCTCCTCTGGTTCAGAACCAGATCAACCCTATGAGGCAAGACTCCATCAAGATGTCGTCGGGCGGGGATGTCCCACGAGCGCCGGTTTCAGTTCCGGAAGCGCCGGCTTCGGGTCAGGCGCCAGAGATCCTGTCACAATTGCCGGTCGCCGACGTCGCGGTCGGCACCGGCTACGACCCCTCAGGGCGACGAGATCCTTTTGCTCCCATCGGGCAGGAACTTCAGGTGGACAAGAACGACCCGAACCTTCCCCCGCTTCAACGTGTGACGCTCACGGAGCTCAATCTGATCGCGATTGTGTGGGGGTCCTATGGCTATACCGCGATGGTCCAGACACCGGAAGGGCACGGGTACACCGTCAGGCGGGGGACCAGAATGGGACAGAATAACGGGGTGGTCAGTGCGGTCACGGAACGAGGCATCATCGTGCAGGAGCGGTTTACCGATGTGTATGGCAAGAAGCAGGAGCGTGAGCATGTCAAGCTCCTCCATCCGAAAGAAGGCTCAGAATGAAACCACTATTTTCTAGAGCAGACAGACTGTCGACGACCACGTGTTTCGTAGGAGCGCTGGCCGTTTCTCTCCTTGGCCTGAGCGCTCTCGCTGAGGGGTCGCCGCTTGCCGAGGATGGTTGGGCGGCTGGAAGGAGCAAGCTGGCGCAACCCGGGAGGGACTTTGCCGGGATCCCGGCTCAGGCGGTGACAAAAATCGAGGTTCAGCCGGAGGGAGACGGGGTCACGGTGGTCGTCATGGGTGACGGCATGCTGTTCCCTGAGGCGAGATTGCTGGATGAGGCCCGCCTGATCGTGGACCTTCCAGCCGTGTCCTCTGCCCTCGGGCATTCTGCGGTGCAGGGGAACCATCGCCTGCTGAAGCAAATCAGGGTCGGGTACCATGCGGATAAGGTCCGGCTGGTGTTCGACGTGCTCGATCGTCCGGCCTATACCCTCAATCGGGAAGAAAACAAGGTCCTGGTGACCCTCAAGCCCGGTGAGCGCAGCGGAGGTTCGGCCGAGACGGTGCGACCTGAGGATCGCGAGATCGCTCCAGTATCGCTGGTTCCGGAGCCTAGAGTGCTTGTAGAACCGCTGCATCGCTCCGCCCCAAGAGCGACCAGAATCCTCGGCCCCGCGCAGGCGAAATTCAGAATTCAGGCCGTTCAGATGGCTGCAGAAGCCCCGCCGGCTGAAAAAGATACCCGACCGGACGACGTGGTGGCTGGGCAGACCCGATTCGTGGGGCGCCGTATCTCGCTCGATTTCCAACAGGCGGATATTACCAACATCTTGCGGCTGATTGCCGAGGTCAGTGGTTTCAATATCGTGGTGGGCGAAGGCGTCAAGTCCAAGGTGACGATGAAACTGGTCAGCGTGCCGTGGGATCAGGCGTTGGACATGCTCTTGAAGATGAACGGGCTCGGCATGATCCGCCAGGGGACCATCGTGTGGGTCGATACCCTGACCAATATCGCCAAGCAGCAGGATGACGAGGCGCGGGCCTTAGACTCCAAGGTTAAGGCTGAAAAGGTCATCGAGCGCGTGTTCTATATCAAGAACCTTCAAGCGCAAGAGCTGCTGACGGGGATGCGGCAGTTCATCAGTCCCCGCGGGATGATGAATTTCAGCCAGGGCAGTAACGCGCTCATCGTGCGAGAGACCGAGAGTAAGATGGAAACGTTGAGGCAGTTGATCGACGGTCTCGACCTGGAAATTCCACAAGTGCAGATCGAAGCGCGCATCGTGCAGGCCGACACGGTCTATGCGAGAGGGTTGGGGATTCAGTGGGGCGTCAAGGATTCGAACCTTAATTCTACAACCGGTAGTTTCCACACAATAGGCAATGTCACCGGGCCGTTTGCGGTTGCCGCTGGCACGGGAACCACATCGATCCCCAGGGACTTCCTCGTAAATTTGCCGGCTCAAGTCGGCGGGTTGCCGGCTGTTCCGTCCGTAGGCTGGACCTTCGGCAGGCTGGCAGATGGATTCGCGTTGGACATTCGGTTGTCCGCCGGAGAATTGCTGGGTCTCACCAAGGTCATTGCGGCCCCGAAGATTACCACGTTGGACAAACGAGAGGCAAAGATCTCACAGGGTGAATCCATTCCGTTTCAGACCACGTCCCTGCAGGGAACACAGACGACGTTCGTGGACGCGAACCTGGAGCTGAACGTGACGCCCCAGATCACCTCGAGGGATCCGAAGGAGGATCCGAAGCGGATCCTCATGCGCGTCCGGGCCACACGAAATGCCGTCGGCGCGCGAAGCAATCCGGCCGGTCCGAGCATCGATCGGCGTGAGGCGACGACGCAGGTGATTATGCGTGACGGGGAAACGATGGTGATCGGCGGGGTGTTTGTCGACACCCAGAACAACAACGTACAGGGGGTTCCGTATCTGGCCCGTATTCCGGTGGTCGGCTGGTTGTTCAAGAACAAGTCCGAAGCGGTTGCCAAGCAAGAGCTGCTCATTTTCCTGACGCCGACCATCGTGAAGATCTAGCCTGATCCCGGCAGTCCCATCGGGTTCTGCAAGCATGAAGCGTTGTGATGCCGACCGGGTATCACAACGCTTTTCCTTTTCTTCTGGCAGGCAGATGGCGCCGGTACCGTGTGGTACGGTTCGAAATAAGTCCCTGCAGCGGCGCCTGTGATCCCCTGATGGCCCATCCGGCTCGATGGCCGATCCTTTTAGTTTTGCGTGGGCTATGCTACCATCGGCCCGCCTCTCGCGATCATCGAGATGTTTCAACGACAT
>JBQTIO010000103.1:0-2001 GCA_052388075.1 Nitrospiraceae bacterium
CTGAGTTGAAGGGCCTCGTCGACGAGACGGTGGTCTTGCACACCTCTGAATGGTTTTTCGGAATCGGTCAGTTCTATGAGCAGTTTCTTCAGGTGGAGGATGATGAAGTCATTGACTGCCTCAAGACTGTGGGGGCAGCTCTCTCATCGCAGAGGAGAATCACGGAATGAAGATCGTCTGTGCCATCGACGGTTCCCGCTACTCCGAATGGGCGCTTGATTGGCTGCGGCGACTCTGCTCTCCGGGCGAGAGTTCGCTGCTGTTGGTACACGCCGTCGATATGACCCAATTCAAGACGTGGCCGAGTCTCGAACAGAAAGCCAGGTCGGCCTTGGTGAAGGTCCTGGAATTCTCATTGGAAGGCGCTGCACGGCTGTTGGAAGGCGCGGAAGTGAAAGCGGCAAAGACATGGCCTGACGTCCGAGCGAAACTCCTGCGTGGTCGTCCAGCGGAGGTCATCGCCCGTTCGGCCAAGCGGGAACGAGCCGATCTCTTAGTCCTGGGATCTCGAGGGGTGACGGAGTTTCAGCCGATGCTCTTGGGTAGTGTCTCCCGAAAAGTGCTTATGCGGGCTTCCGTTCCCGTCCTCGTGGTCAAGAAGCCGGCAGGCGGCCTCAAGAGGGTCGTGCTCGGCATGGATGGATCCGTCGAGTCGTGGAAAGCCGTTGCATGGCTCAGGCAGTTAGCTGAAAAGCTTCGTCCGGCTGTGACCGTCGTCACCGTCATCCCTCCCCTCCCTCTGGAAAGCATCCGCGTTCCAGCAGGGGCCATTGCGGCGGGCAATCAGGTGGAGGGAGCGCTCAGACGTGGAGCCAGCAAAATCGCGTCCCGAGCCGCAGGAACGTTGAGGAAAGACGGATTCTCCACGAAAGAAATTGTGGTAGCCGGACCTCCAGGGGCGGAGCTGGTGGAACTCGCCGGGCGCGAGCGCGCTGACCTTATCGTCGTCGGGTCTCGTAGCGGACGCAATGCGGACGAATATTTCATGGGGAGCGTCGCCGATACGGTCGTGAAGCATGCACCCTGTTCGGTATTGGTCCACAGAGTGTAGAAACGTATGGCCTTTGAATTGAGCAGTCCGGCCTTCAGGGACGGCGATCCCATTCCACGCCGTTATACCTGCGAGGGGGAAGACCTGTCGCCGCCGCTCCATTGGACGGTGCCACCTGCCGCCACGAAAAGCTTCGTCATTATTGCGGACGACCCCGATGCGCCGGTCGGCACGTGGGTGCACTGGGTCATCTATGATATTCCTCTCGACCTGCGCGGGCTCACGGATGGCATTCCGGCGAGCGACCATTTGCCCAATGGGGCCCTGCAAGGCCTGAACGACTTCAAGCGCATCGGCTACGGAGGACCTTGTCCTCCGCCAGGGAAGCCCCATCGCTACTACTTCAAGCTGTATGCGCTGGATGCCATCCTCAATCTGAAGCCGCGCGCAACTAAGCTTCAGGTATTGGAGGTCTGCAAAGGGCATGTGCTGGCCGAGGCGAAGCTCATGGGTCGATTCGGCCGATAGCAGGATTCCGAGAGGTCAAGGTTGCGGCTAAGGCTAAGTCTTAGCCAGTCGACTCTTGACTCACTCTCAAGCTCAGCCTCAACCTTGACCTGAGTCTCTTTCTTCGCGCGCCTCAGCAATGCTTCTTGAACTGGTATCGCCTTCTCGGAAGGGGCAACGGTTGAGGGAGATCCTGATATGACCCAAGAGTTTGACGGGCAAGGAGGGTCGCCGGTGCCTGGTACAG
This sequence comes from Nitrospiraceae bacterium, assembly GCA_052388075.1. GTDB lineage: Bacteria > Nitrospirota > Nitrospiria > Nitrospirales > Nitrospiraceae > Nitrospira_D. Next base: position 1,746 of record JBQTIO010000103.1, read on the forward strand.
ACACCAAGAGGGACTACTATGAAGTGCTCGATGTCGATCGGGCTGCGACTCGAGACCAGATCAAGCATGCTTATCGGCAGTTGGCGCTCCAATACCATCCGGACAAGAACCGGAGTCCCGGTGCGGCGGCGAAGTTCCGTGAGCTCGCGGAAGCCTATGCCGTGCTCTCCGATGACACGAAGCGAAAAGAATACGATACGACCGGCCACGCCGGCGTGAGCGAACGATGGTCGACGGACGATCTCATGCGGGATTT
>JBQTIO010000104.1:0-11435 GCA_052388075.1 Nitrospiraceae bacterium
GCGTTGCTGGCGCTGGCGGCTTTGCTGGTCGGTTTGACTTTACCCATTAATTACGCCTTTGCGGCTGGGCTTGAGCCAGGAGCAGTGACGGTGTGGGCACTCGGTGGCAAGCTCGTGCAACTGTTGACGGGCTTGGCCGCGGTCGCAGCGGCTGCGGTGCTGACTCCTCACTTCAGCAGGCTGACGGTGTTCGGGCGATCCTCGCAACTGGTTAGCGATATCTATTTCATGCTGATCGTTGGGACCTGGATTTCAATGTTTGGTTCTCTCGTCATTTTTGTGTTCTCCGAGCCCGTCGTGGTGGCTGTTTTTCAAAGTGACGAAGTCAGCGAGTTACAGGCACGGCACCTCGCGGCCATTCTCTGCTTGGGCAGTTTGCAGATGCCATTTGTCGTCGCGATTACTCTGATCATTAAGTTCGCCGCTGTTTCCAGATTGTCGTTGAGGGCAGTCGTTGCGATGGGATTGGGCCTGGCCGTAAATGTCATGCTCAACATCATATTGGTGCCGTATTATGGGGTCTATGGAATCGCCATTGCGACCGTGGTTGCGTCTGGCATTTCTGCGACATATCTGATCATCGTGATGCGTAAACATTGTGGTCTGGATTGGGCGCAAGTCATATTGCTTAAGGGAAGCTGGCTCATCATGCTGGGGATTAGTGTTGGCTTGTACTATCGAAGTAGTGCTGCCGCGATCACAGCGGTCGTCGTGATGCTGGTTTTGCTGCGGGCACAATGGCGAGCGTGGCAGCATGTGGGCGTCAGCGTTCGATCAGCTCGTGCCATTGCCCAGGTCAATGGCTAAAGGGTTTGCGCTCGACAATTAGTTGAACTGAAAGTTCATGCGGACGGGATCACGCAACCTAGAGGCCGATCTACTGCGACCGCGAACCTGCTGGTCCGGAATGAAAACACCTGGTGGCATGGTGTGCTCCTGTAGTTAGGGCGTGGTTCGGAAGCTGCAGTGGCAAGCGGTGTTGACTGTGCGGAAGCGACGAAGGAGGATCATAGTCGTTGCCGCGACGTGTCTGGCCCTCCTTGTGCCTTTGACCATCAGCTTCATCTATGCAGGCTCTCTCCTTGTTGTCGAGGTGCCGCCGCAACGTGCGGATATCGGGCTGGTTCTTGCCGGTCACTTCGGCCGTGCCTTGTACGCAGCCGATTTATATCACCAGGGGTTTATTCCTAGAATATGGATTTCTCGGCCTGAGCGGGAAAAATCCTTGGTGCAATTGGATTCCATAGGTGTGCCGTACCCGCGCCAGGAAGAGATTAGTCGTGCCGTTCTGTTGAAAAAGGGTGTTCCTGATGATCGCATCGAAGTGATTGGTGAGGATGTCGTCAGCACTCTTGCAGAAGCACGGATTGTTTCTCGCCTCCTGGATACGCGGCCGGAGATAAGCTCCTTGCTGCTTATTACGAGCCGCTTCCATGTTCGGCGCGCGGAGGCTGTGTTCCGCCGTGTCCTGCAGCCACATTCTGAGGTCGACATCATTGCTGTGGGGACTCCCTATGACGGCTTTGTTGAGGATCATTGGTGGAAAGATCGGGACTCGGCTCGTCAGGTCTTTCTCGAAATGGCCAAGCTCCTTCTGTTCTGGACAAATACAGAATATTGATGTTGCGGGTTGGGCGATCTAGGTCGGATGTTCTAGATGTTCCGATGAACAAAAGGGGTCCGATTCGTGTGCTGCACGTCTGCACCATCCTGTTGACTGCCCGAACATTTATTGCGCCGATCATTCGCCACTTAACCGGGCGCGGCTACGATGCGGCGGTGGCCTGTTCCCATGAGACGGCAGCGGATGGCCCCGGTCTTTCAGGCAGTTGGGATAGTGTGGGTTGTCCGCTTTATCCTGTACCGATCCCGCGAGCGATTCGGCCGCTTCAGGATCTCCGGGCCGTCCGGCAATTGTACGAAGTGATCCGCCGTTTCAAGCCCGATATCGTTCATACGCAGACCTCGAAAGCGGGTATTGTGGGCCGTTTGGCGGCACGATTGGCCGGGACCCCGATCATCGTTCACACGGCCCATGCGTTTCCGTTTCATGCCTACATGCCGGCTCCTCTCCGCTGGGTCTATGTGGCCATCGAGCGATGGGTGGCAGGATGGACGGATCTTCTGATGGTAGATACCGAGAGTGTCCGGGCGGATGGTCTTCGGCACCGGATTGTGCGCGATCCAGACCGGATCGTCACGGTCTCGATGGGGATAGACCTCAGGGAATTCTCGCCTTCTTTGCAAGGGCCTGATAATCTTCGGAAATCTTTGGGGTGTGAGCCGCATCATTTGGTGGTGGGAACTGTTGCTCGGCTTGTCCCTGACAAGGGTCTAGAGTGTTTTCTTCGCATGGCCGCGCTCATTCGAGCCAAACGTTCCGACGTCCGGTTCGTGGTCGTCGGGGATGGTCCCCTTCGGCGAAGTCTTGAACAATTGGCTGATTCGCTCGGTCTTGAGGATACGGTCGTGTTTACCGGTCATCGGACCGATGTGCCGGCCTTGATGCAGGCGATGGATCTCTTTGTGTTGCCGACCAGACGAGAGGGCTTCGGCGTGGTCTTTGCTGAAGCGATGGCAATGGGCAAAGCGACGGTGGGCAGCCGGATCGGACCTGTTGCCGAGGTTGTGGAAGACGGGGTCACGGGGTATCTTGTGTCCCCCGATGCCCCAGAAGAGTTTTCTGTGCAAGCGCTGGAGTTGTTGAATGACGAAGACAAGCGCCGGGCATTCGGCCGGGCCGGTCGCCGACGCGTTGAGGCTCGCTTCAGCGAGGCGCAGATGTGCGAAATGATCGAGCAGCACTATCAACGCCTGCTCAAACTGAAAGGTTTCGCTGAGTGATCCGGACCGTTCACCTGGTCGTCAAACATGCGATGGATCGTCTGGCAGCCGTCATTCTGCTCTGTCTCCTCTTACCGGCGCTGCTGGTGGTCGCCGTTGCGATCTTGATGGAATCAGGGCGGCCGGTGTTGTTCGTTCAGACTCGCGTTGGACGCCAGGGGCGACCGTTCCGGGCGTATAAATTTCGGACCATGGTACAGGGAGCTGAACGGATCGGATTGGGAACGACCGCCGGTGCGACCGATGATCGCATCACGCGGGTCGGGGCCTTTCTGCGGGCTTGGAGCCTGGATGAACTGCCGCAGCTCTTGAATGTGCTCAAGGGAGAGATGAGCTTTGTCGGTCCGCGACCGACATTGGACTACCAGGTGGCGCAGTATTCGTCCTATCAGCGGAGGCGCTTGGAGGTGAAGCCTGGTATCACGGGCTGGGCTCAAGTTAACGGCCGCAATTCACTGCCCTGGCCAAAACGGATCGAGTTGGATGTATGGTACGTGGACCATGTTTCGCTCTGGCTGGACCTTCGAATCTTGCTTCGGACCATCGGCGTGTTACTCCGCAGAGAAGGGCTGTATGGCCCAGACGGTGTCAATGATGACTTCGTCCAACGGAGGAGGCCATGACGACGAAACGGATTGTGGTGTTTGGGGCGGGAGGGCATGCGAAAGTTGTGTTGGACGTGCTTGAGCGCATGGGTGTGTATGAGATTGTCGGTCTCCTCGACGATAATGCGGAACTGTTGGGAACCGTCCGAGGAAGGTATTCTGTGCTCGGCGGCCGTGAACAGTTTACGGCTCTACAGAACAAGGGCGTGGATGCCATCATCATTGCACTCGGCGACAACTATCACCGGAAGGTTGTGTATGAGGAAGCAAAACGGATGGGGCTCACATTATGCTCGGCGGTTGATCCCTCGGCTCAGATTGGGGGAGGCGTTGTGGTGGGGCCCGGCTGCCTTCTTGTTGCTGGGACAGTGGTGAACGTGGAGGCTGAGATCGGGGACAATGTTGTCGTGAATACTGGAGCGACTGTGGATCATGATTGCCGCATCGGGGCGCATGTGCATTTATCGCCCGGTGTGCACTTAGCCGGTCGTGTGCTGGTTGGAGAGGTTACGCATATCGGAATTGGCGCCGTTGTGCTGCCGAACGTATCGGTGGGGAAAAATTGTATCGTTGGGGCAGGAGCGGTGGTGCGAGAGGATTTACCGGATGGCGTGGTCGCGGTTGGAAACCCTGCGCGGATAATTAGAAACAATGAGGTGGCTCTTGGGTTCTGATGGGATGAAAATACCACTTTCTCAGCCTAATCTTACGTGGGTTGAACGAAAAGCCGTATTGGATGTCTTGGAATCGACTTTTTTGAGTTTGGGACCGAGGCTTCCCGAGTTCGAGAGGGCGATGGCGCGATACATCGGTGTCAAGCATGCCGTTGCCGTGAATAGCGGTACGAGCGGCTTGCACTTGATCGTGCGCGCGTTGGGCATCGGTGAGGGCCACGAGGTCATCACGACGCCGTTCAGTTTCATCGCGTCGGCGAATTGTGTGCTCATGGAGCGTGCGCGACCGGTCTTCGTGGATATCAATCCTGAAACCTACACTATCGATCCGGAAAAGATAGAGGCTGCGATCACGCCACGTTCCAAGGCCATTCTTGGTGTAGATGTCTTCGGTCGCTGCGCAGCGTGGGACCGAATCGACGACATCGCAAAACGCCGGGGACTCGTGGTCATCGAAGATTCCTGTGAGGCGATTGGGGCAGAGGCATTCAATCAGAAAGCCGGGTCGTTCGGTGAGGCGGGGTGTCTGGCTTTTTATCCCAATAAGCAAATGACAACCGGCGAAGGCGGCATGATCCTTACAAATCGTGATGACATCGCTGCCTTATGCAGGAGTATGCGAAATCAGGGTCGAGAGGAGGGGCAAGGATGGCTCGACCATGCCAGGTTAGGGTTCAACTATCGGCTGAGCGATATCCATTGCGCCCTCGGCTTAGCTCAGCTCTCCCGGATTGAGGAGTTGTTGTCAAGGCGAGCGGCTGTGGCGGCCCTGTATCGAGAACGTCTTGGTAAGATCGATGGTCTCATATTGCCGAAGGAGCCGTCTCATGGGCGCCTCAGTTGGTTCGTGTATGTTGTGCGGTTGGCCGATTGTTTCTCACGCACTGATCGAGATCGTATTCTTCTGGGTTTGAGAGGGAATGGGATCGGCTGTAGCAACTATTTTTCCCCGATTCATTTGCAACCCTTTTATGTGAAGGAGTTTGGTTTTCAGCCAGGGGAGTTTCCCATTACCGAACGCATCAGCGAGAGGACCATTGCGCTGCCGTTCTTTACTGCCATCACTGCCGAAGAGATTGATCAAGTGACTGCTTGCCTGGCAGAGCAGATTCGTCTTGCGAAGGTACGCGGATGACGCCAGACGTTCCTATGCGGGCCTCAAGCGTGTTCTGCGGATGCGCACGTATCAGATGAATTCCACCCCTCTGTCCAAGGAAGAGGTGTTCTGCCGAGCTGTTCAATTGCGGAACGAAGGGAGGCTGTTTGACAGCAGCAATACTGAGGTGGCTGAAGTGTTCAAGGGCAGCATCGACCGGTTTTGCGACATTGCGTTCAGGTTGAGAGCGGCGAGAAAAATTCTGGATGTCGGAGCGGGGCATGGGTTGTTGCTTTCTTTGTTGGCAGAGCTTGGCCATGAGTGTTATGCCCTCGATGTGCAGGACCAGCCTTCATTTCATCCGGATATCTACAAGACTAAACCCATCACCTTCCAGCAGTGTAACGTAGAAGTCGATCCCATCCCATACCCGGAGGACTGTTTTGACGCCGTTGTCTGCTGCCAGGTGCTCGAGCATTTTACGCACTCACATCTGCCGACTGTTAAGGAGATGCGGCGCGTCCTTAAGCCGGGTGGGATCATCGAGGTCGACGTACCAAACGTAGGGAGCTTCCGCAATCGAAGTCGGATGCTCCGCGGAAAGCATATTACCTACGACTACGAGCAACACTACTTATATGCGATCCCGGTTCTCTATAAAGGGCTGTCTTTCTATCCGCTGCGACATAACCGTGAATTTGCTAAGGCCGAGCTTGAGACGCTCTTGCGCGTTGCAGGATTTCAACAGATCGAAGTGAGGTTCCTCAAGTCACGCCGCTATCGGGAAGGAGTAGAGAGAATCAGGTCTATCGGAACCGCATTAAGGGACGCAGTCCCGTCGTTAAGGAAATCGATCATTGGTTTTGCCGTCAAATGAGTCTGCCGTTTGTCGACCATGTCAGACGGTATGCAACGGTCGGGGCAGGCTGGGCCGCAGTGGCGCTGGGTGTTACGATACCAGTGTCCACAACGGCAGACGGTGTGGTTCTGGTGATTTTTCTCCTCGCATGGATGTCCTGCGGTAGCGTAGGAGATCGACTGAGAACTGCCCTTCGACATCCTGCCGCCCTCGCGTGCCTGGCCTTCTTTCTTCTCTTAATGGTCGGGGCTCTCTATGGAGATTCGTCGCTGAAAGAGCGCCTGACCGTTCTTCGCAGGTACGATGACTTTCTAATTCCTGTTTTCCTCCTGCCGATATTTGCTGCTCCACAAGTGCGAGAGCGGGCTCTTTGGGCTTTCAGTTTGGCCATGGGCCTTGCCCTGGTCCTGTCGTTCCTTCTTGCTGCAGGATTCATCGCGGATCGTGATGGGGGCTGGGTCCAAGGGTATCAGCAGGATGCGAGCGCATTCAAAGGGCGTATCACGCACAGCCTATTCATGTCCTTCGCAGCGCTGCTCTTGGCTCTGAAGGCAGGTCGGCAACCAGAGATGTGGAAGCGAATCGGTTTATGGAGTCTGACCGTCCTTGCAATAATTGATGTCGTCTTGCTCGTGCAATCACAAACGGGTCAGGTAGTGCTCCTTGCGCTATTTATCTATTGGTGTTGGCGGCGGCTAGGAATGAAGGGCCTGGCTGTTGGTGTCTGTGTCGGGGCAATCATACTGTTCGTTACCTTTCAGACTTCGACAACGTTTCGCGATCGGATCGCGATGGTTTTCGAACAGATTCGCTTCGGCCAATCCGAAAGGATCGCCTCGAATAGCCAGCCTGTAGCGGTCGCGCTTCGCCTTGAGTGGTACAAGAACTCTCTGGATCTCGTTGTTGCGAATCCCATAGCGGGAGTGGGGACAGGAGGTTTCGCCAAGGCCTACGCTGCAGCGGTGACTGATCCAACTGCAATAAAGCCAGCCCACCCTCATAACCAGTATTTGCTCACATCGGTTGAGCTTGGTGTTCCAGGCTTGATGGGGTTGCTGGCGTTGTTTGGGTGGCTCTGGTGGCTGACATGTCAAATCCCTGAATCGTTCTACAAGGAATTGGGTCAGGGTGCTCTCGTCCTAATGACCGTCGGATGCCTGTTTAATTCTCTGCTACTCGACCATGCGGAGGGGCTCTTTTTCGTATGGATCATGTGTATCGCGTTTGCTGGTATTAGGACCAGCCTTCGGGTAGCAACGTGCTGAAGCTGTCCGCTTATATCATCGCCTATAACGAAGCCGAGAAAATCGCCGATGCGGTCAATAGTGTCTTGTGGGCGGATGAGATTGTCGTGGCTGACTCTGCCAGTACCGACGGGACCGGTCGCCTTGCCCTGGAGCTGGGTGCGCGGGTGGTTCAGATTCCGTTCCAGGGATTCGGCCATCTACGAAATCGGGCGATTGAAGCCTGCACGCACGAGTGGGTGCTGAGTATCGATGCCGACGAGCGCTGCACTCCGGAGGCACGGGACGAGATTCTTCGACTGCTTGCCGGGACTCCCGCCCATGATGCCTATCTTGTTCCGCGCAAGAATTTCTTCATGGGACGCTGGATCAGACATTCGGGCTGGTATCCGAATTTCCGGCAGCCGCAACTCTTCCGGAAGGGAGCGATGAGGTACACGGAGTCACCAGTGCACGAGGGCTACGAACTCTTGACGGCCAAGCCGGTGGGTCGCCTCGATCATGCCATTTGGCAAATCCCGTTCAAAAATTTTGAAGAAGTCGTCCGAAAGGCTAATCGCTATTCGACCCTTGGTGCAGAGACATTGCGAGAGCGGCGAGTTTCGATGACCAGTGCATTGTTCCACGCGACATGGGTATTTATCAAACACTACGTGTTTAAAGCTGGGCTTTTGGATGGGTGGCCTGGATTCGTCATTGCTCTTGGCAATTTCGAGGGCACGTTTTATCGCTACGCCAAGCGGTTTGAATCACAGAAAGCATGGCCCTTACCTACACAGCCCCCACTGCGAAGGCCTGGAGAGGCTCCGCCGAGATGAGGACCGCGGTTATCGTCCCCACATACAATCGTCCCGACGCACTCGAGGTTGTCCTGCGGGGGTACAGCATACAAGATGATCGGGACTTTGAAATGATCGTGGCTGACGATGGCTCGACAGAAGATACGAGGAGACTTGTGGATCGACTTCGAGCGCAAATGCCGTTTCCGATCACCCATGTTTGGCAGGAGGACAGGGGATTTCGCCTCGCTGCCGTGCGCAATCGGGCAGTGGCAGCTGCTCAAGCGGACTACATTATCTTCACTGACGGAGACTGTATTCCATCCTCTCGATTTGTTTCAGCACACAAACAGTTAGCGGAGCGAGGCTACTTCTTGGCGGCGAATAGAATGTTATTGAGTCAACGGTTGACTCAAGAGATTCTGCGCGAGCGATTGGTTCCAAGCACATGGGGGTGGCTTGACTGGTCTCGTGCCAGGCTGCACCGAGATGTAGATAAACTGCTCCCACTGGTTGTATTGCCGGATGGTGCCTTCCGCAGATTGTCATCGCATCGCTGGCAAGGACTAAAGACGTGTAATCTGTCGCTTTGGAGAGAGGATCTCGTCAGAGTCAATGGGCTCGATGAATCGTATCAGGGATGGGGGCTGGACGATTCTGACCTGGTCGTTCGTCTCTTTCATGCAGGAGTCAGGCACAAGAGTGCACGGTTTGCGGCCCCCGTGTTTCACCTCTGGCATACGGAAAACGACCGTAGTTGTTATCAGAAAAACCAAGAACACTTCGCCGAGGTCTTGCGAACGCGCGCAGTTCGCGCGACCGCCGGCCTCGATCAATACTTGATCCCCTAGGTGATTGGCGAAAGGCCTGAAGTGGAGTCAAGTCTCAACAATGTATTGATAGTCTGTACAAGACGGATCGGCGACGTGCTCTTATCGACTCCTGTGGTGCGATCCCTCAAGAATGCCCATCCGAATGCTGCCGTTGATATGCTGGTCTTTGAGGGGACTCAAGAGGTCATCTCGTCATGGCCTCTTCTTCGGCGAGTAGTGACGGTTCCTGAGCGTCCTGGGTTCTTACCGCACATTGGTTTGCTAAGGTCGTTATGGCGCCGGTATGACCTGGTGTTTTCGGTTTTGGCCGGCGATCGGCCGACGTTTTACTCCTGGGTGGCCGGACGCTATCGGATCGGGACCCTTCTCACCGATAAGAAGTCGTGGTGGAAACGACTGTTGCTCAATCAGTGGGTGCCGTTTGACAACTTCAATACCCACACGGTGGCGATGAACCTACGGCTTCTCGAACCGCTGGGGATCAAGCCGGTTTCGACTCCAGCTGTAACCTGGCGACAGGAAGATGAAAAAGAGATCCATCGGCTATTTTCCGATATCGATGGGCCGACGCGGTATGCGGTGCTGCATGTCTCGCCCAAGTTTGCCTATAAGACTTGGACTGTAGCCGGATGGAGAGCGCTCGGGCAATGGCTGGTTAACCATGATCTGGCCGTAACGGTGACGGGGGGAGCCTCGCCTGAAGAACAGGCTTATCTGAAAGATGTGATTCCCACCATGCCTGCTGGATTTATAAATCTCGCCGGTCGAATCAATTTACCCTCTCTGGGCTATCTGCTCAGTCGAACATCGCTGTATGTCGGAACGGATACGGCGGTGAGTCATATGGCGGCAGCTGTCGGGGCTCCGACGGTCGTTTTGTTTGGACCCTCGAATCCGGTCAAGTGGGGGCCGTGGCCCAAAGACTTTCCCGCTACCTCATCCAGTCCCTGGAGAACTCATGGGTCGCAACGACAGGGGAATGTCTTTCTCGTTCAGGGCGAAGGAGATTGTGTGCCCTGCTTGGGTGAAGGCTGCGATCGGCACATTCACAGTCTGAGCGACTGTCTTCAGAAGCTGCCGGTGAATCGGGTGATACAAGCGGCCGAGTTAATGTTGGCGAACGGGAACGACCGAATGTGCGAAACGAGTGCACGGGTTCCTAGTGGGGCTCCAGGGCCGTACAACAGTTGAATTTTTGAGAACGATCTGCTAATGGCAACCCGCGTCGCTCAACCGTTTTTCCCGAGCATCTTACTGAGGTCAGGTACGATGTGAAGCGCGTTGCTGCCAACCTCTTTCATATTATCGCGGGCCGGTATGGACAGCTGGTGCTCCGCCATCGCTCGCTGGTGGTCGTCGGGACGCAGCTCAGCCTGATATTTGCCGCCAACCTCACCGCCTTTTTGCTGCGTTTCGACGCCGACATTCGGCCTCCGTACGACCGCATGGTGTGGAGTTACCTTCCGGCTGTCCTGATCATCTTCGGGTCCGGCTTGTGGGTGTTCGGAATTCAGCGGGGACTGTGGCGATATGTCGGCCTCCACGACTTGGGGCGAATTTTCTGGGCCTCCCTCGCCAGCGCGGCCGCATTCTACGGACTGTTTTATCTGGGACTAGGGTGGACCGACTATCCACGGTCAATCATCATTTTGACCGGATTACTCTGCGGTCTCTATCTCGCCGGGGTTCGGTTGGCGGTGCGTTGGTTTCGAGAATGGCTCCAGATCATCGGTCCTACGGCCAAACGGGTGCTGATCGTCGGCGCCGGGCATGCTGGTGAGCTGCTCGCGCGGGATATGCTTTCAGACGCAACTTTTAACAGCCGACCGGTGGGATTCGTAGACGACGATCCCGTGAAGCGGAAGATGAGGATTCACGGGATTCCTGTCGTGGGCACGATCGCCGACATCAAGGCCGCGGCGGATCGACTGGAGGCGCACGAAATCGTCGTCGCGATTCCCTCGGCCCCGACGACGGTGAAGCAGAAAGTCCTGGCCGGCTCGGAAGGCTGTACGGTGCCGATCAAGATTCTGCCCAGCGTGAAACGATTGTTGGGTGATCCCGTGTCGCTTCAACAAGTTCGGCCGATGAGCCTGGAAGACCTGCTGCAGCGCGAGCCGATCCAGACGGATCGCCAGGAACTGCATCCCCTCATCGAGGGGAAAACGATTCTGGTCACAGGCGCGGGAGGATCCATCGGATCCGAGCTGTGCCGGCAGATCGCGCACTATCGACCGGAATCGCTGGTGTTGTTCGATCAGTACGAAAACACCCTCCATGCGTTGTTGTTGGAACTGCGGGCTGACTTTCCGCATGTCGGCGTGCTTCCGATTGTGGGAGACGTCACGATGCCCGATCGTGTGGAGGAAGTGTTCCGACAGACCGGTCCGGACCTCGTGTTTCATGCGGCGGCGCACAAACACGTGCCGCTGATGGAATTGAACCCCAAAGAGGCGATCCGGAACAATATTCTCGGGACCCGTGTCGTGGCTGAAACTGCG
>JBQTIO010000105.1:0-13102 GCA_052388075.1 Nitrospiraceae bacterium
GTGGGCCAATCTCCGCACGCGAGGCCTCCTAAAAATGATAAGACAACCCAGCCGATACCGTGTGGACCTCTAGGGTCGTCGTGATGGTGGAGGTGGTAAACGGCGCAAAACAAATAAACTCGCAGGATGAATCAGCCTTCACCTTCGTGTAAAAAAACCGATATTCGGCGAACAGGGAAAGATGCGGGGTAAACAGCCAGTCGAGGCCGGCACGCACGTCCAGCCCCACGCTTTTCGACGTCTCGTCTACGGGGGGAACAGCAGGGCTGAAGTCCGTTGAGGCATTTGCCAGGACGAAGCTCGGTCCGACTCCCGCATAAGGGCGCACCCGTCCTTTTGGAAACTGTTCACTCGTTAGCAAGGGCACTCGAGACATAACCAAGAAGGAAAAGGGAATCACATCGATCTGCGCGACAGATGCGTGAGCTGGAAAGTACGAGAGGTCAAACGCGATGCCGAACCATGGTGCCCGATCGATCCAATAGCCAATCCGCCCACCAACCGTGAAGGACGAGCTGAAGTCTGCCTGGCGAGAGCCTGTGAACTGACGCCCGGAGGAAAATAGTCCCGAAGATTGGTCCACCGTGGTTGTTACCGTCGCGGGCTGGGGCATCGCCGCGCCTCCGTACAGGGACACAAACGGCTCGGCTGAGACAAGCGTCGGCACTCCTATCACTGTAGTGAGCACCGCAATCGTGGCGACATGAAAACGGGGTACGCTCCACTTCATACAGATGCTGCTCCTCGATTTGCTACAGCATTGTGGCGGCTCATGTACGCGCTCAAATTCGCATGAAGCGCCGCCGAAGTTCCTGTGTGGCCACGAGGTCGGCCCGCGATACGTCTAGACTTGCGGAGCGCCGTTCACGGTCAGTTAAAAATGCCAGGCGAGGCCGCCTGCGCCAATGTGCGCACTGTAGTCCCCTTTGATTCCTCCGGTGGCTCCTGTGGGGCTTGACGCATCGAAATTAAGGCTCGCGCGGTTGTATTTCCATTCCCCGAATAGCGAGACGTTCTTGGTCAGCTCAGTCGGCCATGACGGGAAACGGTTCCTGAAACTGTTCTCTCCTCCCAGTGGCGGGACCAAAAGCCAAGATGAGCGAAAGGGTGAAGACGGCGCCTCAACTGTTCTCGACACTCATCTTCACCCTTCCGATCCTGTTACACGGAACAGAGAGCTTATTCAGGTATACGCACCATTGTGCCCGTACCGCCACAGAGCCGCCTATCTGTACTAACTACCGTTCCATTGGCGTCCAAGAACTCCAGTGTTTCGAGCACCGGCGGTATGACCTGGCCATAGCTCACTACCGAACCCCTATCATCGACCTGGCCCTCAAGTTTGAAACCGCTCACCTTATACGAGTGGTCAGTAGCCTCGCAGCTCCCCGCTGCTGTGTATTTCCCATTGCGATTCACCCTATACGTCCACTCGCACGTCTCCTCGAACACGGCAATTGCCAAATCGCCCTGGGAATACTGCGCTTGCTGCGTTGCGAGCAAAATCGCCGTGCCGCGTTCCCTTGTCGTGATGTGACCACGGCCATCGAAGATATTCACCCCCGTAAAGTAGAGGTTGGGCGCAGAGCCAACCCCCCCCGCGAATATCAAAAAATTCCCAGATTCTGTTGGCAAAGGGGTGGGGGTAAACGGGGGCTCGGTGTTGCTAACAGAAGCACAGTTCTTGTTTCCCGTGAGCCGATACTTTCCTGTCAGCAACGCATTGGAATTGTCATCGCCCAGGGCCGACCCGGCCAAGAGTGAGACCAAACCAACCACAACTGCATATGCGATGCACCGTTGAATGCGCATGGTGATTCCTCCTCAGGTACGCGGCCTCCCCTCGAACCGAGGAGAGAGCCTCAGAATCTTTTCAGGTGTCCTCTCGCCGGCCGACGCCACTTACTTCCTTGACTCAAGCTGTGGCGCGTCCAATGACCAAGAGCTTTCTCGTGTCACGATCCTGTAGACGCGCGCAAGGGGGTAAGGTGCAGGGCAACTCGTCAGGGGCAGAGGAACTTGCTCTCTCGCTGAAGTGGCGGTACACCAACGCTCAGTTCACTACACAGGCACAGCGTAGATGTCGTTCCCTCACGCGGGAAGCCGACAGCCGAGAGAGCCCGCTAGCGTGACTGACGAGAAGCCCGCCCGTGACTCGGCGGGCCGTGGTAGATCGGTGGACTATGCTCTTCCATCTCCACCACCTCCTTGGTTCGGAGTGATCGGAGGGAAGCCAGCCTGCGAAGGGGGGTGATTCTCACGCTTCTTCACGGACGCTGTCAATAGGTGGCTTCCCCGTTCCTTGAGCCAGGCATCGACATAATCCGTGCCACCCACATTTCACAAAAGAACGAGCAACAGGAACCGGGCCCTGGAGCTGGTTTCTTCCCCAGAGGTCACTCTCTGACCCAGGCCCCGTAACCTGTCGGCTTCTTGCGTTCGCCGAGTACTTGCGCGTAGCTCTCTTTCGACAGAAGCCCACTCGGTTGATCATGCACCACCTGTCCATCGTGGATGACCGTGACCAACTCGAACGGCTGCGACGGATGAGAACCTGCCATCGAGGCTACGTCGTCCGGCGTGATCGTGAACGCGTTCCCCAACTTGCCAAATGGCCAGCGCACATTTACATAGGTGTCGAACGCCAGCTCGGAACAGGTGATCCTATCCCACGTGCTCGTATCGAACCCAAAGTCATACGTCTTGCCGATATGGGAAAAGGCCAGCGTGATGGCACGCTTGACATCTTCCTGGTCGATGGCCTCAGACTTGGGTCTGAGGATCGCCAGATCATCCACGTTCAGAAAATGCTCGACGGTGTTGATCTGGGTGCCATCGCGGAGCGCTTCAACGATCGTACGGCCGGCACGAATCTTCTGGATGTGGGAGACCACCAGAGGGTGATCCAGCAAGCCCATGGCCCGGAGTTCGTCCTCGGTTCCCACGTAGAGCGCAACATGGCCGAACTGTCCAGGGATGAATGCGTCGGTCAGTCTAAACGGGGTCCGTTCCAGCAGCAGGTCCCCCGGCTGGAGCCGTGCGCGGACGAACTGAGTCCATTCCATATTTCCGAAGAGCTTCCCCTTCCTGAACTCAACCAGACCGATCACGTTCCCGAACAACTTTGACAGGTTGAACGTGATAGACGGGAACAGGGAAGCCTCAAACTGGTGCAGTCGGTTCCGATAGTGGTTGAACACGCGCACCCCTCTCGTCAGGGCGTCGGCCTGCTGGCGCTCCCCCCAGTCAGTGCTGCTCGCTGCTTGATGGAGAACCTCAATTAGGAACCGGTCTCCTGCCACCCCTGCTTTCTCGGCGCGGGACAGCGCCTCTTGAATGGTGGTGAGGCCGGCGTTCACAAATACTCGATGCCCAGGCCTTGCGAATTCACGCTCGACCTGATCCCAGAAGGCCGAGGGGATCTGTCGCGCAGGGTCTCCCTGATTCAGCAATGATCTGATCCCCGGGATGACCACAAAATGGCTGCGCAAACAGTCCGCGTTGTCGGACAACGTCTTGGCGGCCAGCAGCGAGAGGCCGATGGCTCGCAGACGGAACGCATTCTGATATGGGATATCTTGTCGGCTGAGCTTCGGTAGGTGCTTAAACGCGAGGCGGTGCAGATCTCTTCGAAGCCCAAGATAGGTTTCTTCTACCGTATGAATGCGAACGTGGCTACCTCCACGGATAATCCCTCCTTCATCTATGATGTCTGCTTCGAGAGCCGCCGCGATGTTCGCCCAACGTTGGCGCGCTTGCGTCGATTGCTCGATGAGAGCCTGGAGTGCCTGTAAGTCCTGCCCCAGGTCCTCCTCGCCCATCCCCGCCAGGAGAAGAGCCAGTTGCTGTTCAGCGTGGCGGAGCCCCTCCTCCACTCCAATTGGATACAGGGCCCGGATATCCTGATCATGTTCTACCCAGCGCGACTCGAGTTCCGACTGTATTTGCCTGAGCGAGTGGAGCGCCGTTTTGAACAGCCTTCTCCGCTGCTGAGCCTCGTCCTGTGTGCTGACAGCAGCCGGGCCCACCTCCTGAAGGGCGGTAAGCGGATTCCTGTGATTCCACCCCGCGGATACGTCCGGCCAGGCATTCCGTACGGCGGCCAACGTATGGAAGTTGGCCAGCAACTCACTGCTGGCCATGACCACGAGACTGCTGTGCAGGAGGGGCGGTGGTCCGCCTGACTCCCCCTGGGCTGTGAGCATCGCGAGTCGATGAGTTCGCACCAAATTGGAAAGCCCGGCTTGCAGCGAGGCATACTCCATCCTGAGCTCATCGGTAACCTTGGGACCCTGGCGAGACGCATCGTGTACGTCGTTGAACTGATGTCTGAGTTGCACGCCTTGCTCATGGAGCTGGCGAAACCGCGCGGCGTCAGGATGGAGCGGAGGCGTGCGTACGAACTCGATTGAATGGGGCGCGGCAACAGCTGTCTGGACTGAGCAAGCCAACCACGCCAGGAAAACCCAGAGGCGATTGAGCCGGTGCATGTTCTGGACGAGCATGACGCACCTCCCAGAACCCGAGGCCCGGGCAGATTTCAAACTGGATCTTAGTCGGGGCGCAATGCCTGAACCACTGATGAAACCTGAACCAGCGGAAAGTGAACGGCCGCATCCACGAGCAGCGCCCCGTAGAGGATGCCAGATTCTGTCACCGCAACCGGCGCTGTCCACATCAGAAGCAGGCAGGAGTGCCGCTTGCTTTCCAGAGCAGACCGGTAACGATTGAGCGGGGACTCCAAGGGCCACAGTGTAATGGTCATCGGCGGCCTGCACATGCCCGTCTCCGGTGCTGTGTCATAATCCGAAAGATCCCAGTCTCCATCAGCCCACAGGACTCTTCCCAAGCGTTCAGGTTTGGACAGAACAACCTTGCTCTCTCCATCAATCCAAGATGGCTCGGCTGTCTCGCCGAAGGAGGGTCTGGCACGGTGATCAAGCGTATGGCGAAGAAAGGTGACGTCGGCGACCGTTCCATCTGGAGTAACCCACAGCACCTGGCCAGAATTCATGTCGTAGTAGCGGCCATGCTCATCCTCATGAAAATAGGCTCGCGGGAGACCGCCGCAGCCAAGCAGCATCGCCATTTCGGCTATCGTAGCGATCAGAAGCCCGGCGCGATGTGGCATCGCACTTGTCCACCTGCTCCATCTACCACAATGTCCGCGCATTTCCTTCGAGCAACGAGAAGGGGCTGATCGGAGAAGGGCGAATTTCCGAGGGCGGCACTGTTGCCGGCTTGCCCCACTCCCAGTCATGGTCCCCTTCACGGTCGTGAGAGCCGATACATCCATCGATTCACCTGCTGCCGGTTCTTCGTGTCTGCCGCGCTAAGGTGGCGATTAGGAAAACCAGCGACCGAGTCCGAGTAAGTAAGGTGAGAGTTGAGCAAAAGGTGTGCCGATGATGTAGGTTGTTAAAAGACCATGTCCCGAAAAGAGATATAGACTTCTGCGTTGGCAAGAGGGATTCGTGCTGGATCTCTCTGGGCACTTGGCGGTATCGAATCAGATACAAAGGAACTGATTCGATGGAGAAGCAGAGACCCTGCCAAAAACGTAGCGCACAACGACCTCACGAGCATCTTTGGCTAGACTGCGAACGGTGGTTCACAATCCTGGAACAATCGTTCATCAGATCTTCGTGCACAATGCTGACATAGTACTGTGGGCATTTGGCAAGGTTACGGCAGGCGTGAGGAGTTGTGCTCCGGAGGTTCCGGGTCAGTCATTTCGCTTTCGAGTTTGCGCAGCCAGCGGTAGGTACGTCCCAGAACGTTGGCGGCACGGCGTTTGTTGCCGGCGTACTCGGCGACGGCACGACGTGTGAGCAAGGTTCGCATGACGGGAGTTCGCTATGAAAAATCGAAGCAGGCGGGATTGAAGCGGACCGAAAAAGCATTGTCGATGGAAGGCACGTTCCAGGTGCCATGCAGCCTCGGTATCGTATCGAGGGACCTTTTCACGTAGTTGGCTGTGATCCCCGGTGCAGAATCAATCTCCCTTCGCTCGATGCTCACCATGCGCAACCCGTGCTTGTTCATGTATGCCATGATCCTTATGGCGAGCCGGGTGACCGGCTCTACCCGCTGCGTCCACGCTGAATGCCACGACCCCATAGGGTGAAAGTAGTTCGGGATCCCCCCGACCATGACGCCCTTGTATATATTGATCCGCTCCACGGCAATTTTGTCTTCGCCGATGTACATGTCGAAGTTGAAGAACCTCAGGTTGAGCCCGGTGGCCAGGATGCAGACATCGCACGGGATGGTTTCGCCGCTGTTGAGCACGATGGATGACTCGGTGAATTGGTCGATTTCCCCTGTCTTGATCGAAATTTTGCCATTTTGCAGCTTTGCCTTCAGCCCGATTGCCACGGCAATACGCTGCTCCCACGGATCGTAGCGCGGACTGAAGTGCTCCCGAAGAGCGTCCCTGCCCACTGCCTTGAGCCAGTGATGTCTGAAGAACCATCGTGCGATCCGGGGAAGGGTGCGGCATCCGACGAAGGTCAGGTCGTCCTTCAGCTGCAGGTAGTGGCGCAGCCATTTGACGGGCGAGTGAATGCCGAACTCGTAGAGGCGCTGGCAAAGCAGGATCAGGGCGCCGGCCTTGTTGTCGATTTCATAGATGTAGGAAGGAGATCGTTGCAGCAGGACGAGCGATTTCGACACCGGCGAGAGCTCGGGAGCGCAGCAGATCGCGGTCGAGCCGCTGCCCACCACCACGACATGCTTGTCGGTGAAGGTCCTGTTGCCGTCGAGGTGCGAGGTATGAATGATTTCGCCCTTGAACCTGTCGGTGCCCTTCAAGGCCGGTACATACGGCTGGTCGGAGAAATAGCCATTGCCGTTGATCAGGAACCGGGCAGTGAACTCTCCCTGGTTGGTATGCACCGTCCAGCACCGCCGCTCGACGCTGAAGACAACCTTCGAGACGCGGGTGTTGAACCGGATGTTTTCCAGAATGGAAAACTCCGTGGCCACGGAGCGCAGGTACTGGTGTATCTGCGCCCTGCCTTGGAGGCACTGTGAGGACAGGAACGGCTTGAAGCTGAAGGAGTACTTGATGAAGTCGGAATCGCACCTCGCGCCGTGCCAGCGGTGGGTATTCCAGACCCCCCCGAGATCGCTTCCTGCTTCCAGGACCGCGTGGCAGATCTTGTTGGCGCCGAGGTAGTAGGACGCCCCAATTCCGGTGATTCCGGCGCCGATGACGATGACGTCGAAATTCCGCTGGGCACTCATGGTTGTCTCCCGGTCAATTGCGGCAATCCCGTCGTGAGCCAGGGCAGGAACGTCACCAGCAGTACGCCGAATGCGAGAAGCGCAACCGCAGGAAGCGCCGCGCGGAATACCTCCGGAAGCGGCCTGCCGAATCGGGAGGCGGTGAAGAACAGGTTCATGCCCACGGGCGGAGTCAGGTATCCGAGCTCCATCGTGGTGAGGAAGATGACCCCGAGATGAAGTGGATTCACACCGAAGGCATTGCCGAGGGGCACGATCAGCGGCACCATCACGACGGTGGCAGAGAAGATGTCCAGCAGACATCCGGCCGCCAGCAGGAACGTGTCAAGGGCGAGCAGGAATGCCCAACGTGATTGAATGGCGCCGGTCACCCAATCCACGGTGCGCTCGGGAACGCGCGCGTCGATCAGGTAGTTGGTGAGCCCCAGCGCGACGCCGAGGATCAGGAGGATGCCGCCGACGAGCAGCCCACATTCCACGATCACGCGGGGGGCATCGCGCCTGACACTGAGGTCTCCATGGATCACGACCGCGACGGCAAAAGCGCAAACGGCAGTCACCGCGGCGGCCTCAACCGGTGTGACAACCCCCCCGAACAGCCCCGCAAACGCGACCACGGGGAGCAGCAGCTCCCACTTCGCGGCCCACAGTGCGCGGATCGCCTCGCGCCAGTCAAAGGCCGGTTGCGCCCTCTCCTGTGGTGGGGCGAGGCAAATCCCCCAGAGCGCGATCAACGCGATGAGGAGCAGCCCTGGCAGGATCCCCGCCACGAACATGTCCTCGATCGAGAGCCTGGCTACGATGGCATACAGCACGAGCGGCAGGCCGGGAGGCAGCATGCCGCCGAGCGACCCCGCGCCCGCCAGCAGCCCCAGCGCGCTCTTCTGCGAGTAACCGGCGCTCGACAGCAGCGGCATGAGTACTCCGCCCAGCGCGATGATGGTGACACCCGACGCGCCGGAGAAGGAGGTAAAGAACGCGCAGGCAACGACGGTGGCGACGGCGGCTCCGCCACGCATCCCCGTGAACAGCGCGTTGAACACGCGGATCAGGCGCTGCGGCGCGCGGCTCTCCGCAAGGAAGTAGCCGGCCAGCGTGAACAACGGAATCATCGGCAGCGAAGAGTTGACCACGAGCCGGTAATGGTCCAGCGCGACGGAGGCGATCGGCAGGCCGTCATTCCAGAAGAGAATCAGGGCCGCCCCTCCGAGCGTGGTAAAGGCGGGCGAGCCGAGGATGGCCGCGACCAGCAGCACGCTCATCGACACGATGACCGTCGCATCCCCGAGCGGCAGGCGCTCAATGGCGGCAAACGCGACGACTCCCGCGAGCGCGAGCGCCGCAATGCGGCCCGCCCAATGCTCTGTAACCGCGCAGGCAAGCCGCAGCGTGATCAGGGTGAAGCCGATCGGCAATGCGGCCTGCGCCACCCACACCGGGACACCGTAGGCGATCGTGCTGCCGCCGGCGCGCTCGACGTTCACGAATTCGAAGCTGGCGAGGCTGAGGAGACCGCCCACGACGACGGCCACCGTCCCGGTGAAATGACGCACCAATGTGGCGCTGCCGTTGTTCAGCAGCGAGTTCAGCGACGAGAGCGACAGCAAGCGCCCTTCGCGCGCCGCGGCCACGGCACCCAGCATTCCGGCGATCAGGGCGAGATGTTGGGTAAACGTGGCCGCCCCGGAAACGCCCACGCGAAACAGCGTACGCAAGACGATCTCGGTAATGGGGAGCAAGGCCATGGCGGCGAGGGCCAGGACTAGGACCGTGTTCTCCACGGCCTTGAGGACGCCGCCACAGCCGGCTATTGTCCGCACTGCGATGACCCGTGCGCCGACGCTCATCACCGCTGCTCCTCCTGGTGCTGCGAACCTTGGGCGTCCCGGTATTCCTGCAGCAGGCGCTGCACCTCGTCGAACAACTCGGCAGGCACCATCTTGCCACGAATCGTGGGATAGACCTGTTCGGCGAGCTTGCGCCACTCGGTTTCGACCTCTGGCGTGACCGGCTGCACCTTGAGGCCTCGCTGCTTCATAGCCACGACCGCCTGTTCAGTTTCGCGGCGGCTGATGGCGCGCAACTCCGCGCCCGTCGTATTCCCGGCCTGGCGCAGCGCCTCCTGGCCGGCCGGCGACATCGCGTCCCAGGCTTTGCGGGTGACGACGACGGCGCCGACCAGAGGGACCCAATTCATGTCGAGCATATAGGGGGTGTACTTGTAGAACTGGAAGGTGAGCGCCCAGAACGGTGTGCTTGGCACCATGTCGATCATGCCGGTCTGTAGGCCGGGAAGGATGTCGGATATTTCCAGCACCGCCGGCTGGTATCCGAGCGACTTCATGATGTCGGCCTGAGGGATATCGCCAGCCCAGGTGAACACCTTCATCTTGCGGTAATCGGCGGGGCGCAGCGCCGGCCCCTTGGAGAAAAAGCGCACCCATCCCGCGTCACCCCAGAACAGCACCACGAAGCCCTTATCGAGCAGTCGCCGGTCGAGCGCCGGGCGCAGCTTGTCGCGTAGATAGTCGAATTCCTCCCACGAGCGAAACACCATCGGCATTTTCTGTAGTGCCGCCACCGAGGGGTCGATTTCGCTGAGACCGACGACCGTGAGCAAGGCCGCATTGAGCTGTCCGACACGCATCCGACGCACCATGTCTGCTTCGCCGCCCTGGGAGCCGTCGGTGTAGACGACGAATCCGGCGCCAGGACCTTGCGCCGCACGCCACTGCTCGCCCATCTCGAGCAGGCTGCGGTGCCAGGAAGTGCCGCGTGGCGCCAGCGTGCCGAGCCTGATCTTGACCGGCTCCTGTGCGTCGGCATACGTCGAGAAGTGTGCGGAGCTGAGTGCGACCACGGTGGCGGCCACTGCCATAAGACGAATTGATTTCATAAGAGACCTCGGTTCAGTCGGTGAACAGGTTGTCGATGCGAGAGAGCAGCCAGCGCGCGCGGCGCTGCGCCAGCACATTGGCGAGGCGTCTCTCGATGATTCGGTCGGAGTCGATGCTCAGGACTTCGCGCAGCAGCGCCTCGAACTCGGCGCGGCGCTGCTGCGGCACACAGACGGTCTCGGCCAGCGCCACCAGCGGCGCCGCGTCGGCGCCGCCCGAAAGCTGTCGCGCGCGTGCAAAGTGCTGGCGCGCCCGTGCCAGCGGATCGCCGCCCAGGCCCTTTCGGACCGGCTCATAGCTGATCATGAACGTGTGGATCGCTCCGCGCTCGAAGGACTCGTCAAGCTCCAGCGCACGGTCCATCAGCGCCTCCACCACGGGGAGGTCGCCGAGTGCCTCCGGGTCGTTCTTGGACAAGGCAATCAGTGCACCCTACGAAGCGCCGGTCCAATACAGCAGCGGTACGTCTCCGCGCGCAAACGCGCCGAGGGCCTGCTGCGGATCGGCGCGCAGCTGTCGGACGAGATCACTTCCAACCAACGACAAGCCGCGCAGGCCGTAATCGCGTGCCCGCCTATAGAGCCGGCGGGCGCGATCTTCCAGGCGCAAGGCGTGCGCCAAATCGCGCTCCTCGAACTCTTCAGCTTCCTGTTGCACGAATGCGTAGGCGTACTGCGTAAAGCCGCGTGACGCCGCCAGCAGGAGGCCTTTATGATCCGGATTTTCCGCCAGCAGGCTCTCGATCAGCTTGAGACTGAAGGGCGCCGCGACGCGTATCAGCTCCGGATCATCGTCAGTGGCAAATGTGCTGCCGTCCTGCGCGATGGCGTCGCCGATCCGGTTCACGACAAGCTGTCGCACCGAGCAGGCGTCGAGCGCGAACACGAGCGCCGCCAACGCCATGAGACGTGTATTCAGCGCCATGACTACGCCTCCCCATGATCAGGAACGAGGGTGGACATCGCCTTGAAATGGCGTGCGACTTCGTGTGCGGCGGCGAACCACGACATCTCTCGATAGGCGATGCCGTGCCTGCTGCAGAACTCACGGGTGATGCGGCGTGCGTTGCGCAGGCGCGCCGTCGGCATCGAAGGAAACAGATGATGCTCGATGTGGTTGTTCAGACCGCCGAAGAAGAAATCGTGCAGCCGGGAGGAGCCCAGGTTTCGCGTCACAGCGATCTCGTGCAGGAAGTGCGAGAGCGACTCATCAGGTTCGATCACGCGGGTCCCGATGTGGTTGACAAGAAAAATCGTGCCGGTATATCCGCCGATCAGCAGCGTCATCAGCACATAGTTCAGCACCGCATCCGCCACGCCGAGGGTCAGCACCGACGGGACGAACCACAGCCCGAAATGTAGGGCCAGCATGACCTGATCCACGCGTGTTGTGCGGTGGTTGCGCCGCAGGAACTGCAGGCTGTCGATCTTCAGTGTGAAGCCCTGTAGCCACACCAGGATCCAGATGAGGACCGCCTGGTATTTGGTGATCAGCCTGCCGAGCCCCTTCTTGGCGCGAGCGGACTGCGGATACATGCTGAAAAACTCTGATTGCATGTCCGGGTCGCGTGAGCGGTCGTTACAATGCGGGTGGTGCCGGCGATGGATATGGCTGAAATACGAGTAGCAGAGCCCGGTGAGCAACGTGTTGAAGAGCTGGCCGACGCACCCGGCGGCGACGCGGTTGCGGGTCATCGCGCCATGGCCCGCTTCGTGCGCCAGAAACCCGGCGTGTAAGCTGAGGAAGGCGAGTGCGATGATCGCCAACCCGCGCAGAGCGAGCCCAGGGCCGGTCAGTAGCGTCGCGTAGGCGACGGTGTAGCCTGCCAGGATGCAGGTCCCATACACGAAGTTGCGTACGGTGGTGGGACGAAAGCATCCCGCGTTGGAAAGTTCCGCGATCAACAAACGGTATAAGTGCTCACCGGCGTCTGTATTGGTTTTCATAGTTCACCTGCGCTATGTGTGGACCGATGTGGTGTACCTCTCACTCGGCAGCCCACGGCAATTCACGTGCCAGCAGTTCAGGCGGTTTGCGCGTGATGGTAGGCGAGTTGTTTGGCTCCTCTAAGTAGAGAAGAGTCCGTTACGATGAGCGGAGATACCGTCGGGGACTGAGCGATAGAAAAAGGAGAGCGAGAAGAAGGAGCGGCCAAAAAGTTATGAACGGTGATTCATAGACCGGGAAGGCCTGTTCACAGTCAAAGCGAGCGGAGGCTTGTTCGGCGGGGAATGGAACGGGGAATCTATTCGTGGTCGACGTGTGTTTGGTTAGTAATGTGCGTGTTGTCTTTCGTCATCTCGTTTTCCATTTGTTTCAGCCGTCAATCTGTGCGATCAGGCAGTCGAACAGCTAATGGTTCCTGGAACTGTTTCCTCTGACGTCGGCCATGAGGTGATAGGCTGGGTTCTGCGGCGACGGCGGGACATTGTGGAGCGAGCAGGCCGGACACACGGGTCCACCGTGTGTCCGGAAGTTCTACTTCCCCAGGCTGGGTCATTCTTATCGCCCAGTAGTCGTTTCGAGTTTTTTCCCCTCGCGCCCAAGGACTTTAAAGGACGTGAGTCGATCAGTTGCGTCGAAGGTAGCCCGCGCTGTGATCTTGCCTGTCTCCTTTAGGAGATACTCCCCCGGAGTTGCGGCGATTTCCCACAATCCCATCGACACGATATCCGCACCGAGGTGGAAGAGGCCACGTCCGATTTTCCATCCTGTTGCGGATCCTTCATAAAACTCATACATGTCCTCTCGAGTTCCATCGGCATTCTTGACAGTGGATTTCGGAGACCCGAGCTTTTCAATGAGGACGTCACGCGAGAAGCCTTCTCCTCCTTCCAATGCTCCTGTGTCGACGTGAGAAGGCTGCGTGAAGGCCATATAGACCCCGCATCCGGAACTGAACAAAGATGTGATGCCAAGTACCAGTGGCGCACAAGCGAACGCGATGCTCCGTTGAT